>NZ_LT703005.1:0-300000 GCF_900149695.1 Anderseniella sp. Alg231-50 | reverse complement strand
GCCGGTTCCCGTTCATGGCCAACGGCAAGGCCATTGCGCTGGGCGAGGATCAGGGTCTGATCAAGACCATCTTCGACAAGAAGACCGGGCAATTGCTGGGCGCGCACTTGGTCGGTGCGGAAGTGACCGAACTGATACAGGGCTTTGTTATCGCGATGGGTCTGGAGACCACCGAGGAAGAGCTGATGCACACAGTGTTCCCGCACCCGACACTTTCGGAAATGATGCATGAAAGCGTACTTGATGCCTATGGCCGCGTGATCCATATGTAATCCCGGAGCTGCACAAGTGCGATCAGTCTCATGGCTTTTGATTGACTCAATCGAAAGCCATACTGATCTGGACGGGGTAAGTTTAAGGAAGTTACAGAATGGATATGGCATTGATGGATCTTGGCGGCGGTGTGGGAATTTTCGGCACCTTGCTGATCGGGGGCGTGGCCGGCTGGATTGCCGAAAAGCTGACCGGCGCGAGCCACGGGCTCCTGACAAATATCGTAATCGGTATCCTGGGCGCCTTTGTTGGCGGCTGGATTGCCAATGCGTTGGGCCTTAGGCTGGGTGAGGTATTTGACGGCTGGTTCTGGGGCAATGTCCTGGTGTCTGTAGTCGGGGCTGTTCTTCTAATTACGGTTTATCGTATGCTCAGGGGCAAGTGAGTCTAATCGGCTTGCTTCGTTCAAACCCAATCAGGAGGGGAATATGGTAGGTTTTGGCTGGATAATGACAATCATTCTCGGTGCTTTGGCCGGGTGGATTGCAGAAAAGGTAATGAAGTTCGATACCGGACTTCTGATGAACATCGTGCTGGGTATTGGCGGTGCGCTGATCGGCAATTTCTTGCTGGCCGCGCTTGGCCTGGCGTTTGGTGGTCTGATCGGGCAACTGGTGGTGGCCGTGGCCGGCGCCTGTCTGCTGATCTACGTGTACCGGATGATCAAGTCACGCTAAACAATTACGGGTTACCGGCAACCCGCCAACATGATCCGGAGCAGGATGTGAGAGTTTCTCATCCTGCTCCCATACCAGAAAGCAAACAGGCTTTGGCTACAGTTCTCGACACAACCCAGACGCCGCGTGCGCGGCATCCCGAAAAGGCCCACAAGCCCGACAATCCGGTCCAGCGGCGCAAGCCCGACTGGCTGCGGGTCAAGGCGCCGGTGTCGGCAAAGTATCACGAAACCCGCCAGCTGGTGCGCGAGCACAACCTTGTCACGGTATGTGAAGAGGCGGGTTGTCCCAATATCGGCGAATGCTGGGAAAAGAAGCACGCCACCTTCATGATCATGGGTGAAATCTGCACCCGGGCATGTGCGTTCTGCAATGTCACAACGGGAATGCCGGATGCCCTGGACCAGGGCGAGCCGGAGCGGGTGGCTGATGCGGTTGCCAAGATGGGGCTGACCCACTCGGTGATTACATCGGTTGACCGCGATGATCTGGCAGA
The DNA here is from genome assembly GCF_900149695.1 of Anderseniella sp. Alg231-50. NCBI lineage: Bacteria > Pseudomonadati > Pseudomonadota > Alphaproteobacteria > Hyphomicrobiales > Parvibaculaceae > Anderseniella > Anderseniella sp. Alg231-50. The sequence continues at coordinate 298,554 of NZ_LT703005.1, read as the reverse complement.
TGGCGGAGCAGAGCACTTTGCGCAGGTGATCCGTGCTATCCGCAAAGCGGCACCCGAGACGACAATCGAAGTCCTGACCCCCGATTTCCTGCGCAAGGACGGCGCAATGGAAGTTGTGGTTGAAGCCAGGCCTGATGTGTTCAACCACAACCTTGAAACCGTGCCGCACCTCTACGGCCGTATCCGCCCGGGTGCGAGGTATTTTCATTCCCTGCGCCTGCTGCAGAAGGTCAAGGAGCTTGATCCTGGTATCTTCACCAAGTCGGGCGTCATGGTGGGCCTGGGGGAAAAGCGCGAGGACATCCTGCAGGTAATGGATGACATGCGCGCTGCCGACATCGATTTCATGACTATTGGCCAGTATCTGCAGCCGACGGCAAAGCACGCGGCCATTGACCGGTTCTGGACGCCGGACGAGTTCAAGGCGCTGGAAACGTCTGCCTACGCCAAGGGTTTCCTGATGGTATCTGCAAGCCCGCTGACCCGCTCGTCACACCATGCCGGCGATGACTTTGCCCGACTGCGCGCGGCGCGTGAAGCCAAGGTTGCCAGGCGCTCTGTCTGACCCGGGCCTGATTTCGTGACCGTCTTTCATACAACACGCAGGATCGCATTTGCGCCTGAGCACCTGTTGGCGATCGTGGCCGACGTGGCCAGCTACCCGGCGTTCCTGCCATTGTGCACTGGTGCCAGGGTCTGGGATGAGAAGGACCTCGGAAATGGCCGGCGATCGTTTCGGGCCAGCCTCGACATTGAGTATCCCAAACTGCGGCTCAAGGAGACCTTTGTGTCAGATGTCGTGGTTGACGAAAAACGCCTGACCATCCGGGCCACTTCCAATGAAGGCCCGGTGAAGCACATCGACAATCGCTGGTTGTTTACGGTGGCGCGCGGGGGCTGCGATATCGACTTTCATCTCGATTACCAGATGTCGTCGCGGCTGTTGCAGATGGCCATGGGGTCTGTGTTTGATATCGCCGTGCGCAAAGTGATGACGGCATTTGAGGAGCGGGCCCACGTTCTCCAGCAGGACGAAGTTTAGGGGCGGAAGCCCAGCTTTCCCGGTCCGGCCGCACTCTTTACGTTTGGCTCGGTGTCCTAACGGCAAATCTGTAACTTGCGGATTTTCCCCGGTTTTTCTGTCTTTTTGTCATTGAATCCGCGAAACCGTCTCCTACATAAGACAGAGAGAGAGGTTAGTTGGCCGCCTGTGGTGTGGCTGTTGCAAGGAACGGGGGTTCCCAATGAGCAAGTTCAAGTTTGTGGCCGGGGTGGCAGGCGCTGTGGCGCTGTCGGTCGGTGCATTCAGTGCCGTGCCGTCGGCCGAAGCCGGCCGCGAGTTCAAAAAATCCATTGTCCAGTTCGATGATCGTGGCGCAACCGCCGAAGAAAAGCGGGCAAAACGCGCCAAACGCCGGGCCAATCGCGCCAAACGTCGGGCCAACCGTGCCGAAAGACGGGCAAATCGTGCTGAAAGCCGCTCTGAACGGCGTGCCGAGAGACGCGCGAAACGCAAAGACCGAAAAGTCAGGCGTCGTGATCGGGTCAAACGTGCGGAACGTCGTGAAAGGCGCGCCGAACGCAGAGCCAGGCGGGCCGACCGGCGCGCAGACCGCAGGGAACGCAGAGCGAGGCGGTACGAACGCCGCAAACACGGCAAGCGCTTCAGGAATCGCCGTCACAGTCACAAGCATTACTACAATGGCTTTTATTATGCCTCACCGTGGTGGCTTTATTCGGCACCGATCATTGCGTACAGCGGAGCGCGTTATGCGGGATCGGATTATGAGTTGCACGTTGAATGGTGCGAAGACCGGTATCGGTCCTACAACGAACGCCGTGACGCCTATATGGGCTATGACGGCTACTGGCACGCCTGCATCAGTCCCTACAGCTGATCTGCGGACATTCATGACTGAAAGACACCCCCGGTTGCAGCCGGGGGTGTTTTTGGTCGGGTCGCAGCTTTGCCGGTTTCAACCGCATGCAATCTGACAATTGACTGTGATGGTCAACGCGATCAAGGTTCCGGCAGGCAGGACACAGGCAGGCCCGGACATGGCACTCGACACAGAACTCACCAGGGATATTCTGGCCGCGGTTGATGCGGGGTTTGCAGCGCAAACCGCGTTTACCGAAGACCTCGTCCGGTTTCCGTCACTGCGGGGCCAGGAACACACGGCGCAGGACTTTCTGTTCGGGGAACTGAAGCAGCGTGGCTATGCCATGGATCGCTGGTCCATCGATGTTGCCGACATTGAACATCATCCGGGATTTTCGCCGGTGAAGGTAGACTACACCAACGCCATCAACGTGGTCGGCACGCACCGGCCGCGTGAAGAGGCGGGCCGGTCCCTGATCCTCAACGGTCATGTGGACGTGGTGCCGGTGGGCCCTCTCGACATGTGGACCAGACCGCCGTTTGAACCGTGGCGCGACGGTGACTGGCTGTATGGCCGCGGCGGTGCCGACATGAAGGCCGGAATTGCTGCCAATATTTATGCACTAGATGCCTTGAGGTCGCTAGGTTTCCAGCCGGCAGCAACAGTGCACATCCAGTCGGTAACCGAGGAGGAGTGCACGGGCAATGGTGCGCTGGCCGCGCTGGTGCGCGGATACCGGGCCGACGCAGCCATCATTCCGGAACCCGAAGACGACAAGCTGGTGCGGGCAAATGTCGGCGTCATCTGGTTCAAGGTGAATGTGCGCGGACTGCCGGTGCATGTGCGCGAGGCGAGCGCCGGCGCCAATGCCATCGAGGCCAGCTTTGAGGTCATGAAGGGTCTGCGCAGGCTGGAGGAAGAGTGGAACGGCCGGCAGCATGAGCATCGCTATTTTGAGGACTACAATCACCCGATCAATTTCAACGTCGGCAAGATCGAGGGCGGTGACTGGGCCTCGTCGGTGCCGGCATGGTGTTCGTTCGACTGCCGGATCTCGATCTATCCCGGCGTGGACCCGCGCGATGCGGCCAAGGAGGTTGAAGACTGCATACGCAACACCGCGAGAGACAATGCGTTCCTGTCAAACAACCCGCCGCAAGTGGAATTCAACGGGTTCTTTGCCGAAGGCTATGTGCTGGAAGAAGGCTCTGATGCGGAAGCCGCACTGGGCCGGGCGCATGCGGCGGCCTACGGCAAGTCGCTGGAAACAATGGTGACACCGGGCTATCTCGACGGGCGGGTGTTCGTCTTGTACGGCGACATCCCGTGCCTGGTGTACGGCCCTTATTCGGAAAACATCCATGGGTTCGATGAACGTGTATCTCTGTCGTCGGTGCAACGGGTGACCGGTTCCATCGCCCTGTTCATCGCCGAGTGGTGCGGGCTGGAGAGCGTGCGGGGCTGAGTCCCAGCACAGAATTCATCGATTTCACCTGGTCAGCTCTTCGAAGCGGAATTGCCGACTCATGAATATGGACGCTGATGATCGAGCCTGCAGCGATTGCGATAACGGGTGGGAAGTTATTGCGTTCATGGTATGAAGCCGGGCGCGCTCAGCAACCACGGACCCATACATGCATGATCTGAAAGTGACGGTCTCCACGAGTATTCTCGTTCAGGAAGTTGAAGACGAAACTGTCATTCTGAACCTGAAAAATGAAAACTATTACCGGCTGGACGGCACAGCAGCACGCATCTGGCAGTTGCTTGGCAAGCTCGGATCGCGTGACAAAGTGACCGAAGCCATGGCGTCGGAGTACCAAGTCCCTGTTGCGGACTTGCAAAGGGACGTTGAAGCACTGATTGCAGAGTTCGTTCAACTGGACCTGCTTCACACCGCGGAAGAAAGTCCCTCTCCTTCCGGGCAAGACTGAGATAATCGGTAATCCGCCTTCTTCAACAAGCCAACGTGTAGCTCCTTGATAGGGCTTCTTACTTCCGTTACGGTATTTGAAGTCCGAGGTAACAAACCCAGTGAGGGAGCGAAATTCAAATGCAGCAGCAAGTGAGCCCGTCGGCAAAATCTTATCAAGCGCCAAAAATTGTAGCGTGCGGATCAATAACGGACCTGACAACAGCACCGTGGATTGATCCGTCCAGCCCGGAGCCAACCACCACCGGACCAGAAATAGATAGCCCGGAACCGAGCACTGCTGACAGCTGAAAAACAGGCAGACCTGAGCCGTCCACAGCATCCGGCCCATATTGACTGAACACCAATCTGATGACGAATGGCCGATAGACCTCCAATGCGTGTTCTCATGTATGGTTCCGAGCACGCAGCTCCTGCCACACGGGTGTGTGACTGGGCTGTGGATGCCGGGCATGAAGTTGTGTGGGCCGGTTATCTGGGGGAAATTTCCGGCTCAAGCCGGGCCCGTCACGTGCAGATACAGTCCTGGGACAATCCTGTGCCGGAGCTGGCCGCGATTGCCGCCGACTTCCGCCCGCACGTGACACATTCCCACAATTTCAGTTTCCTGACAGAATTCCATCATGAGGCGGGGTTGGGGCCGCTGATCTTGTCGGCGTTTGGAGGTCTTAACGGGCTCATAGGTTCGGTGCCACCTAAGCCACGGATAGATGATCTGATGGCAACCGGGCCAACTGTCATCGTCGAGAGCCGTCCGCTTTTTGATGCCGCAACAAAACGTTATGATGGCATCGACTGCGAACTTATCTGTCTTGGCGTGAATCCGGTGCACTACAAACCGGGTACACTTGCCAAGCGTGCTGCCTGGCGGCAAGCCCTGCAGATACCCGTTGATGCAATTGTGTTCTTTTCTGCCCGCGGTATCGGTGATGGTTATCGGCAGCAGGAAATACTTCGGGCGTTTGCCTCAGCATTACCTGATCTTCCGGCCACCGCAGGCCTCGCCATGATCAGGCTTACTAGGTCCTGGGATCGGTCCGACCGGGTGAGAGAACTGCAACAACTGGCCGAGGAACTGGGCATTTCCGAACGGTTGTACTGGATCCCCGAGGTTCGTTACGAAATGATGCCAGGCATGTATGGAATGGTTGATTTTGTCGTCAACTATCCGGTTGCAGATGCGTTTCCCTCCACATTGCTGGAAGCTGCCGCCTGCGGTGTGCCCGTTGTGACCGCAAACCTGCGTGCCTATGCAGGAAGCTATATTGAACAGTTCTGCGAACTGGTTGATCCGGACGATTGGCAGGCGCTGGCCCGCGGTCTGGTTCGATCGGCACGTGAACCCGCGGAGCTGCAGGCACGGAGGGTTAGCGATGGGCGTCGGCACGTGATTGATAATTTCTCCGAAACGGTGGGCCGTGAAAGGACGTTGGCAGTGTATGAACGGGTCGCCCGGGCCCCGCACTGAAATGACCAGTGCTCCGGCAGTCAGCGTCATCTGATCAACAATTCCATCCAACACCCTGAAATGGTGCCGGTTTGTTGCGGGCATCGTGTCGTTTCCTGCAGCCGGCGGGCTGGTGTTGGCGATGCTGGAACAGTACTGGACAGTTGTGTCTAGACATCTCCTAAAAGCGGAATTACTGTGTCGTCATCATCGATGCAGGGAGGTCTCGTCATGAAGTCCGAATACAGGGTCGTGGTCATTGGCGGAGGCGTAGTCGGCGCCTCGGTTCTGTATCATCTGGCAAAAATGGGCTGGAGTGATGTGGCGCTGATTGAGCGCTCCGTGCTGACCGCAGGATCTTCCTGGCATGCCGCAGGCGGGTTCCACGCGCTTAATGCAGATCCCAATATCGCGGCGCTGCAAGCCTATACCATCGATCTTCTGGGCAAGATTGAAGAGGAAAGCGGGCATTCGGTCGGCATGCACATGACCGGCGGCCTGACGCTGGCGGGCACACCGGACCGCTGGGAGTGGCTGCAGTCGGCCTATCGCATCTTCCAGAGTCTCGGGATCGAAGACGTCCGGCTGGTTACGGCGGAAGAGGCCGGTGAGCTGTGCCCGATCATGTCGACGGATGGCATACTCGGCGGCATGTGGGCTGACCGGGAAGGCTATATCGACACCACCGGAACGGTGCATGCCTATGCGAAAGCAGCCCGGAACAATGGTGCCAGTGTCATCGAACACAACCGCGTGCTGGAACTGAACCAGACGCGGGACGGATGGCAGGTGGTCACCGAGCAAGGCACGATCAAGTGCGAGCACGTGGTCAACGCCGCCGGTTTGTGGGCCAAGCAGGTTGGCCGCATGGCCGGTATTGAACTGCCGGTTTCGCCTTTGTCGCATCATTACCTGCTGACGGAATCAATCCCTGAAATAGCCGAGATGGATGCAGAGTTGCCTTTGGTGGTGGACCTGGAAGGGTTTACCTACATGCGCCAGGACCTGAACGGCATGCTGCTCGGCATTTACGAGATCAACCACGAGCACTGGATGATGGATGGAGCGCCATGGGACTATGGCATCGAGTTGCTTCAGGAAGACACCGATCGCATCGCCGACGAGCTGACACTCGGATTTGAACGCTATCCGGTGCTGCAGACCGCCGGTGTCAGGAACTGGGTCAATGGAGCCTTCACATTCTCACCCGACGGTAATCCGCTTGTAGGACCGGTGCGTGGCAAACCGGGATACTGGTGCGCCTGCGCCGTCATGGCCGGCTTCCTGCAAGGCGGCGGTGTCGGAAAATCGCTCGCCGAGTGGATCATCAACGGCGAGCCGGAGGCCGATGTCTACGGCATGGATGTTGCGCGCTATGGCGACTTTGCCGGTAACAAGCAGTTCATCAAGGAAACCACCGGACAATTCTATACCCGCCGCTTTGTGATGACCTATCCCAATGAACAACTGCCGGCGGGCAGACCGCTGAAAATGTCACCGGCCCACAGCGAGATGACGGCGGCGGGATGCCGCTGGGGCGCGAGCTGGGGCCTCGAAGTGCCGTTGTATTTTGCACCGGAAGGTTTTGCCGAGACACCGTCGCTGAAGCGCTCCAATGCGTTTGACATTATCGGTGAAGAATGCCGTGCTGTACGCGACGGTGTCGGCCTGCTCGATATAACGGGATTTTCGCGTTTTGAAGTCACCGGCCCCGATGCGCATGCCTGGCTCGACAGGCTGATGGCGTCAAAACTGCCGGCACCCGGCAAGGCGAGGCTGGCGCCCATGCTGTCACCGGAAGGCAAGTTGAAGGGTGATCTCACCGTTTTCAACTGGGGTGACGGGAGCTGGTGGATCATGGGCAGCTACTACCTGCGCGAGTGGCACATGCGGTGGTTTGACAGCCATATGCAGGATGGTGTGACAGTGCGCGATATTGCCGATGACATGGTCGGTTTTTCACTTGCCGGCCCGAAATCGCGCGATGTCATCGCAAAACTGACGGATGGCGATGTCGGTGCACTGCCGTTCATGGGGTGTGGCCAGTTTGACATCGGGATGATCCGGGCGAAAGTTGGCAGGCTGTCCGTGGCCGGTGAGCTGGGTTATGAAATCCATTGTCAGGCGGGCGAACATATCGCACTGCGCAGAGCGCTGCTTGCGGCGGGCACTGACCAGGGGATCCGCGAATATGGCTTCAATGCCCTGCTGTCGTTGCGGCTTGAAAAGAGCTTTGGCATCTGGTCGGCTGAGTTCACCCAAGGCTACACGCCGGGCATGACCGGTATGGACCGGTGGATCGACTGGCAGAAACAGGAGTTCATCGGCCGGCAGGCGACATTGAGCGAGCGTGACGGTGACGGGCCGGAACAGGTGCTGGTCACTCTCGAGATTGATGCAGATGATGCCGATGCCAGCGGCTATGAACCTGTCTGGTCGGGCGATCAGCGCGTTGGGTTTGTCACCTCAGGCGGATATGGGCACACGACGGGCAAATCACTGGCCATGGCGCTGGTCAACGGTGATCTGGCAGGAGAGGGCACTGAGCTCAGTGTTCATGTTGTCGGGGTTAAGCGGCCTGCAACGATCATTGCATCATCGCCATATGATCCGTCAGGCAAGGCCATGCGCACATGATGCCCGAGCGGGCATCGCGCACCGGCCGACGCGGGCGTGCCGCGCGCGCTGCTGCAGGTGCAGACGGGCGCAACATCGACTACCGCAATCTGCGCAGTCCAATTCCGCCCATGCGCGCGTTCAGTGACGACCGGGTCGAAGCCATACACGAGGCAGCCCTGGACGTGCTCGAGGAGTTGGGCATCAAGGTGTTGCTTGACGAAGCCCGGACAATGTTCAGGTCCGGCGGGGCGCGCGTCGATGACAGTATCGAGATGGTCTGGATCGGCCGGGACATTGTTGAAGCTGCGCTGGCAAGCGCGCCACGCAGCATCTCGATGCGGGCCGGCAGCAGGTCGCGCGATGTAAAACTGGAACTGGACCGGCTGGCATTTCAACCGGGTGGCGGCTCGCCGCACACTACCGACCTGAAACGGGGCAGGCGTCCCGGCACTGCCGGTGATTTTTCGGAACTGGTCAAGCTGACCCAGCATTTTGACGTCCTGCAGATGATCTCGCCGTTGATCGAGCCGCAGGACGTGCCTGTGCACGTGCGGCATTACGAGACCCTGCGGGCCCAGCTCACCCTGTCGGACAAGGTGCCATTTGTGTTTGCACGCGGCACCGGCCAGGTTCATGACAGCTTCGAATTGCTGAGAGACTTTCGCGGCCTGTCAGACGACGAGTTTCACCAAGCCCCTCACTGCTACACGATTATCAACACCAATTCGCCACGGCAGCTGGACATTCCCATGGCGCAAGGACTGATCGACTTTGCCAGGGCAGGGCAAGTGTCGATCGTAACGCCGTTTTGCCTGATGGGCGCGATGGCGCCGGTCACTGTCGCAGGCGCGCTTACCCTGTCGCATGCCGAGGCACTGGCGGCCATCACACTTACCCAACTGGCACTTGCCGGTGCGCCGGTGTGTTACGGCACGTTCACCTCCAATGTGGACATGAAATCCGGCGCGCCGGCCTTCGGTACGCCTGAACACTTCAAGGCCAGCCTCGGGGCTGGTCAACTGGCGCGCAAGCTCGGCCTGCCGTGGCGGAGTGCGACCGGCAGCGCCGCCAATATCAATGATGCCCAGTCAGCCAATGAGACGCAATTCGGCCTGTGGGGATCGCTGCTTGCAGGCGCGACGGTGATTATTCATGCTGCCGGTTGGCTGGAAGGCGGGCTGACCGTGTCCTATGAAAAGTTCATCACTGACATGGAGGTGCTTCAGATGGTAGCGGAACTGTGCACTCCGACAGCATGCGGGGCGGACGAGATTGCGCTTGATGCGCTGCGCGAAGTGCAGCCGGGCGGGCATTTCTTCGGTGCAGCCCATACCATGCAGCGATACCAGACGGCGTTCTACGAACCAATGGCTGGCGACTGGTCCAACTTCGGCACCTGGACCGAACGTGGCAGCAAGGATGCCAATGAGCGCGCCACGGGAACATGGCAGTCGATTTTGAACGACTTTACCGGCCCTGAACTGGACGGCGAAAGGGTAGAGCAATTGCAGGCATCGATACGAACGCGAACCGCTGCCGGCGGTGCGCCGCCGGAAAGCTGAAATCGACATGACCCGAAAAAACGTGACACCCCTCTTACAGCGCAATGACCCGGACAGCGAACCGCTGACCGGCAACACCAAGGTCACACGCCAGGACTGGCTGAACGTCGCCATGGACATTCTGATCAGTGACGGCGTCGAACAGGTCAAGGTGCTGACCGTGGGCGAGCGATTGAACGTGTCACGGTCAAGTTTCTACTGGTACTTCAAGAGCCGGCAGGATCTGCTGAATGCGCTGCTGCAGCACTGGGACGAGACCAACACAGCCGCGCTGGTGCACCAGTCGGAGACACCGGCCGATACGATAACGGGCGCCATCTGCAATGTGTTCAGGTGCTTTGTCGACGACAGCCTGTTCAATACGTGGCTGGATTTTGCCATACGTGACTGGGCGCGCCGGTCCGGTTCGGTGCGCCGGGTGCTGGACCAGTCGGACGAGACCCGGCTGGCTGCACTTGAAGCCATGTTCGCCCGCTATGATTATCCGGCTGCAGAGGCGCTTACCAGGGCACGGGTGCTGTATTACATGCAGATAGGATACAACCTGGCGGAACTGAATGAACCGATGTCGCAGCGTCTGAAGATGGTGCCGCATTACCTTCATGCGTTCACCGGTCTCCAGCCGGCTCCGGGCGAGGTGGAAGCTTTGCGGGACTACGCAACTGCAGTCAGCAGGGGAGAGAAATCATGAGCTCAGTGTTTGATGCGATCATCATCGGGACTGGAGTCATCGGAACGGCTACCGCCTTTGAAATGGCCAAGCTGGGTTTCAAGACCTTGTCGCTGGACCGGAATTCGCAGGCCGGCCACGGTTCCACCGCCGGATCATGTGCGATTGTGCGCATGCATTACTCGACCTTTGACGGAACCGCCTTTGCCTGGGAAGGCTATCATTACTGGCGCGACTGGGCTGAGTATCTCGGGCTTGAGACGGATGTGGACCTGGCCCGGTTCCGCGAGATCGGCTGCCTGGTAATGAAGACCGATGCCAACGGACACCTGGCAAGCCATATGGAAAACTCCGCAGCGCTGAATTGCCCGTTTGAGGAATGGACGCCGGAACAGATCGTGGAAAAACTTCCCGTCTATTCGCTGGAAAGCTATGCACCGGCCAAACGGATGCATGACCCTGATTTTGGCAAACCCAATGGCAGCCACCTGAACGGTGCGGTGTTCTGGCCCCATGCCGGCTATGTCACCGATCCGGCCCTATCGTCACAAAACCTGGCAGATGCCGCGCGCAAGCACGGTGCAGCTTTCCGCATGGGGGCCGAAGTGCTCGAAATCCTGACTGACGGCGGCAAGGTCAGGGGCGTGAAACTTGGCGGCGGAGAGGAAATCCATGCACCTGTCGTGGTCAATGTCGCCGGTCCCGGCTCGTCGGTCATCAACCACATGGCCGGTGTGACCGGTGACATGACCATCGAGACGAAACCCCTGCGGCAGGAGGTTGTGCACGTGCCGTCACCTGCCGGGTTTGATTTTGAGGCCAACGGCACGATTGTGTCCGACAGCGATATTGCCTGCTATTGCCGGCCCGAGCACGGCAACAATATCCTGGTCGGCAGTGAAGATCCCGCGTGCGACGAGCACCAGTGGGTGGAAGACGAGACGGATTATGACCGCAATTTTTCGGACCAGTGGACCACCCAGGCCATGCGCCTGGCGCAACGGGTGCCGAGCCTCGGCATACCCGGCACCAGTCGCGGCGTGGTTGATCTCTACGATGCCTCGACCGACTGGATCCCGATCTATGACAAGTCTGCGCTGGACGGCTTCTACATGGCCTGCGGTACCAGCGGCAACCAGTACAAGAACGCTCCGATTGCCGGCAAGATGATGGCGGCGCTGGTGGCGTATTGTGAAGCGGGCAACGACCATGATGACAAGCCCCTGCAGTTCATGCTGCCGTACATTCAGCGCTCCATCAATGCCGGCTTCTATTCGCGCAAGCGCGCGGTCAATGAACAGTCCAGTTTCTCAGTGCTTGGCTGACCGGTCGCGCAGGCTAAATGGCGTCGAATTCCGTCAGGCCGCCGTGGGATTGTATCCGCGCAGGTGTGTAGGCCGTAGCCCGCCCGACTGTGCCGCTGATGCCAGGGCGCGCCGGATCGCCAGCCATTTTTCGTAGGTTTCGGCGCTCGATACCTCGATGATCCTTTCGCGCAGCGGCCCCTCAATCCTGGCAACTTCTCGTGGCGCCATTTCCGCATACCAGGCGTTTCGGTCTCTGGTCTCGACGCGTTCGAAACCGGCTTGACGCATTACATCGGCAGTCTGCCCCGCCGTTGCCATGCTGTAATCGAGAGGCACCAGGGACAGATAGTGCTGGAAGGCCTCGTCTTTATCGGCATTGTCACCTGACAGCCAGTCGCTGGCGGCAAGCGCGCCGCCGGGTTTCAGAACCCGCATGATGTCGGCATACAATGCCTGCTTGTCGGGAATATGGATGAGAGCATCCTTGCTGAACACGACATCGAAACTGTTGTCTTCAAAGGGCAGGGGGCCGGGTGTTACCTGCTGGAATTCTGCGCGATCGGCAGCATCGGCTTGCTCAGCCAGCACGCGGGCGCGGTCGAGCAACTGCGGTTCGATGTCAATGCCCAGTACCCGTGCGCCCATATCGCGGGCGAGTGCAATGGACGGACCGCCGGTACCGCAGCCGATGTCCAGCACCCGTGCATCCTTGAGATCCAGTCCACGAGTGACCTCTGCGACTTCCTCCGGTCCGCCGGGCGACAGGAACCCCGGCCCCCAGACCAGATGCAGGCGATCGATAAACTCATCAGCATATTGTGCCATGCGGCTCGCACCCTTCGTTGAATCCCGCTCTCTGCGGAGTTCTAGACTGTCTGCACCGGGCCGGCAAAGTCAAAAGGGTCAGCTGCTCACATATGCTTGCTGCGCAAAGAACTCTACTGGATCGGGGACAGCCGCGTCGCCAGTACTCGTTGCACCTGTCTCGCTTCCCGGTTGATCAATTCACCGACCTTTGGCGCCAGTACCTGTTTCCAATGGTCGCTTTCGTAGAATGCCGCATAAAGTTTTTCCCGCTCTGTTTCGTTTTCAAAACGTCGGATCCAGAAATACACCGACTGATCTTCCTCACCCCGGAAGCTGGCTATGGGCATCATTCCCGTGGCGACGGAGTACGGGATGATCTCGCCTTCCATAAGGTCCAGCCATGCTTCCATCTTGCCCGGTTTCACCTGGTATTGCCGCAGTTCAAAAAATGCCATTTTACGTCTCACTTTTTCACTAGGTCGCTTGCGCCACGATGTGGGGGCGTCGAATTCAGCCCCTTTACCTCAGAACCCTTCCACGACGATCTTGCCTTTGGCCTTGCCGGTTTCCACAAGCCGATGGGCTTCGCGCATATTGGCGGCGTTAATGGGTGAGAGAACTTCTGACACGGTCGTGCGTATGCGCCCGGCATCGATTTCACCGGCAACATGGCTCAGCAGCTTGTGCTGTTCGATCATGTCCGGCGTCTGGTGCATGGCGCGGGCGAACATGAATTCCCAGTGCAAACTGGCGGACTTGGTTTTCATGTCGGCCATGGGCATCGGCTGGTCGGTGTTGTCGATGGAGACAATGCCGTGCTGGGGCCGGATCAGTTCAACTGCGGCGTTCCAGTGGCGCATGTCGTTGAAGATGGCGACATGATCAACGTGGTGCATGCCCAGGGCCCGAACCTGGCTCACCATGTCTTCACGATGGTTGATGACATGGTCGGCGCCGAGCTGTTTCACCCAGGCTGTTGTTTCCGGGCGCGAGGCGGTTGCAATCACGACCAGCCCGGCTGCCTTGGCAAGCTGAATGCCGATTGATCCGACACCTCCGCCGGCGCCGATGATCAGCAGGCTCTCGCCCTTGTTCGCCCCGTCACGGTCAATGCCGAGGCGGTCAAAGAAGGCTTCATAGGCAGTTATCGTGGTGAGCGGCAGGGCGGCACTTTGGGCATGGTTCAGGGATTTCGGCTTGTGGCCGACGATGCGTTCATCGACCAGGTGGAATTCGGCATTGGTGCCGGAGCGGGTGATGTCACCGGCGTAGTAGACTTCGTCTCCGGCCTCGAACAGGGTGACATCGGGGCCAACAGCTTCGACAACGCCGCTGGCGTCGTATCCGATCACGCGTGGAGGATTTTCCACGGCGTCCTTCGGCGCTCTCACCTTGGTGTCGACGGGATTGACGGCGACAGCCTTCACAGCCACCAGTATGTCGTGGCCCGCCGGTGTCGGTTTGTCCAGCTCGACATCGAGAAAAGCATCAGGGTCTTCAATCGGCAGGTAATGAGTAAGACCAACGGCTTTCATTGTTTTCACCTCGGGTTGCAATGGTTTTTGGGCGGTCGACACATGTATATAGCGGTCTTCATTCGGGATAATCCTGTTGTTGCAACAAATACTATTTGCTAAATCGGGATAATGGAACTCGACGTAAAATCCATGAAACTGTTTATCCGCGTGGCAGCGATTGGTGCGATTGGCCGGGCAGGGCGCGATTTCGGCTATTCTCCCACGGCTGCCTCGCAACGTATCCAGATGCTGGAAGAGGCGCTTGGATCAAAGCTGCTCAATCGGACGACACGAACGGTTTCCCTGACGGGCGACGGCGAGAAATTCCTGGTTCACGCCAGAAAGATCGTCGATGACATCGAAGACGCTGTTACGGATTTGCAGGGAAACCGCAAAACCGTCGCTGGTGAATTGCGCGTGACGGCGTCGGCCTCTTTCGGCCGCCGCTATGTTGCGCCGTTTGTCGGAGAGTTTCTGCGTGATCATCCCGATGCTTCGGTGAACCTGGAGCTTAGCGACGGTGTCTTCGACATCGTGCAGCATGGCTTTGACCTTGCACTCAGGATCGGGACACTCGCGCCGTCCACCCTGGTGGCCCGCAGGATTGCTGACAACCCGCGTATCCTTGTTGCTTCGCCTGGCTATCTGGAGGCTCATGGCGTTCCTGCTGCGGCCAGTGAGCTTGCAGACCACAACTGCCTTTTGCTGGGCGCAACCCGGATTTGGCAACTGCGGGATGCAAACGGCAAGCAAAGCGCAATCAGCGTGAATGGCAATTTCACCACCAGTTATGGCGAGGCTGCAACTGAGGCGGCTGTCAGTGGTGTCGGGATCGCGCTGAAGTCCCGATGGGATATCGTGGATCAACTGGCCGCCGGGGCACTGGTGGAAGTGCTCCCGGACCACGTCGTTGAACCGGAATGGAGCCTGTGGGCTGTCCGCCCGCCGGGCCGCGTTGTATCTGCCAGGGTCCAGGTGTTCACTGAGTTCATTGAAAAAAAGCTGCAGGCGGCGCTGGTCTGATCCAGCTCAGGTCAGACAATTACCGGTTTGCCACTATTGCTGCGGTTCAGCTTAATGAAAGTCAACGACCTGCTTCAACAAATCCGTATGCGCCTTGTTGCAAATACCGGCCGGCTGGTATCTATGGAAAATTGTGATTTCTTACCTTTGGTCCGCGCAATTCCTGTCCCCGAGCAGTTTGTCGACAGAATGATTGAAATCGCACCAGATGGGCAGATTTTTGACATCGCTTGCGGGGGCGGATGGCAGTCAACACGACAGATACCAAGCCAAGGAATAGTCCGCTGCGCGCCGTGTTGCCGCCGGCCATGATTGGTCTGATTGCCGGTATCGACAATACGGCGGCGGCGTTGGCCATTGGTGCCCTGATGTTCACCGGACCCTTGTCGGATGGCATGGGCCTTGGTGTCGGGGTAGTGCTGTTCGGGGGCGCATTGCTGGCGCTGGTCGTGGCGATACGAAGCGTCCTGCCAAACAGCGTCGCTCTGGTGCAGGAATCTACAATCGCGGTTGTTGCTGCAGCCATAGCGGCCATGGCTGTACAGTCTGTCGGAGGCGCAGAAGCCAAGATTGCCACGGCAATTGTGATCATTGGTGCCTCAAGCATTGTGACCGGCGCGCTGTTCTGGATTACGGGAAAGCTGAAGTTGGGTGGTTTGGTTCGCTATCTGCCGTATCCGGTGATGGCCGGTTTTCTGGCCGGATCTGGCTGGTTGCTGGTGAACGGTGCATCGGTGATGTTGACTGGCCATGACTTCGGGCTTGAGTTTGCGCGGTCGCTGAGTGAACCGCAGATATTGTGGCGGGTGTTGCCAGCGATTGGACTCGCAATTGTCATGTTTGGCGCACTAAGCCGGTTGTCGCATCCGGCCATCATGCCTTTGATCATGATCGCCGCCGTGGCCTGCTTCAATGCAGTGCTCATGCTTGCCGGACTAGACCTGGAAGTTGTGCGCGATCTCGGACATCTTCCGGCGATCAACATGAGCGGTGGCGTTGAACTGCCGACACCGCACCTGCTCTCCAAGATTGACTGGGCCGCAGTGTTGGCGGCTGTACCTGTGATGCTGGTCATCGCCGGTCTGAGCATGATCGGATTGATGCTCAATGTAAGCGGGCTGGAACTTGCCATGCGCCGGGACATCGATGTGAACGCTGAACTTCGTTCCACCGGTCTTGCGAACGTGTTGTCGGGAGGGGTAGGCGGTCCGTCCGGCTATGTCGGGCTTTCAATGACGGTGCTGGCCCAGAAGACCGGCGCGACCGGTCGCGGTGCAGGCATCGCCACGGCGATCGCCATGCTGCTGGCCCTGTTTTTTGCAGGTCACCTGATTTTTCAGGTGCCGATTTTCCTGACCGCAGGGTTCGTGCTTTTCCTCGGCATAGGGCTGTTGAAGGAATGGTTAGTCGATACCCGGGAAAGGATGCCGTTGTCCGAATGGCTGGTCGTGGCAGGTATTCTGCTTACCGTCGCGCTGGTCGGTTTCATGGAAGGGCTGGCATTGGGACTGGTGGTTTCCAGTGCGCTGTTCATCTTCAAATATTCTCTGTTGCCGGTAGTACGGTTCCGCGCCACGGGTGTTGAACAGCGAAGTTCCGTCGATCGGTCGCCGACAGCCATCAAATATCTTTCCGAACACGGTGATGCGATCGAGGTCATCCAGCTGCAGGGCTACATATTTTTCGGAACTGCAGACCGGATCGTAAACATTGTCCGGCGCAGGCTGATCGCGGAAGACAAGCCGCCGCTGCAGTTCGTCGTGCTTGATTTCCAGAATGTCAGTGGTGCCGATTCAGCCGCCATTGCCTGTTTCATGAAGATCGCCAGGCTGGCGGAGGATAACAATGTAAGTGTGTCACTGACCCGGGTGGCTCCGGAATTGCGCAACAGTCTTACGCTTGCGGGCCTTGAACTTGGCGAAAACCAGCTGATAAGCGTGCTGCACGATATCGACCGCGCGCTGGAGAGGGCAGAAGAAACCCTGCTGAGTGAACATGTCGATGTGGACGGTGAAAAGAGCCTGCTGAGGCATTTCGTGCTGGCAATTGGCGAGCATCCCAGGTTGCCCGCCCTGGTCGACAACATGACCCGGCTCGAATTGCAGCCGGAGGATGTCCTGATCAGGCAGGGTGAGGATGCCAATGACGTGTTCTTTGTCGCCAGTGGCCGGGTCCGTGTGCAGCTCACACTGCCGAATGGCGAGGTGATGCGGGTGCGCACCATGCTGGCCGGTGCAATTGTCGGAGAAATTGCGCTTTACCTCAAGCAACCGCGTATTGCCGACGTTATCGTGGACGCGCCGTCTGAAATTTTCCAACTCAGTGCCGCTGATCTTTTGCGAATGCAGTCGGACGATCCGCAACTTGCAGCCCTGGCCCACCAGTTGCTGGCCAGTAACCTGTCGGAAAAACTCGCTGTGGCGAACAAGATGATCCAGCTGACACAGAAGTGAGTCGGGAGTAGCCGGCTGGTACTGGTCAGAACCGGACGGAGCCCTTGATGAAGCCGCCATGCTGATCGGTGTGCTGCGCAACGTGCCCCTGATAACCGACTTGCAGCACCGCCGCACCACCGTCGAGCAGGGTAAGGCCTGCCTCCATGTCAGCAACAGTGTCATCGAAGCTGGATGTGATCCGGAAGCCGGGGGTATCTGCCGGGGCACCGGCAAAGCCTGCGGTGAGTGCGTGTTCACTGTCGGCATAGAAGGTGACGCCGGCCCTTACGTATGCGCGCATGACCTGGGTCTCGGTGAGCGCGTGTTCGCTGCCGAGTTCAATTGCCGGGGCGGCTGAAAAAATCGTATCGCTGCCACCTTGCACAACAAGGTCGGTGGCCGGGTCTCCGGCTTCATTGATGCCGTCACGGTCGAGGTGGGTCAGGGCCAGATCAACCATCGGTTTGGCATAGAACCCTTCGTGCTCCATCAGGTAGCCGGCGCGAAAATGCGCGCTGACATAGCTGACATCGTGATCGGATGTGCCAGTTGCATTTACGCTGCCGAAAGCGATCGTCCTGGTGGTTTCATAGTGTCCGATGCCACCGGTAACGGCGCCTGCGAAAAGCAGTGGCCCGTTCTGGTATTTCACAATGCCACCGGCATGGAAGCGCCTGCTATCGCTTTCGGCGCCGGATTCCGTGTCGAGGAAACTGCGCTCATAGCCGAGCGCAAGGCCGGCATGCCAGTTTTCAGCAATCGCTGACTGACCGCCGACTGATACTCCGCCTCCCTGTTCCTGAAACCCCAGGGTTTCGGATGTTGCGTCACGGGTCAGAAACCGGCCCTGAGGCCGCATCCAGAAACAGTCTCCTTCCCGGATGACCGCATAATCCTGACCCGACACCTGGCAGGAAAACAGGTCGTTGGTGAAGTTTTCCGCTGAATACAGCATTGCCGTCTGGGTGTTGAGATAGACCTCCGGCGACAGCTGATCGAGAGCAGCAGCGGTTTCTTCCGCGCTGCCAAGGTCAAACAGGCCTGTAATCACCGGGCCGACGCTGCCTGCACCTGCTGCGTTGACGGAGTTGATGTGGCCGAGCAAGTTGACCTGGTTGCGGTTGAAGTTGCCCGTGTCCGCATTCAGCTGGAAGCCCAGTGCAACATCTGTGGCATTGGAAAACAGCAGCGCGAGCTCTGCCAGCGGGTTGAGGACGCCGGTAAGTTCGCCCAGCACAAGTCCGTTGTCGGTTACGCCCTGCGTTGCTGACAGGATGGTGAGAATGCCAAGCGGACTGCCATTGATCAGGTTGACTTCCACCGTGCCGGATAGTTCAGCACTGCCGGAAATGGCCACAAGATCATGAATGCCGGCTGCCGCATCCACATCAACCTCCAGCACACCTTCGGAAGATTGACTAAAGTCACCGGTGATCGATGCGCTCGCCACCGTGTTGATTCCGCCGGCGGCAAAGCTGCCGGTGTTGGTCACATTGCCATTGGTTGTGCCCGACACGTTCAGCGTCCCGGCATTGTTGACGGTGGCGTCTATGGTGCCCGTCGATGTGATGGTCGCGGCCTGGTTGTTGGCAATCGGCTTACCGGATGTGAGTGTGCCGGCATTGGTGATGACGGCGCCCTGAGCATTTTGGACAGTGCCTGCAGAAAGTGTCTGTCCGGCCGCGACATCGACCTTGCCGCCAACATTGTTCAGGGCAGTTATTGTTTCATCGCCGTCTACATCGAAAGTGCCGTTCTCGCTCACTCCGACAGATGCACCGGAGTTGAGCGCACTGCCGTCGGTCCGGAAGGTTCCGTTCTCAATATCGATGGTTGTCGAGGCGAGCGACCCAATGCCAGTAACCTCAAGCCTGCCGCCCTTGATTGTGGTGGCGCCGGTGAATGTGTTCACTCCGGTCAGGATTACGGTTCCGGATCCGAACTTGTCGACACCGATCCCATCATCGCCGGAGATCACCGAGGCGATGGTTGTGCTGGTTCCGGCATCGGCGTTCAGAAAGCTGGCGTTCTCGTTCCCCTCGCTATCACCGGTCATGTTGATGGTGCCGCCACTCAGCGTGTAGCCGTCCGTCTTGAACTGCAGGCCCTGGAAATTTTGCGTACCGACAATGCCGACATTGCCTGCCGTTCCCTGGAAAATCCCGACACCGCTCAACCACTTTTTGTTGGTATCGCCAGCCTCGGTCGTCCAGTTGGTGTTGTCGGTGTTCCAGGTCCCGGTGCCGCCATCGACGCTGTCATTGGCTGACAAGTCTGCGCCGTCCCAGAACTGGATCTGTTGTCCGTTGTTGACCAGGATATTGA
Source organism: Anderseniella sp. Alg231-50 (assembly GCF_900149695.1). Taxonomy (NCBI): domain Bacteria; kingdom Pseudomonadati; phylum Pseudomonadota; class Alphaproteobacteria; order Hyphomicrobiales; family Parvibaculaceae; genus Anderseniella; species Anderseniella sp. Alg231-50. Next base: position 279,026 of record NZ_LT703005.1, on the reverse strand, counting down.
ATTCGGACGGGGTATCACCGCCGTTGGTGATGATCTGCTCGATTATGGACTCTGTACCAATGTTGTTGACCGTAGCAAAACTTCCGGTGGTCGTGCCGGCAACCTGAAACAGCGTATAGAAACCCGATACCGCGAAGCTCCCGGCACCATCACTTAAATTGAGGGTGCCACCAATTTCCGCATTGCCTTTAACGACAACCAGATCATTTTTGTCGCCGCCGACCATATCAGGTTGGCCAAGCTCGAATTCGCTTGTGGAATCCGCGTCAAGGACCAGGTCTTCAGCAATTGTCAGTGTTCCGGGGCTGGTGCCTGCCGACAGGGTGCCGCCGGCATTGATGCTGGTGGACCCGCCTATGGTTCCGGTTCCGCCCAGGGTGCCGCCTGTGTTGACGTTGACGGCGCCGGTTCCGGTGGAGCCGTTGACCAGCAGGGTGCCGCCGTTCACTGATGTAGTGCCGGTATATGTATTGTTCCCGGTCAGCGCCGTCGTGCCGGAATAGACCTCAACACCACCGCTTCCGTTTATGCGGGGGGTGAAGACATGATCCGTGTCGGTGTGATTAAAAACCAGTTTTGAACTGGCGGTGTTGATGCGGACTTCTGTTGTTTTTAGAGTGCCTGCCGCTGCTGCAGGACTGCCTGCTGCCGCACCGATGTTCAGCACGCCGGTGGAGCCGCCAAGCCAGCCGACAAAAGCAAGCCCCAAACCACCCTTCACGCTGACCTCCGCCTGATCGGCAATGGTCAGAGTTCCCTGGCCACCTGCGCCAACGAACAAATTGCCTCCGGTAGTCCAGGCTGAATTTTCACCGGAGACACTGGCTGTACCGACGGAGCCGGAAGACACTGCAATGCGACTATCGTTCTTAACACTGACCTGGCCGCCATTGGTTACATCCAGCGTGCCCCGGCCGGCCTCCGCCACGTAAAACTGGCCGACGTTTTCCCATAGCGAGTCCGCACCGTCGACAGTCGCTGTGCCGACAGATCCGGATTGCCGGCCAATGACGCCAAATTTTCTCGCCTGAACATGGCCGCCTTGTGAAATGGTGAGAGTGCCGTTGCCCTTTTCCGCGACATAGAGGGTCTCACTGTTTTGCCAGTAGGACCCGGCACCGGTAACAATGGCAGTTCCGACCGAGTTTCCCGAGCGTTCGGCAATGTAGCCGAAAGACCCGAATATCTGGCCGCCATTGGAAACAGTCAGATCGCCCGTGCCGTTAAATGCCACCGAAATGATGGAGGTAGACCCAAGCGTGAACCATTGGCTCCCGCCATCAACCAGAACACTGCCGTTACCGCCGCTATTGAATCCAATGTAACCGCCTCGACTGGCGACCAGTCCGTTGTTTATGACGTTCAGGGCAGCAGTGGAACTCCTGCCGACGAATATAAAGAGATTGCTGACGCCGAGTGGACTCGAGCTATTTGAACCGTCCACCGTTTCAGTGCGATTTTCGATATTGTAAGACTGTGCCACAACAGGCGATGTTGACAATCCGAACATTACCACCGCGGAAACACTGAGCATCAAGGACTGCCTCAGTGCAGATGTTTTGCGTTCCATGAATTCAATTCCCAGACCACCAGTATCACTCACGTCCGGCGTCGTTCCGCGCGCGGTGGCGTCGTCGAATGCCGTCAGGTGACCTGAAACAGGTCTGATGACGAATTTGAACAGTGTGAGGACATTTTGACCGACCTGCGGTCAAATTTGTCCGAAATCAGCGGTTCGCAGCTGGATTTGTAATGCCGACGTGCTCGAATTTGATCCTTAACCGGACAGCAGAATGTTGTAATGGAATCGAGAAACGGTCACGATTGGATACAGTTCCTTCGGTACGTTCAAGGCGCTGGTCAGCGGGCCGGCAAAACTAAGGTCATTTTCATGTCTGTTCCTGTTTCGAGACGATGGCTTTGCCATGCAGCAGCTTTCGCAGGTGCGCTGACTGCTTCCGGTCGCCGTGCCTATGCTGATTTTGAAGATGCGGCGATTGTTCAACCTGCCATGCCGGACGCAACCGCTTTTATCGAGCGTGCCTTTGAGATGCGCCGGCTGGCGGTCGAAAACGGCGACCAGGCCTATGGTGCGGTCATTGTTCGTGACAATGTCATTGTCGGCCAGTCATGGAGCAGGGTGGTACTGGATCAGGACCCGACAGGGCATGCCGAAATATCCGCCATCAGGGATGCCGCCCGCCGCCTTGCGTCTCGAAGTCTGAAAGGTGCCGTCCTGTATTCGTCCTCACGCGCCTGTCCCATGTGCGAGGCTGCCGCGTACTGGGCAGGTATCGACGGCATGATATATGGTCGAAACACCGGCAATGCCGGTGCACCGAGATTATGCAGATAAAACGTCATGTCATTTATCAGATTATTGCTGGCTGTAGCCCTTGTACTGGGATCAGTTACCATTAATGCGAGTGGGCAGAAGCGACATGATTTGCCAGATACCGGGCAGACGGTGCTGCAAGATTTTCTGGCTGCGGCAAGTGCCAACAATACCGAGAAACTGAATGCCGATTTGAAGTCAGGAGTGCCGGTGGACAGCGCAGATGCAGAGGGCAGGACAGCCCTGATGATTGCCACCCAGGCCAACGCCATTGACGCTGCTCGAGTGCTGATAGAAGCGGGCGCGGATGTGAATGCCAAGGACCGACTGCAAGACAGCCCATATTTGTACGCCGGTGCCGAGGGCCGCCTTGAGATTTTGAAAATGACGGTTGCGGCAGGGGCGAATCTAAAGGCTGTGAACCGTTATGGCGGCACCGCACTGATCCCGGCTGCGCATCATGGGCACGTGGAGGTTGTACGCTATCTGCTGACAACCAAAACCGATATCGACCATGTCAATTTTCTCGGTTGGACCGCCCTGCTGGAAGCGGTGATACTCGGCAACGGCAGCCGGACGTACCGGGATATTGTTGACCTGCTGCTGCAGGCCGGCGCCGACGCCTCTATCGGTGACAAGGAAGGCGTTATGGCAATTGACCACGCCAGGTCACGCGGCCAGACAGAGATCGTGCAGTTGCTGGACAAGCACGCGGAAACCCGCGACTAGTCTGCCGGGGTTCTCAAGCCCTGATCAGTGCACTCTTCGGATCATAGAACGGTGCAAACTGTACCTTTGCCTCATACCGCTTCCAGGCGATTTCGACTTCCCATTTTGCTGAGTCAATCCAGTCCTTTGTGACGCCTTCTTCACAATGGGCATAGCCCATGCCGAGAGACTTGTTGACCCGGTGGCCCCAGGCGCCCGAAGTGGTTGAGCCGACACGGATGCCATCGCGGTAAATCGGTTCTTCGTGATACATCAATGGAGAGGCTTCGCTGTCGTCTTCAAGGGCCAGCGTGATCATGCGCTTGCTGCGAATCGGTGCTTGCTTCTGTTTCAAGAGTGCATCGCGGCCAATGAAGCCACCCTTCTTGTCCCACGCAATGGTGAAACCGAGACCGGCTTCGATGGGGGTGTCCTCATCGGCAATGTCATGGCCAAAGTGGCGATAGGCCTTTTCGGTGCGGCAGTTGTTCATGGTGTGCATGCCGGCATGGGCCAGGCCGAAATCCGCACCTGCCTCGATAATGGTGTCATAGACATGCAGGGCAAATTCAGCCGGGATATAGAGCTCATAGCCCAGTTCACCGACATAGGTGATGCGGCTGGCGCGTACCCGGGCATAGCCGACTTCGACTTCACGCGAAGTGCCGAACGGCTGGATATCGGTTGCAAAACTCTCACCGGTCAGTTTTTCCATCAGTGCGCGCGAATTGGGTCCCATCAGAGACAGCATGGGCAGTCCGGACGTGACATCTGTTGCAGTACAGAAGCGGTCGCCGATGTGGCGCTTGAGCCATGAGAAATCGCGGATCTGCGGGCCGGCGCCGGTGACCACCATGAACTCGTTTTCGTCGAGCCGGGTGACCGTCAGGTCGGCCTCGATACCGCCGCGGTCATTGCACCACTGGGTGTAGACCAGCTTGTCGGCGGCTACGTCCACGTCATTGACGCAGATTTCATTGAGAACCGCGCAGGCATCGCGGCCCTGCACCAGGAACTTGGCAAAGCTTGTCTGGTCGAACAGGCCAACCGTGTTTGCCACCGCATCCGCTTCAGCCTGGGCGTACGGGAACCAGTTCTGGCGGTGGAACGAATACTCGTATTTTGCCTCTGCTGCCGTGGGTGCGAAGAAATTGGCGCGCTCCCACCCGTTGACCTCGCCAAAGCAGGCGTTCCTGGCGGCAAGCCGATCATGGAACGGTGATTTGCGGACACCGCGTGCGGTGGTTGGCTGGAAGTACGGCCAGTGCATTTCATACAACAGGCCAAGGCTTTCCGTGGTGCGGTCATGCAGGTATTTTTTGTTGGACTGGAACGGATGCACCCGGCGGATGTCCACGTCGGCCACATCCATTGGCGGGTAGCCGTCCTTGATCCAGTCGGCCAGCACCCTGCCGACACCGCCGGATGACTGGATGCCGATGGAGTTGAAACCGGTGGCGACAAACAGGTCATCGGTGAACGGTGCCTCGCCAAGGTAGTAGCGGTCGTCCGGGGTAAAGCTTTCAGGCCCGTTGAAGAACAAGGCTATGCCGGCGGTCTCCAGAAGCGGCATGCGTGCAACCGCCTTTTCCAGCACCGGTTCAAAGTGATCATAGTCTTCCGGGAAAGTTTCGAACTCATGGTCATCGGGAATGCCGTCCATGCCCCACGGCTTGGCGACCGGCTCGAAGGCGCCGAGCAGCAGCTTGCCGGCATCTTCCTTGTAATAGGCCCATTCATCGGGAATGCGGACAACCGGCATTTCCTTGGGCAGGTCGTCATGAGGTTCGGTGACCACGTAGAAATGCTCTGCCGCATGCAGGGGGATCTGCACGCCGACCTGCTGGCCGAGTTCACGCGACCACATGCCGCCGCAAATCACGGTCTTGTCGGCCATGATGGTGCCGGCGGTGGTTTCCACGCCGGTCACCCGGTTGCCGTCCTTCAACAGGCGGGTGACCTTGGTGTGTTCAAACACTTTTGCGCCGCGCGAACGCGCGCCGGCCGCATAGGCCTGGGTAACGTCAATCGGGTTCACCTGACCATCACCGGGCAGGAAGACGCCGCCGGTGACTTCATGGGTGGCGAGATGGGGCAGGCGTTCCTTTACTTCTCCGGCCGAGATCACCTGCACATCCAGTCCGAAATTCTTGGCCATGGACGCCCCGCGGCGGAACTCTTCAAAACGGGCCTCGGTAAGGGCGACCGAAACCGACCCGTTCTGCTTGAAGCCGGTGGCCTGGCCGGTTTCGGCCTCGAGACCCTTCATCAGTTCGGAAGTGTATTTGGCCAGTTCAGTCATGTTGCGGTTGGCACGCAATTGCCCGACCAGGCCAGCCGCATGCCAGGTGGTGCCGCAGGTCAGTTGCTTGCGCTCCAGCAGCACGACATTGGTGATGCCGATTTTGGTCAGGTGATAGGCCAGCGAAGTGCCAATGACGCCGCCGCCAACAATGACAACATCCGCCTGGGTTGGAAGTTCCTTGGCCATATAAAGATTCCCTGATGTAAAAAGTCCCGAATTGGCCGGCAAACTAGCAAGGCAACGTCCGCCACGATAGGGCCAGAATGCGAAACTCTGGTTGAGCAGATTTCATCGTTCGGGCGGCATGCTTAAGTGGTACAATTCACTTTCTGCGCTTTAGATATTCTCTATCAGCCTGCTGTGCAGCAATAAGGATTTGTTCGACTATCGCTTCGAACTCATCCTTTCCAATTTCATCCAGCCTTTCATAATCGGGAGTCGAACTTGGCCACCAATGATGGTGTCTTCCCGTTTCATCTAGAACCTTCGCCGCAGCTTGTATTGATTGATAACTTGGTCGTTTGACGTTGTTCACTGACGATTTTCTCCTTTCGGAAAATTCCGGTTCTGGATTTTCGCGAACACCAGCTAATGTCCAACCGTATTGCCGTGTGTGAAAAATACAATCGGTAAGAGTGGAGTTCGCCAGTAATTAGCATTGCGGGGCTCGCGAAAGTGTGCCGTCAAGATTTGCGCAAGGGTAGAACAAGTTACTGGTGTTACGTCTTCCGGTGATGGGTGCAATGTTCGTCATAAGAGACACAATGTTCTTCTTACAATACGCGCAGGCGCGGTGTATAAGGAGCGTCGCGCTATTCAACAATCATCAGGCAAGGTAACCGGGCATGTACAAGGGTGACGTCAATCCGCAGGAAGCATTCGAACAGCTTTCGAGCAACAACAACGCGGTGATGATTGACGTGCGCACACGGGCCGAATGGGCATTCGTCGGGGTGCCGGCGGTGGAGCGAATGGCGACCATTTCCTGGCAGCAATTCCCCTCCATGCAGGTCAACGAGGAGTTTGTCGCAACGGTTAAGGAGGCCGGTATCGGCAAGGATGCCGACATCTACCTGATCTGCCGGTCCGGCAGCCGGTCTGCAGCGGCGGCGTCTTTGTTGACCGAAGCGGGCTTTGCCACCTGTTATAATGTGGCCGAAGGCTTTGAGGGTGACCTGGATGAGAGCCGTCATCGCGGCAAAACCAATGGCTGGAAGGCACGCGGTCTTCCCTGGATACAGCAGTGACATCATGAAAAAATCGGTCAAAAATCAAGTAAATCCATCCAAATGGGGCGAAGCCACAAGGCTGGTGCGCGGCGGCCTGGAACGGTCGCATCACGGCGAAACCGCAGAGGCGCTTTATCTCAATTCAGGGTTTGTCTACGACGATGCAGAAACCGCCGAAGACCGGTTTTCCGGTGAAGCGGAAGGCTATGTCTATGCGCGTTACGGCAATCCAACGGTGACCATGTTTGAGGAACGCCTGCGCCTGCTGGAAGGCGCCGAAGCCTGCTATGCCACAGCGTCCGGCATGGCGGCCGTGTGGGGTGCGCTGGCCTGCCAGACCGAAGCGGGTGATCACATCGTAGCCTCAAAAGCGCTGTTCGGTTCGTGTTACCAGATACTCACCGCCATCCTGCCGAAATTCGGCATCACATCGACACTGGTGGACGGCAATGATCTTGACGCATGGCGCGCGGCAATCCGGCCCGAGACCAAGGTGTTTTTCCTGGAGACGCCGTCCAATCCCGGCCTGCAGGTATTTGACATCGCGGCGGTTGCCGACATCGCCAAAGCCAACGGCATATGCGTGGTTGTGGACAATATTTTCGCTACACCGATTGTCCAGAAGACGCTGCCGCTGGGCGCCGACGTGATTGTTTATTCCGGCACCAAGCACATGGACGGGCAGGGCCGTGTGCTGGGCGGTGCGGTCGTGTCTACCGTCGAGTTCAAGGATGAGAAGCTCAAGCCGTTCCTGCGCCATACCGGGCCGTCGCTGTCGCCGTTCAATGCCTGGGTTCTGGTCAAGGGCATGGAAACCCTGAAGTTGCGGGTTGGTGCCCAGTGTGAAAGCGCGCTGAACATCGCCTCGGCACTTGAAGGCACACAAGGGGTGGCAAGTGTCACCTATCCGTGGCTGGACAGTCATCCGCAGGCCGACCTGTGCCGCAGGCAGATGACCGCGGGCGGCACCATGGTGACGTTTGAACTGGCCGGCGGAAAACAGGCCGCCTTCGACATGCTGCGCAGGCTGGAGATCATCGACATTTCCAACAATCTTGGTGATGCCAAGTCACTGATCACTCATCCGGCGACGACCACACATCGCAATATCGGCCAGGAGGCGCGCGATGCCATGGGAGTAACAGATGGCATGGTCAGGCTGTCGGTCGGGCTGGAAGATGCTGAAGACCTTATCGGTGATCTGACCGGCGCGCTCAGGAGCAGCTAGTGGCACGCTTTCTTTAACGTTTCAGGTAAGCTGCTGAGATTGGGCCAGTTTGGACGGCCGTCACACCTTGGCGGCGGGTCCATGCGTCCGACATAGTCGTTCAACTGGTCATGGTACCACCAGCTGTTCTTGCATTTGGGTGTTCCGTGTCGAACACCTCTCCCGGTAACTGCATCCCAGACCGAGCCATTGTTGCCGGGTATTTCCGAATAGGTGATTTTTTCGTATCCTTTGCGATCCGGGCTGAAGGGTGACCAACTGGCCACGAGATGGAATTTGTAGCTTCCCGCTACCGGCGGGTAGAACAAGTCCCAATCTGAACCGGGCGCACCTGCGGTCGATGTGATGTAGTCGTAGTTGGCCTGGTTTCGCAGCATCTGGCTGGGGGTCAGGCCAAACTTCTGCGTCAGCCACTTGTTCGAAATCCTTTGGCCCGGGATTCTGGCGTAGGTCACGATGTCCGCCGCAGTTTCAGGTTCGAGAGCCGGGCGCAAGGCAATGGGCAGCGTAACGCCCTGGGCAGGGATATACCGGGGAAACGGTATGATCATGGGCGCCCAGGTTCCGCTATGGTCGACCAGGCCAACGACCGGCCAATTGTCAAGATTTTCCGCCGCAATCAAAGCATACACGTTGGGGTCCAATCCGTCGCGCCGCTTGATCTCCACATATGCATGCGCAGGATGAGGAGAGTAGGCCCGGACCCTGTAACCCCAGGTTTCAGGCTTGTCAGGATTGTATTCGGCGGACGGAACGAGATGATCCAGTTGATCCGACAATACATCGCTGGCAGCATCAAAGGCGCGTTTGTAGACCTGTTCGCGCAGCAATGCGGGGATTGCATCTCCGGCTACCTTGTCGACCCGGCTCATGGCAATGGAGACTGCTTCAGCCGCGAGATAATTGATGCCATGTTCGCGCAATTGCTTCAGGTCGGGAATGTCGGGTGGCAGGCCCAGGGCAACCATGCCTGCGTTTATTCCGGTGGTAATTGCTGCGCTTACTATTGAACGGCACTTGGCGCTGTCATCAATGACTGAACAAATCTCGCCCGCGACCACGCCAGCCACTGCGGCCTTTGCAGTTTTCAACGCACCGCCCCACTGGTCCAGAATTGCTGTCCCCAGTTCAAGACCGTCCACCCATACACTTTGATTGTCGCGAATGATGTTGCGATAGCGCTGATCGTTAAACCGGCAGCCGGCCCGTACGCCGTACTTCGGAACATCCCGGATAGCCACCAGGTCTGCAAGGCCTATTCCCTGCGGCGCGTAATCACCCAGGTTTACAAACCTTGGTGGAACATAACTTCGCAGGCGGACATCATACAGATACCTGATAAGGCCGGGACAGGCGTCTTCATTGGGACAAAGCCCGCGAAGCGAAATTGCGCCCGGATTCGTGAACTGGCCGGCAGCCGGTTTTAGCGGGCGGGCCAGATTGTCGCTGGCAGGCGGGCGTTGTTTCGATGCCGGCGGCCGGGCGTTGTTCATCAGGACTGAAAGGTCGCTGCCGGGTGAAGGCGGAGGGACAGCGTTGACCGGCGGGGCGCCTGCTGTCGATTGTTCGACGAGACCTTTCCAGAGGCTGATGCTCTTGGGATAACCAATTTCCGGTTCCCGGCCGCGCAATCTGACATAACGGTTGCTGCGGAAAACATAATGCCTTTTGTTGGTGCCCATCTCAAAGGCAGCGTCGATGCCGCGCCGGAAGCCGGACGGCAACCCCCACTCACCGGGCAGCTTCCTGGGATAACCCTTGACCATCCTGCCGTTTGCAAAGCGGACATAGCGACGGCCCTTGAAGAAATAAACACTGCCGTTCTGGTAGACCGCGGCATCAATGCCGGAATGAAACGAACGCGGCAGACCTTTCCATATCGAGATTGGTTTGGGATAGCCGGGATCCACCGCATTTACGGTGAGCCGGACATACTGGTCGCCCTTGAAGAAATATATTTTTCTGTTGTCGGGCAGGTAAAGCGCAGCATCGATGCCTGACTGAAACGACACCGGGAGGTTTTTCCAGAGAGCCATGGATTTTGGATAACCTGCTTCAACCTTGCTATGCCGAAGCCTGAAATACTGACTGCCTTTGAAAAAGTAGGAACGGCCATTGGCGAACACTGCCGCATCAATTTCCGTGACCGGCTGAAACCTGGACTGGCTGGCCAGGCTATCGGTGTTTGAGGCAGATGAATTGTTTGCGGCGTGCGCAGCAATGCCAGGATGAAATATCGCAGCATACAGGATTGCCAGGCAGGAAGTGCCCAACATGGAATTGCGTAACCTGTTGCTTGATCCAGCCGGTACGGTCATGGGTTTCACCTCCCAAAACTGTTCTGGTCACCATTGCTGGTATGTCCTTGCTCACGTCAGGACCAGCGGTGCCTGGTAAACCTTGTCGAATGACCTTGGAGTGAAAGCCGGGCGGTCTCAATATGGCGTTTTCGATATATCAAGATTTGCAAGCTGGCTTGCGCTACTGCGGCGAAATCAGCCGCTCGCCGTCGGCGAATACCTGGTTCCAGCATAATATCTTTACGGACTTGCGTAATCCGGTTGGCCACAACGGGTCTTCCTCAACCAGCTTGCGAGCGGCTGTTTCGTCGGCTGCCTCGACCAGCCACATTCCACCGGCGCCTGCTCCGTCGCCGGTTGTCAGAGGCCCGGCAGCTCTTATTTCTGAATTGTTGCGCTGCAGGAAGGCGAGATGGTCCGGCATGTGCCGGGCTCTGATGTCGGCGCCTGCGCCCGGGTTGTCTTCAAACAGAACGGCGAACAGCATGATGGATATCCTTTTCCTGAAAATTGTCTCGCGGCATCATCATACGGGCGCAGATTTGCAGCTTGAAGCTGTTCTCTTGCATATTTAAACTGCGAATATGCAGCATCTGAACTGGAACGATCTACGCTATCTGCTGGCCGTCAAGAGAGCCGGCTCCCTGTCGGCAGCAGCACGTCTGATGGGCGTGGACGGCACTACCGTGTCACGCCGGCTAGCTGCCTTGCGACGTGCTCTCGGCGAGGATCTGTTGCACAGGCAACCGGACGGGTCCCTGGTTTTGACGGATCATGGTGCAAAGGCAACGTCTCATATAGAGGCCATGGAGCGGGAAACCGACCTTCTGAGCGAGACGTTTGGAGGGGGCGCAAATGAATGCATCGGAACCGTCCGGATTACTTCCGTTCCATTGCTGATCAACCGCTGGCTGGCCCCGCAAGTCGACAGTCTTCTGCAGCAGCATCCCAAGCTGCAGATCGATCTCATTCCCGACAGCAGGGATTTCAGCCTCACCCTGCGCGAAGCAGACATTGCCTTGCGTTTCGCCCGGCCGCAAACCGGCGGCAATGACGTGATTGCCCGCCGGGTTGGATTACTGCCGTTTTCCGTGTTTTCCGCCAAATCAGTTTCGCATCTGCAGGACATCAACCTTCCCTGGGTCACGTATGATGACAGCATGGCTCATCTGCCGCAGGCGAAATGGCTGGCGCAAACCCTGAAACGAAATGGCGGACAACCCTCGGGGCTGCGGGTACACGATATCGAAACGGCGCTGGAGGCTGTCATTGCCGGTATTGGCAAGTCGTTGTTGCCGACCCCTATTGCAGGCCGTATTCCCGCTCTGCGGCAACTGGATGCCGGTTGCACAGAAGTTTCACGAGAGGTTTGGTTGTTGTCCCATCGGAATCAACACTCGCTGCGCCGGATTGCGGAAGTCACAAAGTGGATAGCGGCGATTTTTAAACGCTCTCACTGACATGGGAACGACACTTGTACCGGGCGATGTTGTATTTGTGGGGCGGGGTGGTTGAGTATATGTGGAAAGATGTTTTCCGCACTTGAAGATAATGTCTGCCTGTATAATTATCCGGCCGGAGCAACAACACGGTATCTGTCCAATTATATCCATAAAGTTGCTTCAACTCTTTAAGAAACAATCATGGTAATTGCGGCAACCGCTTATGGAAATTCGCATAGATGATCTGCGCGGGCCCGAAATCGCGGCCCTGCTTGAAGGCCACCTTGACCATATGCGGACACTGTCGCCACCGGATACCGTCTATGCGCTCGATCTGGCGGCCTTGCGGGTGCCGGAAGTGACCTTCTGGACCGTGTGGGATGGAACCGACCTTTTGGGCTGCGGCGCGCTGAAAGAAATTTCTCCGACATTCGCGGAAATCAAGTCCATGCGCACAGCTCCCGAACATCGCGGCAAGGGTGTGGCGGAGCGGATGGTCAGGCACATCCTCGAAGTTGCCCGGCAGCGGGGGTATGAACGGATCAGCCTGGAGACCGGCACCCATGTGGATTTTCGCCCGGCGCACCGGCTTTACCGGCGCTTCGGGTTTGACTACTGCGATGCCTTTGCGGACTATACGATCACGCAACACAATGTGTGCATGACCCTCGAACTGGCGCGAGACTGAAAAAGGCGACATCATGATTATCGAACCTGCGCAGTTGCTGATTTTCATGATGGCCGGCATTGCGCTGAACCTGACGCCGGGTGCGGACATGATGTTTTGCCTGTCGCAAGGGCTAAAGTCGGGGCGGCAGGCGGGCTTTGCGGCCAGCCTTGGAATTGCAACCGGCAGTATTGTCCATGTCCTGCTGGCCGCCTTCGGCCTGGCGGCACTGATTGCGGCCAACCCGGTGGCATTCGAAGTGTTGCGCTGGGCCGGTGTCGGTTATCTGGTGTGGCTGGCGGTGCAGGCACTGAGGCATCCGGTGCAGTTCGACCTGCCCGATGATGCCCGCCGGTCGCGGCCGATGAGAGCCTGGCGCGATGGCGTGCTGGTCAATCTGCTGAACCCGAAAGTTATCGTGTTCACGCTGGCGTTCCTGCCGCAGTTCGTCGATCCGGAGCGCGGGTCGACCGTGCTGCAGTTCCTGTTGCTGGGGCTGGTTCTCAACATTACAGGCACGACCGTAAACGGTTTCGTCGGGATCGGTGCAGGCTCAGTGCGCGGTCTACTGGCGGGAAACAGATGGATTGCCCGAACGCTCGGTTATGTGTCGTCGGCGGTATTCCTCGGCCTGGCGGCAAAACTGGCATTCGACCGGCGGTAGACAACGATAACCACTGCCTCTTGACCGGCCGGAGGTTTATGAACCGCAAGATTCGAGAGCCTTTCAACAAATGTAATACATTCCATGTCGTTATGTTTGCCTGCCGTGGCATTCTTTGGCGCTGGGTAGCCTCGAATACCGAAGTTGGCGGTGTTCTCTTGTAATCAGGATAGTGGTTATGGAATTACTTGTCGGTCTGTTGGTTGAGGTTTTGATCTCATTTGTCGTGGCTGTCGTTCCTGCCATTGCGAGTTTTGCCGCGGCGGTGATTGCCTGGATTGTAGATCTGATCTCGGATCTTGCCGGGAGTTCGGGCGGTCACTCGAATGCGCCAAGCGAGGCCGACAGACAAGACGAGCAGGATGAACCTGTCTCGCCGCCTGCAAATTACAGTCCGTCTGTCGCCCTCAAATGGATCAAGCGAGCTTCGGTGGGTGTGTTTGTGGTCATAATCGCCGGCCTGATCGTGATCAACTTCCTGTTCCTCAAGCCGATTGGCAACTGGGCTTTGGCAAAACTTGAGCAACGGACCGGGATTGAAGTGGCAGCATCCGATATCTCGGGAAACCTGTTTACCGGATCGTTCAGGTTAACCGGCCTGACCGCAAAGCGCGAGAGCAGTGAAAAGAGCAGTTTCGACCTGAAGGTTGATGAAGTCTCCGGCAATCTTGTAATGAACTCTCTGGTCTTTGGGACACCGGTGTTTGACACCTTGTCCGTCAATGGAGTGTCCGGGCGGTTTGATGTCAAAAAACGCGACAAGGACCGCAAGCCCCGGAAAATCAAGACGAGAAGAGATTTCATTGTCAAACACATGATGATCTCGGGTGTTACCCTGCAACTCTACAATGCCAGCAAAGAAGCGCTGGATGTCAATTTTAACTCAGTGGAATCCAGGCCGTTACGCAGCAATTACGCGGTGTTTGATGTGTTTTTCCGATCGAACATCTCAGGCACGCTGGCCGGGCGAAAGCTGGAAATCCGGTCAGCACCCACTGATGGTGGCCGGGCCACGACGTGGAAAATCGATCAGTTGCCGGTATCGGTCCTCGGCCATTTTTCAGATGCTCCGGTAATCAGCTGGCTTGAGCAAGGCACGCTTGATATTGACGTGACAGACAGTTGGAAAGTGACGGACCGTGCGAAGATCAATATGGATTGGCGCCTGCTGGCAAACAACGTGAAAATGCAGATTCCGGCCGACGCCGGGCTGATGCAAAAAACTGTTTTCATACCGGCACAAAAATATCTGAACGGTCGCGACAAGCCGGTCGACGTGTCATTTTCGCTTGTCATGAACGAAGATCAGTTTGAAGGTGCCGCCTCACTGGAGGCCGCCAATCTCTGGGCAACAGTGAGGGACGGATTTATCAAGGCACTGGCTCTGAAGTACCGGAAAGCGGGAGAGCCTGTTGAACAAGATGGCCAAACATCCGGCAGCCAGGAGGAGAAAGCGCGCGGTCTGGTGGACAAGGCTACAGACAGTTTCAAGAGTCTGCTGGACAAGACCCGCAAGGCACCGGTGCCTGAAAACTAGAACGCACTGTAATGTCCGGAAAAGATGCAGTCCTAACCAATGGTCTCATCGTATGCGGTTGGGCGCGGCGAGTGACTCGCGTTCGACCAGTCTGGTCTCCAGCTCGATCCTGACCGGTGCTGCCGTGGCATCCTTGACCAGACTGTAGAGCGTGTCGCCTGCAAGTTGTCCCATTTGGCGGTGAGGCACATGAACGGTTGTCAGGGCGGGGCTGATGACGGTGGCCAGTTCTATATCATCAAAGCCGGTAATCGAGACATCGCCTGGAACGTCGAGGCCTGCTTGCTTGGCAGCTTGTATGGCGCCGACGGCCAGAACATCGTTGCCACAGATGATGAGCGAGGGAAGGGAACCTGCTTCGGCAACTTTTTTGAATGCCTCGCGACCGTTCTGAATGGAATAGTCAGTTTCAATGATCGGCATGGAAGCGGCATCCAGTCCTGCAGCGGTGATTGCCTGTTGCGCGCCGAGAACACGGTCCCGGGCCCGGTCATTGTTACCGGCCGGCGCAGATATACAGGCAAACGTCCGGTGACCCATGCCGATAGCCCTGGATACCAGGTGTTCGGAAGCGGTGCGATTGTCAAATCCGACATAGGACCGGTCTTTGTCCGCAGCGCATGCCCAGGCTATCACCGTGGGTATGTTGCGGTCCGACAGGAAGTCATAAATTTCCGGGCGCCGTTCGGTTCCGATAAGCAGCAATCCGTCGGCACCGCGTGCGACCATGGTGCGGATCTGCTGCGCTTCCTGCTCGGGGTCATAGGCGGAACTTGCGACAAGCGTCGTGGCATTTTTCTCAACCAGTGACTTTTGAAAGGCCTCAATACCGCGGGCGAAAATGGCGTTTTCCATTGTGGGGATGACGGCACCAAATATGCCGGTGCGATTTGCCGCGATTGCACGGGCGCCGAAATTGGGTGAGTAGTTGAGCTTGCTGACGGCCTGCATGACGCGTTCCCGCGTCTTTTCCGATACCTTGCCGGGCTCATTCAGGCAGCGAGAAACCGTCGCCGTAGACACACCGGCGGCGCGGGCTACATCTTCAAGTGTCGGCAGGTTGCGTCCCGTGGATGCCATTTGGTGTCAGCCGGTAATCAATTGTTTCAACAATTCAGGAGCTTATTGCACAGCTCGGTGAATCTTCGGAATTAATTCATGTAATAGCTTGCATTTTTCCTGATGCAAGCTATTACATTTATCTGAGAATTGAAACCGGGTCGGGAGTTCGAAGTGTATTTGGTTCTGACGATCCTGGCATTGGCCGCACTTGGCGTCGTCACTGCGGCCAGCGTATTCATGACAGGTTTTACCGGTGAGCCATTCGGCAGGATTGCAGCCAAGGTGGTGCCGTTTCTGCTTCTGATCTTTATAGTATCGTTTTTATACCAGTGATATTCGACAGTGAGCTGTCGCGACCCGTAAGCAAGGAGATTGTGATTGATGTCCCGCAACTATTTGAAGAAAGCCGATCTGACCGCAGCCAGTGGTGCGGACGATGTGCGCGACACAGTGCAGTCAATTCTGAATGATATTGAAGCGCGTGGTGATGCCGGTGCCCTTGAATATGCTGCAAAGTTTGATCGCTATGAAGGCAACATCAAGCTCACACCCGCCGAAATAGAGGCCGCTGCAGCGCTGGTACCTGAAAAACTGAAGCAGGACATCCAGTTTGCACATGACAATGTGCGCCGCTTTGCCGAAGCCCAGATGGCGACCATGAAGGACATCGAGGTCGAAGTGGTTCCCGGCCTGATTGCCGGTCAGAAAAGTATCCCCGTGCGCACCGCCGGTTGCTACATCCCCGGTGGCCGTTACAGCCATATCGCTTCGGCAATCATGACGGTTACGACCGCCAGCGTTGCCGGTTGTGAAAACATCATTGCCTGTTCGCCGCCACGCCCCGACGTCGGCATTGCACCGGCCATAATCTATGCAGCCCACATTTGCGGGGCGAATTCCATCCTGGCGCTGGGCGGCGTCCAGGGTGTGGCCGCAATGGCATTCGGCCTGTTCGACCTGCCGAAGGCCGACATTCTTGTCGGCCCCGGCAACCAGTTCGTGGCTGAAGCCAAGCGCATTCTGTTTGGCCGTGTCGGCATCGACATGTTTGCCGGTCCGACCGACAGCCTCATACTGGCTGACAAGACGGCTGATGCGGCAATCGTGGCGGCCGACCTCGTCGGCCAGGCCGAGCATGGTTACAATTCACCGGTGTGGCTGGTGACTGATGATCAGGCACTGGCCGAGCGTGTCCTGGAACTGGTGCCGGGACTGATCGCGGACCTGCCTGAACTCAATGCCAAGAACGCCGAAGCAGCCTGGCGCGATTATGCCGAGGTGATCGTGTGTGACACGCGCGAGGAGATGGCTGCCACATCGGACGACTATGCACCGGAACACCTTACCGTCCAGGCAGAAGACCTGGACTGGTGGCTGGGCCGGCTGAAATGTTACGGCTCGCTGTTCCTTGGCGAGGAAACCACGGTTGCCTTCGGTGACAAGGCTTCGGGTACCAATCATGTGCTGCCGACATCGGGCGCTGCCAAATACACCGGCGGGCTTTCGGTTCACAAGTACATGAAGATCGTCACCTGGCAGCGTGCCACCCGCGAAGGCGCCAAACCGGTGGCGGAAGCAACAGCACGGATTTCAAGGCTTGAAGGCATGGAAGGCCATGCTCGGACCGCCGATATCCGGCTGGCGAAGTACTTCCCTGACGAAGACTTTGACCTGACGGCGGCCATGTAGAGGGTGACATGCAGGACGACGCTCACAGTTCCCTGTTCGACATCTCAGGCAAGACGGCTTGTGTAACCGGCGCAAGTGCGGGACTGGGGCGCCGCTCGGCGGATGTTCTGCTTGCCGCCGGTGTTCGTGTCGTGGGCGTGGCGCGCCGCGGTGATACATTGTCCGAATGGGCTGAAGATCACCCCGGCCAGGCCGGTTTCGTCGAGGCTGACCTGGCGGACCGTTCCTGCCTGAAAAAGGTTGTCGAGACTGTCAGTGACGTATTCGGTCCACCCGACATCCTGATCAATGCTGCCGGGATCAACACTCGCGAGGCGGCTGATGGCGTCACGTCTGAAAACTGGAATGTGACACTGGACCTGAACCTTGCAGCTCCCTTCTTCCTGGCGCAGGGTTTCGTTCCGGCCATGAAGCGGAACGGGTTTGGGCGCATTATGAATTTCGCTTCCCTGCAAAGCTTCAGGGCGTTTCCCGGCGGCTTGGCCTATGGCACGTCAAAGGGCGGTGTAAGCCAGATGACCCGCGCCATGGCCGAAGCCTGGTCATCGTTCGGGATTACGGCAAATGCACTGGCACCGGGTTTTTTCAGAACGGAACTGACCGCACCCGTGTTCGATGATCCCGACAGGGCGGCGCGCAATGCCGCTCAAACCTGCATCGGCCGCAATGGCGAACCGGAAGACATCGACGGTTCCATCCTGTTTTTCTGTTCGCCTGCATCTTCCTACATTACCGGGCAGGTGCTGTCCGTTGATGGAGGCTATACGGCCAAATGAGTCCGCTCAATTCCTTACGCTTTCCCTACATATGAGGAGTAATTTCTGTGTCTGTTAATACCAAGATAGTGGATGACCTCGTCGCCAACAGCGTCGAATTTGTCACCACAGTGCCCTGCAAGCAACTGGCCGGCGTCATCGATGAAATAGATGCCTGCGAGAAAATTTATCACATACCGGCCAACAAGGAAGATGAAGGCATGGGGCTTTGCGCCGGTGCCTTCATGGGCGGCAAGCGCCCGGCCATCATCATGCAGAACACGGCCATTGGTGTGACGGTCAACACACTGGTGACGCTGACCCAGTACTACCGGATGCCGCTGCCGATGCTGATTTCATACCGGGGCGAGCTGGGTGAGCCGGTGGCGTGCCAGGTGGAAATGGCGGTGCATACGAAAGCCCTGCTCAACCAGTTGAACATCCCGACCTACCACTTCCACCAGGAAGACGACGTCGACGAACTGGACGCAATCCTCAAATACACTTTCATGTGCAACAAGCCGGTTGCCATTCTGACCGACGCCAGTTTCTGGAAAGGATACTGATCATGATCCGCTCTGAAATCCTGCGCGACATCGCGCCCATCATTCGTGACCACCTTGTCGTCTGCAATATCGGGCTGCCGAGCCAGGAACTGCACCTGACCGACGACCAGCCGACCAACTTCTACATGCTGGGCACCATGGGCCTGTCATCGTCCATCGGTCTTGGCCTGGCCCTGGCACAAGGCAAGAAAGTCATCTCGATTGACGGCGATGGCTCGGTGCTGACCAATTTCGGTACGCTGCCGACAATCGCCAACAATGTGGCAGACAACTTCATTCTGCTTATCATCGACAATGGCAGCTACGGTTCCACCGGTGACCAGCCGACCTATGCCGGCAAGAAGACGTCGCTGACGGCAGTGGCCAGGGCATGCGGGTGCGAAAACGTTGTTGAGTGCAGCGCCGAAGACACCGGCAAGACCATCCAGGCGGCTCTGGACGGCAACAAGATGACTATTATTGTCGCCAAGTGCGAGAGCGGTAACGTGAAAGTGCCGGTGATCACCATGGATCCGGTAGTGATCCGCGACAGGTTCATGAAGGCTGTTCAGGCCTAGAAGGAACCTTTTGTTGTTTGCCTCGAGTGAAATCCATTCTGCAGCAGACGCGCGCGTGCTGGCGCGGGGGCGCCTGCCGTGGATGGTGTTCGACTATATCGACGGCGCGGCCGGCGAGGGACATGGCGAAGCCCTTAACCGGGCCGCATTGCAGGACCTGCGCCTGCAGCCGCGCATCCTGATCAATGTCGCTGAGCGCAAGCTTGGCGTGACGGTGTTCGACCACGAGGCGGAACGCCCGTTCGGCATCAGTCCGATGGGCATGTGCAACCTGTCCACGCCCGGGGCCGACCTGATGCTGGCCCGGGTGGCGGCGCGCCACAAGGTGCCGGTCGGCGTATCGACGGTGGCGTCCACAGCGCTGGAGACGATGATCGAAAAGGCCGATGGGCATGCCTGGTTCCAGCTTTACATCAGCGGCGACGGCAGCAGCACAAAAGGGTTGCTGGACCGGGCGCAGGCGTGCGGCTATCGCACCCTGGTGGTGACGCTTGATGTGCCGGAGGTAGGCCGGCGCCCGCGCGAACTGCGGCGTGGTTTCAAGATGCCCTTCAGGATCGGACCGCGCCAGTTCATCGATTTCGCCCTGCATCCGCGCTGGTCGCTTTCGACGCTGATAAACGGGCGTCCCGAAATGGCGAATTTCACCGGGCCGGACAACAAGTTCGACCGCACCGAAAGCCGGGCGGCGGCTGACTGGACAAAACTGAAAAGCCTGCGCGAGCAATGGCAGGGACGCCTCGTGATCAAAGGGGTCCTGAGCATCGAGGATGCGGTGCGCCTCAAACAGGAGGGTGTAGACGGAATTCAGGTCTCCAGCCACGGTGGCCGCCAGCTGGACAGCGCACCGCCGGCGATCAGGATGCTGCAGCGTATTCGCGCAGCAGTCGGCACGGAATTCCCGCTGTTTTACGACTCCGGTATCAGGTCCGGCGAGGATGTCGTCAAGGCGTATGCGATGGGGGCCGATTTTGTGTTTCTCGGGCGTCCCTTGCTGTTCGCCATGGCGGCGCGTGGTGAGCGCGGCCTGGCGCAACTGTGGGACGTCGTGTCAGATGAAACCAGCCTCACCCTTGCGCAATTGGGGCGAACATCGATGCACCACTTGGCGGACACGCTTGCTGTGGAGCAACCACATAAACAGCAAACTGATTGATGCGCCACAAACCGGATGCCTAGCACGGCTGGCCCGATGCCTGCTTTGAAACGGAGAACAACCAACCGGTCTTCGGACCGTCATAACGTGCCTGAGCTCTGTAATGCAGGCGCTGGCCAGCCTCGATTTTGACATTGTACACTTTGAACGCCTTGGCAATTGCGTTGCCGAGTGCGCTTCCGAGACTGCCGAAGACGCTTTTGGTCAACTGCAAATTGTGAGATCCGGCCGGAATGGCAAGCCGCACACACTGCCCGTTGGTCATTGTTCCAATTCTCTCGCCGTCCAGTATTATTTCAGCGGTCGTATGGCCCAGTGCGCCACCGTTCTCTCTTGTAAGATAGATTATTGCCGAGTTGGGACCCTGGTCGAGAGAGATCGCTTTTGGCTGTTCTATCGGCGGCAGTTCCGCCGTCACGCATCCGGTGAGTAACAACGCTACCGGTAATATTAACAAACGTGTCATTGTTGCCCCTTACTACAATTCGTGTGTATACGCATGAAGAAGGGTTGTCTACGGCCTGGGAATATTTGGCCGCGGAGTGTCTTTACACGGTGGCAGAACAGGACGAGAGCATACTTGCTGCCCATCAGCCCGGTAACCAGTTGAACGGCTCACTCGCGGAGCCAGGGCAGATGTCATCTGAACTATTCTGACAACGGTTGTCTGAACCGGGTGTTAAGCATGACCTGCGGCATCTGCACCGCACGGCATTGCTTTGCTTGACTTCAATACCCACATCTGTGCTTGTGCGGCCATTGGACATGGGCCGCGACCGACATGAGTCGCAAACTACTCCGTGCCCGTGACAGATGTTTTTCTTCGGTGGCGACCTTGAGCCATCAAATCGGGTTCACTGCCCGTTGCCGTCGAAAAGAAACCCAGATGCGCCGACCCTTTCGTGCGCATTGCATACAAGAAAGAACAATAACTTGAAATTTTCCGACCTCGGCCTCGACAGGCCGTTGCTCAATGCGCTTGATGCATTGGGCCATGATGTGCCTACGCCAATTCAGGTGAAGGCAATTCCTACAATTCTAGACGGACGTGATGTAATCGGGCTTGCCCAGACCGGGACCGGTAAAACCGGGGCCTTCGCGCTGCCTTTGCTGCAGCGACTTGCCGCGACCGGCGGGCGGCCGAAACCGCATACCTGCCGCGCGCTCATACTGGCGCCGACCCGTGAACTGGTGACCCAGATCATGAAGTCCGTGCGCGATTACGGGTCCCGCATGAAACTGTCCGCAACCTCCATAGTGGGTGGTGTTTCGATCAGGCCGCAGAAAGCCACAATGGCACGCGGTGTCGATGTCGTGGTCGCCACGCCGGGCCGTCTGCTTGATCTGATCGACCAGCGCGCCATGCGGCTGGACGCGGTTGAGGTGCTGATCCTGGATGAAGCAGACCAGATGCTGGATATCGGCTTCATGCCGGCCATCCGCCGCGTCGTGGCAATGGTTCCTGAAAAACGTCAGACACTGCTGTTTTCTGCGACCATGCCGAAGGAAATCCGCAAGCTCACCAATGACCACCTGAAATCTCCGGTGGAGATTGCCGTGGCTGCGGTATCCACACCGGCTGAACGTATCAACCAGTCGGTCATGCATATTGCCGCCGGCAACAAGATTGCTGCGGTGGCTCACCTGGCGCGTGAGAACATGGGCAAGCGCGTGATCGTGTTTACCCGCACCAAGCGTGGTGCCGACCGGGTTGTGAAGCGGCTTGCACAGGACGGCTTTGAGGCGGCAGCCATTCACGGCAACAAGTCACAGTCCAATCGCGAAAAGGCGCTGGACCGGTTCCGCAAGGGATCATGCCCGATCCTCGTTGCAACCGACATTGCGGCGCGCGGCATTGATGTGCCAGGCGTTGAAATGGTCATCAATTACGAACTCCCGCATGTGCCGGAAGTCTATGTGCATCGCATTGGCCGCACCGCCCGTGCCGGTGCATCCGGTTTTGCAGTGGCGCTGTGCGCACATGATGAGCGTGGCCTGCTGCGTGATATCGAACGCTTGCTGAAGCGCAAGGTGGACGAGATTCCGGTGCCGGAAGGCCTGCCGGATATCTCAATGCGTGACATTCCGCGTGAGCCTCGCCATCGTGATCCGCGGGCCAAACCGCAGCACAAGAAGCGGTCGCATCAGTCGCGCCGTCCTGGCGGCGGTGCTGCCAAGGGCACGGGCAAAACGGGTGATCAGGAGAAGAAGTCCTCACCTGGTCCAAACCGGCGCCGGCGTCCGAACCGCTCGAAGCAGGGCGGTCAAAAGTCGCGTGCGGCGTGAACCTGCAGGCTCGAACAGCTAGTAATAGCTGACGGACGATACCGCCGCATCTGCATCGAACACGCGACCAATCGCGACGATGCCGATGCGGCGAATGTTTTCGACACGAAGTGGTTCGTCTGTTCGATGGGCCTCAAAATTCCCGAATTCGAAATGGCACAGTGTCCATTCCGTCGGTGCGGTGAATGCCTGGCGAAAGGATTGCCAGGGGCGGACAAGATCACTGGTGCGCAGGTGAATGTTGTAGGTCTCTGCATTGCCGATGAGGTTCAGCGCAATGCCGATTGCACCGGCTGGAGGCGGCGGCAGGTCTGCTGCGATCTGAATGAAACCGCCATTATTGTCGAGACTGACGCGGCCGGTCATGCGGTTGGCCGGCTGACCATTGCTGAGTATTTGCTCTATTCGCCCGTTCGACACGCCGCCCATGACACGGTCGGTTACCAGTTCCCACTGCAGTTGAAGCGCAGTCATGCGAATGCCCGGCTAGCAATATACCCTGCGGATGCCGCGGTGCCGGACAGCAAAGTGCCCCACAAAATGTCGACCACGGTGACGGCAACCGGCCAGTTTTTCAACGTGGCCTGATTGGTCATGTCATATGTGGCATAGCAGAAGAATCCGAACAGACCGCCGTACAGGGCGGCGGTTTGCCATGTGCCGGCCTCGATAGCCGGCGCCACGGCGAATATGATCAAGCCAACCACGTAAACGGCATAAAACCCGGCGGCGGCGGGATAATTCACCTTGCCGGCCAGCAGGTGTGACATGCGGGAGAAATAGAATCTTCTGGCAATTGTTCCCAGCCAGAGAAAATCTATCGCGAAAAACGCGATGGCAGTGAAGATGTAAGCGATAATCCAGGTCATTTCACTGTCAACGCAAGGCGGCAGGGTTTGGTTCAGGCAGCCCTTGCAGCATCCGCAATTGCCGGGTCAAGGGCAACCGTCAAACCATCCAGTTCCTCGCTGTAGATTAACTGGCAGGACAGGCGCGAAGACGGCATGACGTTGGGCACGGTATCAAGCATGTCTTCTTCTTCGTCACGTGCCTGGAACAGCTTGTCGGTCCAGTTGTCATCGACAATGACATGGCAGGTGGCACAGGCGCACGCACCCCCGCACAGGCCTTCCATCGGCAGACCGTGTTCGCGAATGATTTCCATGACGCGCCAGCCTTCGACCGCTTCCAGTACGTGAGTTTTGTTGTTGGTGTCGATTACGTTGATCACGCCCATGGCCGTTTTCCCTGCGAATCCAAACTTGTTTGCACACTAACATGTTTGGATTCGTTTGTGCAATGCAACAATTGTCGCAACAGGGATTGATTTCTGCAGGCAGGCTGTGCCGAAGTTGTTTGTCTTACAGGACGTCTTTGAGGTATACGTTCTTGATAACGAACAACTTCAGCAACTTGGGTTCACCTGAATACATCGACCTGAGCAATTACCGGGGCAGGGCACAAATGGCTACACAACGCGGACGTAAAACCCACACACCGTCTGACGTCACACCGGAACTGGGCAAAACCATCCAGCGCCTGCGCAAGGCTTACAAGATGTCGTTGGGAGATTTGTCCGAGCAATCCGGCGTTGCAAAGTCAATCATCTCGCAAATCGAGCGAAATGAGACTAATCCGACAATTTCCACCGTGTTTCGGCTGTCACAGGCACTCGACACGACTATCGAGGAAGTGCTGAAAACCGGTAAGAGCGATGCGTTTGTCGATCATCAGACGAGGGCCGCTATTCCCTTGCTGGAGAGCGAAGACGGACTGTGCAGGCTGGCGATTGCCGGGCCGTTGAACCTGGTTGACCACCTGCAATGGTATGATTTCCACGCCAAGCCGGCCGGAGTGCTTGAGTCCGAACCCCATCCACCGGGAACGATTGAGCATCTCTATGTGGTGACAGGACAATTGGAAGTGACCGTGGATGGTGAAAGCCGCGCGGTAAAAGCCGGCGAGGCATTACGCTACCATGCCGACAAACCCCACAAACTGGTGAACACCGGCTCTGCGCCGGCTCATGCAACCATGGTGCTGGTGGTGCGCCAGCCCGGGTGAACTATTGTCAGGCATGACGAGAAAGCCCCGCTGTCCTTGCCGGAAAGCGGGGCTTTACCTAATTCTGGCGCTGCAACCTGATCAGGAGATGTTTGCAATTCGTGCAGATGTAGAATGCTGCAGGAACACAAAAGGGCAGGTGATGATGCCCTAGTGGCAATAACTCTTGATGATCGGTGTCGTCGGCAGTTTGCTTGCCTGATACTTGTCGATGGTGCTGTGAGCCTCCATCAAGCTGGAGCACAGCCGTGATTGCTGCGACATCACTGAAAACGAGTTTACGCCGAGAACCACCAGGACCGCGAACAGCACTACGCAAATGCGCGCCAGCGTATTGGCAACACTGAGGCGTTCGTTTGCCAGTTTCTGCCACGGAATCATTTGCTCGTTCGGTGCTACACGTAACATTCTCTCTCTCCCTCTAACTTAACCAATTGTTCCCATGAGCCCGTTGATGTGTTCGGGCTTTGATGAGGATTTGTTTACTACAATGATTGGGTGAGCGGGTCTTAAATCCCTTGTTAACGTTGCGCATTTCTGAACGGACAACGGACAATTTTAAGCAAATTTGCGGTGTATTTTATCAGTGCTCGGCACGCAGGAATTGCACGCCGAGTCAAAATCGCTAAATTCAGCGAGATTACCGGGGCCGATTCGGGTGAGAGGGTTACGCAAACCATGATTGGTGCGTTTATTTGCGGTTGCGCAGGCGTTGAGCTGAGTGCTGATGAAGAAGCTTTTTTTCGTGATGCACAGCCCTGGGGCCTCATCCTGTTTGCCCGGAATGTCGAAAACCGTAAGCAGATTTGCGACCTGACATCGCGATTTCGCGAGCTAGTCGGGCGAACAGACGCTCCGGTGCTGATTGATCAGGAAGGCGGCAGGGTGCAGCGCATGGGCCCGCCTGAATGGCGTAAATACCCACCCGGGCGCTCCTATGCCGACATCTATGAGCTTGATGCACTGACCGGTTTGTCGGCGACCCGGCTGGTTTATCGACTGCTTGCAAGGGACCTGGCCGAAGTCGGCATCAATGTCGATTGTGTGCCGGTGCTGGATGTTCCGCAGGCCGGCAGTCACAAAATAATCGGAGACCGTGCCTACGGCAGTAGTCCCGAGCAGGTCGCGTTACTCGGCAGGGCCGCTGCGCAGGGTCTGATGGATGGCGGCGTGTTGCCGATCATCAAGCACATTCCCGGTCATGGCCGCGCGTTCTGCGACAGCCATCTGGAGTTGCCGGTGGTCGATGTACCGCACCACCAGCTCGAGCAGGTGGACTTTGCGCCATTTGCGGCGCTGGCCGACATTCCGATGGCGATGACGGCTCACGTCGTCTATTCGGCAATTGATGAAGATGCACCATGCACCCTGTCTTCGAAGGTGATCGGTGATGTGGTCCGCAAGCAGATCGGCTTTGACGGCCTTTTGATGAGCGATGATCTGTCAATGAAGGCGCTGGATGCTTCGCTTACCCAGGTGGTAGGCGAAGATCTCTCCAATTTCAGGTCATCAATGCATGCACGCGCGGAACTGGCGCTCAAGGCCGGATGTGATGTGCTGTTGCACTGCAATGGGGACATTGAAGAGATGAACCAGGTTGCAGATGCAGCCGGCACCTTGAAAGGCATTGCCGAAAAACGGGCTCTGCGAGCGCTGTCATTCCTGCGCACACCGGATGATTTTGACGTGGCTGAAGCAGAACGTGTGCTGGACAGTATGATGGCCATGGCCTGAGCGGGCCTGCGGCGGCTGGCGCAATTTCATCACATGGCGGCCACATCACTTGAGGATAAGTGCGTATAGCCGCTGTCAGGGATGGCGAAGCGCGCTATATCTG
This sequence comes from Anderseniella sp. Alg231-50, assembly GCF_900149695.1. Taxonomy (NCBI): domain Bacteria; kingdom Pseudomonadati; phylum Pseudomonadota; class Alphaproteobacteria; order Hyphomicrobiales; family Parvibaculaceae; genus Anderseniella; species Anderseniella sp. Alg231-50. The sequence goes on along the minus strand of NZ_LT703005.1, from coordinate 252,639 downwards.
GTGTATCAATTGTGACAAACCCGCGACATGTGGGCATTGAAGTGCGGATTTCATGAGCAAAGATGCGACAACTCAAGCACAGGACGAGCTATGGCCGGATGGTCAGGGGCCGGTGCGTCTTATGCCGGAGCCGGAAGACGACGGTCTGCCGCTGATTGTCGACCTGGACGGTTTTGAAGGCCCGCTGGATCTTTTGCTGCAATTGGCGCGCAACCAGAAAGTCGACATCACCAGGATTTCCATTCTGGCGCTTGCCGAGCAGTATCTCGTGTTCATTGAAGATGCGCGCAAGATGAAGCTGGAACTGGCAGCCGACTACCTGGTGATGGCGGCGTGGCTTGCCTATCTCAAATCGCGCCTGTTGCTGCCCAAGGAAGCCGATGATGGTGATGAACCGCCGCCGGAAGAACTGGCGGCACGGTTGCAGTTCCGTCTGCAGCGATTGCAGGCCATGCGGGATGCAGGCGCCAAGCTGATGTCGCGCAACCGTCTCGGACGTGACGTGTTTGCCCGCGGCTGGCCGGAGCCTGTCGTGGTGGAAAAGCAGGTTGAGTGGAGCGACACCCTGATTGACCTGTTGCAGGTTTATGCAGACCGCAGGCAACGCAAGGCGGCCCACCATAACTACGAAATCAAGCGGATGCCGGTGTGGACCCTCAAGGAAGCCCGTACCGCATTGGAACGAATGCTGGGCACGATGGATGAATGGGGCCGGTTTGATTCCTATTTGCTGGAATACATGGTGGAGCCGGAAAAGCGGGCGTCCGTGATCGCATCAGGGTTCACGGCGTCGCTTGAGCTGGCGCGCGAGGGGGTTCTGGAAGTGCGGCAGGAAAAGGCGTTTGACGCGATTTATATGCGGCGCTCACGCGCAGGTTAGATGTTATGGCCCTGGATGAGGGCCAAATGGGGCAAGAGGGTTTACAAGTTGGCCAAGCAAGCAGTGAAGATGGAAAACGGACAAGAGCCGTCGCATGACCTTGAAGACGAGGTGACAGAAGCCGCATCTACGGCCGATGACATCGGGTCTGTCCAAGACCTGCCACCGGTCGACGATAGTGATTTGCCGGACTACCTGCTGCGCAAGGGCGATGCGATTTCCGGTGTCATGCCGGAGTTGCAGCAACAGCGTGTGGTTGAAGCCCTTCTGTTTGCAGCGACCGGGCCGCTGTCTGAAGCAGAACTTGCAGCAGCTTTGCCGAAAGACGCAGATGTTGCGGCTCTGCTGGAGGCCGTGCAGGAAAGTTATCAGATGCGTGGCGTGAACCTGATGCAGATTGCCGGCAAGTGGGCATTCCGCACGGCAGATGATCTGAGCTTCCTGTTGCGCGAAGAAGCTGTTGAGCAGAAAAAACTGTCGCGTGCCGGTCTCGAAGTATTGTCGATCATCGCCTATCACCAGCCGGTTACCCGCGCTGAAATTGAAGACATCCGAGGTGTGGCCACGGCAAAAGGTACGCTGGACATCCTGATGGAAATCGGCTGGATCAAGATGCGCGGCCGCAGGCGTACACCCGGCCGTCCGGTCACCTATGGCACGACCCAGGAATTCCTGGAGCATTTCGGGTTGAACGAAATCCGCGATCTACCGGGAATGGTGGAACTGAAAGGCGCCGGTTTGCTGTCGGGTAATCTGCCGCCTGACATGTTCATTCCAAGCCCCAGCGATGATGATACGCTGGGTCCGGATGAAGATCCGCTGGATGCAACTGATTTCGAGCCGGAGCTTGAGATGCACCTGCCCGACGATGAAGAAACCGATGATGCATCTGCCGAGCCTGATGAAGCCCTGAACATGGACCTGCCGGAGGTGCTTGATGACGATGGCGGCGGCAACGGGGCCTGACCCTAGTCAACCTCGACAGGCGGCAGGTTCACTTTGGGCGCCAGCGTGTCCGGCCTGGACAGCACGGTGTCAATAATGGCGCTGCTGTTGATGCCCGGACGGTAGGCAGGCCTGACCATGATGCCGGCGCGCTCAGCCGGCTCGTAAAACCCAGGTGTTGCATCGCCACCGTAAACGACGGCGCATGGACTGTAGTGATTCAGGATATGGTCCATGCCCGATGCATCGAGGGGCCCGGACATCAGGTACGCTTCGTCAACGCACGCCAGTGACTGGACCATCAACAGGCGTTCCTGTTCGCAGATCACCGGTTTGCGCTTGTAGGTATCAGCCAGCTTGTCGGTAGCGACGGCGACAACCAGGTATTCTCCCAGTGCTTTTGCTGCTTCCAGCACTTTCACATGATTTGCATGCAGCATGTCGAAAACGCCGTCCGTGAAGATGATGCCCGTTTTCAGCTGATTGCCGCGATCGGCAACCGGCGGCAGGGCGGGCCGTGGTGACGGAACCGCCAGCAGGCCCACTGCCTTTGCCATGCAGCGCAATTTCCATTTGGCGCGGCGCCATGTGAAGTATGACCGCCACAACAAGCCGCCGTCCGGCGCGGCATTGGCCGGCGAAAACGCATAGCTCCAATATTTCGACGGGGTTCGCCAGTCTGGCCCGTACTGGACTTCAAGCATCCGCTCGGCGTCTGCCGGGCACATGACCGGCATGCCCTGAAACACGGCCGGCTGCAGTTTGAACGCCGGAAACGAATACCGAACGCGGTTGCGCCTTTGATACACGTAGCAATGATGTCCCGAGGCATTTGTGTAGAACAGCGTGAGGTCAATTCCTGTCTGTCCGTCATGGAACTTGAGGGAGAGGCCGTTTTCCTCGGCCCCGGACTGCTTGGTCAAGACGAAACCCGCGCGAGCCACACTGTCTATGACGGACGCATCGTAATCTTCAGCGAACATCGCTAGATCGATATCGCTGTCACCGGCAATGAAATCGTTTTCCCGGACAAAGCCCAGCAATGTCCCGTCAGACAGGAAAGCCTTGTCCCTGTGGGATTGGTGCAATGCGCGCGCGAACCGCCTGAAGCTTTGCCTGAAGGTGCCGTGGTCTGCCATCTGTCTCTGTCGCAGCACAATCGCTGCGTGTCCCGATTGAGTGCTCTCTATAGGTTGCTCTGTGCAGGAATGGAATAGCGACCTCGTGAATGCTGGATAGTTGCGACGTGTTGGTGTAATCACCATCCGCAATGACAGAAGTACTTCACAGAACCACCAGGGGCCGCTGGGGACCGCGCGGCACGGCAGCGGCGGCGTTTGCCTCCAGCGTCACTTTTGATGACGTGTCTCTCGCGTATGGCGAGACTGAAGCCGTCCGCAATGTATCGTTTGAATTGAAGCAGGGCGAGATCGTTTGCCTGCTGGGACCATCGGGGTGCGGCAAGTCCACCTTGATGCGGCTGGCGGCCGGCGTGGAACGCCCGGATTCCGGGCGTATTCTGCTCGACAGCGCCGAAGTGGCTTCAGATGCAAGGTTCGTCCCGCCGGAAAAGCGTTCGGTTGGCCTGATGTTTCAGGACTATGCGCTGTTTCCGCATCTCACCGTGATGGGCAATGTGACGTTCGGGTTGAAGGGGGTGGACAAGGAAAGCGCCACCAACGCTGCGCGTTCAGCCTTGTTGCGGGTCGGGCTGGATCATCTGGAAAAATCCTATCCGCATGAGTTGTCCGGCGGTGAGCAGCAGCGCGTCGCACTGGCCCGGGCGATTGTACCGCGCCCGGCCGTATTGCTGATGGATGAACCGTTTTCAGGGTTGGACCAGCGTCTCAGGGAACATGTGCGTCATGAAACCCTGGCTATACTGAAAGAAACCCGCGCCAGTTCCATCCTGGTGACCCATGATCCTGAAGAGGCCATGGGCATGGCGGACCGTATTGTGTTGATGCGCGCCGGGCGCGTGGTGCAGATCGGCACGCCTGATGAATTGTATCGCCAGCCGGCGGACGCCGAAGCGGCCCGGTTCTTTTCGGACGTGAACGAGTTGCGGGTGCGTATTGTCGATGGTGCGGCGGATACACCGCTTGGCAGGTTCAAGACCGATGTTGGTGAGGAGGGCGGCCCGGCACTTGTCATGATCCGGCCGCAGGCGTTTGTGCGAACCGGTGACGACGATGCAGGCTCGATTGCCGCGCAAGTAACCGATCAGCGTTTTCTGGGCGATAAGGTGGAGCTTTCACTGATGTTTGAAGGATTGAATGAGGTGGTCTACGCCAGGGTGGCGACAACCGGATGCCCGAAGCTGGGCGAGACGGCCCGTTTCCGCCTAGATCACGATCATGTACTTGTGTTTGACAATTTGGGTGGCTGACACCATTTCACATATTAACCGCTCTATGCTTGTTGCCGCTATCTCGTGTTGCGACCCATAGGGCTTTCTGCAATAGTGCGCGCGAATTACGAGAGGTCCGGGTGGGGCCTTTGTGTATAGGGAGAATTTAAATGTCTATCGGACCATGGCAAATTATTATTATCGTTCTGCTTTTGGTCATCCTGTTTGGCCGCGGCAAGATTTCCGAGCTTATGGGTGACGTCGCCAAGGGCATCAAGAGTTTCAAAAAAGGCATCGCCGAAGAAGTTGATGAGACCAAGGAAACGGTCGCTGACACAGCCAAGACTATTGAGCTGGAAGCAGAAGAGATGACCGAAAAGGCCAAGGACAAAGCCAAGAGCTGATTTGTCCTGGTATCCTTGCAGCCTGCTGATTGAAGGCGGTCTGCCGGCTCAGTCTTGACAGGGTCTTTCCTCAGCGTTCGGGAACACAAGTTCACATGTTCGATTTCGGCATAGGCAGTACGGAACTGATGCTCATTGCGGTCGTCGCACTGATTGTCATCGGCCCGCGCGATCTGCCGAAAGTGCTGCGCACTGTTGGACAGGTGATGACCAAGGTACGGGCCATGGCCCGGGAGTTTCAGGGACACATCGAGGACGCCGCCAAAGACAGCGGTCTTGACGACCTGAAAAAAGACATCTCCAAGGCAACCAATTTCGACATGAACGAAACGCTCAGCGATGTCGCTCGTGAGCCTGGCAAGGTATCGTCGCCACCGGAAAAAGAAGCACCCAAGACAACATCCGAACCAGCAGCCAAGCCGGCCAAAAAGGCTGCAGCAGCCAAAAAACCTGCGTCCGGGAAAGCGGCGGCCAAGAAAACCGCAACCGCCAAGAAAACTGCGGCTGCCAAGGGTACAACTGCATGAGCGCGACTGACGACGACATCGAAGCTTCCAGCGCGCCGCTTATCGAGCACCTGGCCGAACTTCGGACCAGGTTGATCCGCTCGGTCATCGGCTTTGCGCTCATGTTTGTCGTCTGCTTCTACTTTGCCGACAAGATTTTTGATTTCCTGCTGATCCCATACCAGTGGGCCGTCGGTGAAAACCAGGAACTGAAGCTGATTTTCACCGCGCCGCAGGAGTTCTTCTTTACCCAGTTGAAGATCGGCATGTTCGGCGGACTGTTCCTGGCGTTTCCGCTGATTGCCACCCAGATCTACATGTTTGTGGCGCCTGGCCTGTACAAGAATGAGCGCAACGCATTCAAACCGTATCTCTATGCAACGCCGGTTCTGTTCGTGGCCGGGGCATCGCTGGTGTTCTTCATGGTCATGCCGATCGCCATGCGGTTTTTCATCAGCTTCCAGCAGACCGGTGCGGACGGGCGGGCGGTCATTGAACTTCTGCCCAAGGTGTCTGAGTATCTCAGCCTGACCATGACGCTGATCCTGGCGTTCGGCATCTGTTTCCAGATGCCGGTTATCCTGACGCTGCTTGGCCGGGTCGGCATCATCACGTCGCAGGGGCTGAAGGAAAAGCGCAAATACGCTGTCGTCGGTGTGTTCGTGGCCGCAGCCGTGCTGACCCCGCCGGATCCGTTCTCCCAGCTGGGCCTGGGTATTCCGCTTTTGCTGCTCTACGAAGCGTCAATCTGGACGGTTCGTCTGGTTGAGAAGAAACGCGATGCAGCAGAAGCAGCGCGTGAGGCTGAAGACGAAGACTGAGTTGATTTGACAGTTATCGCCGACCTGCAGCTGTCGTCCGGCTGCGGTATTGCCGGTGTTGCGCCCGACAAGCTTTTTCTGCAGGAATTTTTGCTGAAGCCGCGAAATCTGCCTTCACATTGGAAAACTTATCAGCAATCGGCAGGGCCCCGGTTTATACCACCGGGCTTTCTCCTGCCGTCACGCCGGACAACTCCCCTCGGTTGTCCGGCGTTTACTTTAACGTCTGCAGAAGCCCGGCAATCAGGCGGCATTGCGGCACCAGTGTCGGGATCAGAAGGTGTTCATTGAAAGTGTGTGCATTGGCCCCGCCAACACCCAGCCCGTCCAGGGTTGCGATACCGAGCGCACCGGTGAAATTACCGTCGCTGCCGCCGCCCGACTGGCAATGCCCCAACTCGACGCCCATGGCGGCGGCAAGCTTGCGGGCATGATTGTACAAGGCCATGGTTTTGTCGTGAGGTTTCGCAACCGGGCGCAACAGTCCGGCCTCGACCTCGATGCGCACGCCATCTTCCTCACCGGCAAGTGCGGCCATGTTGGACTGGATTTCTGCAAGCAGTTCATCATTCGGGGCAACGCAAAGGACCTGCGCTTCACAGAGTGTTGTCACGACGTTGACGAAAACCCCGCCATGTACGGTGCCAACTGCATAGGTTGTCTGCTTGTCGTAATCGTTCATCGCTTCGATACGGCTGATGATCTCTGCCATTTTTGCGATGGCGCTGCGTCCCTGCGCTTTGGAAAGGCCTGCATGTGCAGGTTGCCCGTGAGCCCGCACCCAGAAGCGCTGAACCGCGTGGCGGCCGGTGACGACATCACCCCAGGGACGCAATGGTTCGGGGACCAGCACATATTCGTGCTTGAGAGCCTCCGCTTCAATGCGCCGTCGCGATGACGGACTGCCGACTTCCTCATCTGGTATAAACATGAATGTGACCGGCAAGTGAGGTTGCAGACCTGCGTTCCGCAATGCCCCGAAGGCCTCGATGGCCAACCGGTTGCCACCTTTCATGTCGAGCACGCCGGGCCCGAACAATTTGTCACCGTCGCGACGGATTGGAAGCTTGTCTGCCAGTGTTCCGACCTCATGCACCGTATCCAGGTGTCCAAGGATCAGAATGCCCGGCTGCTCTGATTTCTCGGGTGAGGGGAAGCGCGCCACCACCACATCGCCGAAACCATCAATGCCGGGAAGGCGTTCAACGTCGCCACCGAGTTCATGCATGTCCTGGGCTGCAAGGTCCATCATCTGATTGACGCCTTCGACATGATGGGTCGGGCTTTCAACCTTTGCCCATTTCACTATGCCCTGCATGATTGTGTCAGCGTCAAATGCGGTCTCCGGCAATGTCATTGGTGCGGGTCTCCTGCTTCAGCCCGGGGTGTGCATGCGAAGAATGCTGCGGGCCAACGTTTGCGCCCGGGGTACGAAAGAGCTGAGTTCCATGTATTCGTCCGGGCTGTGGACATGGGCACCGACAGGGCCAACGCCGCAAATGGTGGGCGTGCCAACCGATGCGGCAATACCAGAGTCCGCGCAACCGCCGGAGAACTCTCCGGCAATGGTAAGCCCGCTGTCACGGCCGGCCTGTGTATAAAGGTCGAATATGTCGGCAGATTCAGGTGATTGCTCCAATGGTTTGAATTCGCCCATGATTTCCATGGTGGCGGTGGTGCCGGATACAAAGCTGCGGTCTGCGATCTCCGTGATTGCCTCGACAAGCCAGTCCCTGTCGGCCAGCCTGATGAAGCGTGTGTCGATATCACAGGCAGCTACAGGTGCTACCGTGTTGACGGATTGCCCGCCGGAAATGAGGCCGACGTTTACGGTGATGCCGCGGTCGATGTCGGTGAAGCCATGCCAGGCATTGATCTTGTGTGCCAGCTCGCCGATGGCGCTGACACCGTCGGCGAAGTTCGCTCCGGAATGAGCAGCCTTGCCCTTGATAGTGCACCTGAAAAAGATGCCGCCCTTGCGCCCCGTCACCACATTGCCGCTGACCCGGCCGGGTTCAGAATTGAATACGGCAAGGGCATTGGTGGTTTCGCGTGCAATCACCGGCGCAGATGAGGGAGAGCCGATCTCTTCATCGCCGGTGAACAGCCCGACCAGCGGGACGGGTGCACCGCCCAGGTCAGCGAATGCGGCCAGCACAAAGGCATTCATGACCAGGCCGGCCTTCATGTCGGCAACACCGGGGCCATACGCGCGGCCATCCCGGATGGTAAACGGGCGCCGCTCAGGCTCACCGCGTGGAAACACGGTGTCGCGATGTCCCATCAGCACGATGGGCCGGTTGCCGCCATTGGCTGTGCCGGACACGGTGGCGCGGACCGCATCGCCATGGGTTTCAATGGGGATGGTGTCGCAAGCAATGCCCCGGGCTTCGAGAAACTCTTTTATCAGTATACCTGCCGCATCGACGCCCTGCTTGTAGTAGCTGCCGCTGTCGGTATTAACCAGCGCCTCGAGCAGGGAAATCATGTCGGCTTCATGGTCCGCCAGCCATTTTGCAATTTCGGTTTCAGCTCTTGTTGCAACGGCCATTGCCGGCTCTCCTTTTGTTCAGATTTTTAACGCCATTCCGTCACGTGCCGGATCTGCTCCACCATCCCAGTTACCGCCGTCATTGCGAACGGCATGTACACCGGCGAAATTGTAGCTTCGGGCATTTCGGCGCACCTCATATCCCATTGCTTCCAGGTCACGCTGCGTGCTTCTGAGGATGCGGTTGGTGATGTCGATAACGTCGGACGTGGTGCAGAAGCGCGGCGCGGCAACGGCTTCCTGGGCGGTCATGCCAAAGTCGATCACATTCAGGATGGCCTGCAGGACACCCATGGTGATGTAGGTGCCGCCGGGCGCGCCGATGACCAGGACCGGCTTGTCGTCCTTGAAGATGATGGTCGGGCACATGGCCGAAAACCGGGCCTTGCCGGGCACGATTGAGCCCGGATTGCCGGGGCGCGGGTCAAACACCGCCATGCAGCCATTGTACATGAAACCAAGTCCGTCGGTGACGACACCTGACGGCATGCCAAGCGAATGGGTAAGCGCGACACAGTTGCCGTGAGCATCCGCAACGCTGATGTGGGTGGTGTCCTTGGACTCCCTGTCACCGGCATTCATCCGCGGCACGGTCGCCTTGATGCCGCGCCTGACTTCGTCAGCCCTGTCTGCTGCATATGTCTTCGATGTCAGGTGATCCAGCGGAATGTCCATGAAATTCGGGTCGCCCAGGTGACGGTCCTTGTCGATGGTGGCGATCTTCATGGCTTCGGAGACGGTGGCGATATAGGCGGGGGAGTTGTGACCCATGGCCGCGAGGTCGAATTTCTCCAGAATATTCAACATTTCCAGTATCATGGCACCACCACCCGGTGGCGGGTTGGTGGCAATTCGGTGGCCGCGATAGCTGCCCCACAAGGGCGCATTGGGGGTAACAGAAACGTCTGCAAGGTCTTGGGCCGAGATCATGCCACCATTGGTTTTCATGTCAGCGACAATCTCACGTGAGATTGACCCGGTGTAGAAATCATCAGGGCCGTGTTTCTGGATGCGGCGGTAGGTGTTGGCCAGATCCCTGTTGACCAGTTTGTGGCCGATCCCGTGCAGGGTGCCGGTATTGTCGGTATAGATGGCGCGCGTGGCCGGGAACTTCGTCATCAGTTCCACATACCCCATGCGCCCGGCGATCGGCGGATTGTGCCAGAACTCATGTACGTGCGGGCGCACCAGAAACCCGTTTTCCGCATAGTCGATGGCGGGCTCCATAAGGTCGCCCAATGACATGGTGCCAAATCTGGCGAGTGCGGTATCGTAGGCCTTCAGCGACATCGGCGTGGTAATGGCGCCATAACCGCACTCGTTTTCGCGGCCCTTGAGAATGAAGCCGAAACCGTCTTCGGCTTCGCCGAGAACGAGGTGTTCCCACATGTCTGGTGTGGCCGCCGACGGCGCGCGGCCATGGAAGTCAAGGACCTGATGGGTTTGTGTCTCCGGCATGTAGATGTGCATGGAACCAAATCCGGCGATACCACACATCTGCGGATCGACGGCGGTCTGGACAAGCGCGGTGGCGATTGCCGCGTCTACGGCATTTCCGCCGCTGGCCAGCACATCGGCGCCGGCCTCGACGGCTTCGGGCTGCGGGGCGGTGATGATGCCGTGCTTCATATCAGAGGATCCAATGTCAAAGGTTGAGCTTTGCGATATCCGGGATGGGGCGTGCCGTTTCCGGATCAGCCGCCAGAAGATGTTCGAGGCTGTGAGCCACTTCCAGAACCAGTGCGTCGGATCCGTTGGGGCCGACAACCTGGATGCCGAACGGCATGCCGAGATGATCCACGCCGCATGGCAGCGCGCAGGCTGCCGGCAGGGCCATGGTCAGCGCATAACTCAGTGCAAGCCACCTCATATAGGTCGGCATTTTGTCGCCGTTGATCTCTTCAACGAACAATTGCGAATGGGGAAACGGCGATACAGAGGCCGTCGGGCAGATAAGGATGTCCACTTCCTCGAATAAGTCAATGAAATCATTGTAGATCTGGGTCTGAACCGTATGCGCCCACGCGACATCGCCAAGGCTGTATTTCAGCCCGCGCTCGGTGTTGTCGATCACATTGCGGTCCAGAAGGTCACGATGGTGTTCCAGCCTGTCGCCGTGGGCACCGACGAAATTCACCCCACGGGTGATTTCGAAGGCCTCGTGGACATCGTGCATCCTGGGGTTTCGGTTGTGCGCGTCGCGGAATACATGGCTGAACTTGCCGACGCGTTGCTGAAATGTTGCTGCAATGTCCTTGTCGACAGGTGCACAGCCCAGGTCGGCGGAAATTGCAACGCTGATGTTCGACAGGTCGGCTCCGGCAAGAGTGGCCGGCACATCCATGTCGTCCATGCTGGAGAACGGGTCGCGCAGGTTGGTGTCTTGTTGTGCCAGTAACAGGAGGTGCGTATCGGCAACGGTGCGTCCCATCGGACCGACAACTGAGAACGGGTTCAGGGAAATAGGGCGCCCCACTGCAGGAACAACGCCGGGCGAGGGGCGATAACCGGTAATGCCGCAGAACGCCGCCGGGGTGCGCAGGCTGCCGCCATAATCCGAACCTGTCGCAAGGGGCATCATACCCGCGGCCAGGGCCGCAGCGGACCCCCCGGAGGAGCCGGCACATGTCTTGTCAGGGTCAAACGGGTTACCAGTGGGGCCGTACACCCGGTTGGTGGTATTGGCGCCCGCACCGAATTCCGGCGTGTTGGTTTTCGAGAATACGTTGGCACCGGCCGCCCGGACATTGGCGACCATGTGATCGTCGTCAGTCGGGACATGGTCCTTGTAGATCAGCGAGCCCCAGGTGGTGCGCAGGTTCCGGGTGGCGTTCAGATCCTTGATGCCGACCGGCAATCCATGCAGCAGCCCCAGATCATCGCCATCTGCCACTGCCTTTTCGGCAGCCTTTGCATTTGCCCTGGCTTCGGTTTCATCCATTGCCACGACCGCGTTGAGAGTACCATTGGATTTCGTGATGCGTTCAAGACAGGAGTCTAGAAGTTCAACAGGTGAAAGAGCCTTGATGCCGATCAGGCGGCGCGCTTCGACGGCGCTGAGATCACAGGGTTCGGTCAAGTGGTTCAGGTCCTTGTGGTTAGACTTCAGGTTGCGCGCGGCGGGACATCGCCCGATCCGATATCCCAGTAGAGCCCCGTCATCACGTCCAGGGCAGACCGGCACACCGACATCAGCACATGTTCATCGGGTGCATGCTGTGAGCACGATGTGTAGGAGTGCGGAAGCCAGATTGCGGGCAGGCCGAGATCGTCGGTGAATATGTCGTTGCAGATGGAGCCGCCCATGGACGGGATAATGGCGGGCTTCGAATTGGTGGAACGCTGCAGCGAATTCCGCACAAATACGGCCCACGGGTGATCCGGTTCTGTCCGGGTCGCCTTGAACATACCATCATTGGCGGCAGGCGGCGGCGTCACTTTCACGATTTCGAAACCGGCCCTGTCGAGGTGGGCCTGGAGCACCGGGATAATGTTGTCCACCTCGGTGCCCGCCACAAAGCGGAGCTGGCAGTTGGCCGACGCCCTGGGCGGAATGGCGTTGACCGGACGCCCCGGTGTTCCGGTGGAATAGGCAAGTACGTTGAATACATTGGCGGCATAGACACGCTGTGGCGGTGTCAGGCCCGGTTCTCCCCACCACGTGTCGATGCCGGGTCCGCTGTCGCCGCCGTCAATCTCGATATCATCCAGAACGTCGCGTACGGCTTCGGTCATGGCCGGCGGCTTCAGGCCATCTACAAGAAGTTCACCCTTCGGACCGACAATGGACGCGATGGCATGGGCGAGAATGATACCGGGGTTGGCGAGCAGCCCGCCCCAGTTGCCGGAATGATGCCCTCCTTCCCTGAGATCGCAGACAAGGTCCAGGTTCACAGCACCCCGGCATCCCAGAGACAGCGTCGGGCGGTCAGGTGTCACGCGCGGCCCGTCAGATGCGATGAACACGTCGGCTGAAAAATCCTGCTTGTTGGCGTTGACCAGTTCGGACAATCCCTTTGATCCGGCTTCTTCGCCCATTTCGATCAGGAACTTTGCATTGAAGCCAAGCTGTCCGCGTTCATCCAATATGGCGCGCATTGCGGCCATGTTGATGGTGTGCTGGGCCTTGTTGTCGGCGGTGCCGCGGCCATAAAGCTTGTCCCCGTCGCGGGCAGTGACCCAGGGCCCGTCGCCCCTGGTCCATTGATCATCAAGCCCGCGAATGACATCGCCGTGCCCGTATCCCAAAACGGTCGGCAGTGACGGGTCCTCAATCCGGGTTGCAAGAAGCGCCGGTGCCTGTCCCGCAACCGGGTTGTCATAGCGCTTGATGGTGAACCCCATGGCTTCAAATGCAGGCGTCATCTCCGCGTCGAGATACTCATGAAGCTGCGGCAGGCTTCCGGGGAGTTTCTGGCTTTCAGTGCGATGCGCGACGCGGGTCGCCAGTTCGGCTTCGAAACTGCCGCCGTCGATATAGTGTCTGATGCGATCTATCGCGCCTTCGCGACTGCCGGTTTGGCTCATGATGCCAGCTTTCCCTTTCCTTCGTTTTCGTCATAGAGGTGACATTCGACGTGACCGTCGCCGAATGCGACTTTCCGCGGCGCTATCGTTGCGCAATGCGGCATGGCCTTGATGCAGCGCGGATGGAAACGGCAACCCGACGGCATGTCGAGCGGGTTTGGATAGGCTGCTCCCAGGTGCGTGTCCGGGACGCCGAGGCTTGGGTCGGGCGTCAGTACGGACTCCAGCAGCGCCTTTGAGTAAGGATGTTTCGGCGTGCGGAACAACGTGTCGGCATCTTCTTCCTCAACGATACGACCGAGATACATGACCGCGACCCGCGTCGCCATGTGCTCGACAACCGCAAGATTATGGCTGATCATCAGGTAAGTCAGGCCAAGCTCTTCTCTCAAGTCCTGCAGCAGATTGAGGATCTGCGACTGCACCGACACGTCCAGCGCCGATGTCGGTTCATCACAGATAACGATACGCGGCCGGTTGATGAGGGCACGGGCAATGGCCACGCGCTGGCGCTGACCGCCCGACAGCTGGCTGGGATAGTTGTTGTAGACACGCCGCGGCAGGCCGACGAGTTCCATGATTTCGTCAGCTCGTTTGCGCCAGGTGCCGGGGTCCTTGTCACCCTGTACCTTGAGCGGCAGCGTGATGATGCTGCCAATCGACTTGCGTGGATTGAGAGACGAGTAGGGGTCCTGGAAAATCGGCTGCACGGTTTGCGCAATACGCAATCTGTCCATTGTATCGATCGGGTTTCCGTCAAGTTCCAGCGAACCGGATGTCGGCGGCAGCAGACCCAGCAGCATTTTGGCGAGCGTGGTCTTGCCGCAGCCGGATTCACCGACGAGGGCCAGTACCTCGCCCTGACGGATGCGTAAATCAATTCCGTTGACCGCGTGCAGCGGCCGCTTGGGTTTCATGAACCCGCCGGAGATCATGAAGGTGCGGGTGACGTCCTTGGCTTCCAGCACTATATCGCTCATGGGGTGGCCTCTTTGTGTGCCGGTGCCACTGTGCCGGACCCCTGGGTCAGCAGGCAGCGGCAGACATGGCCCGGTTGATCTGTCGACAACAGGTCAATGCTGCCGGTCCTGCAAGCGTCATGAACTTCAGGACAGCGGCCGGCAAAGTGGCAGCCCTGCATATGGCCTACCAGCGACGGCACGATGCCCGGAATGGCCCCGAGGCGTGCGCCGCGTTTGGTCTTTCCGGGAATTGGAATGCAATCCAGCAGGCCGCGCGTATAGGGGTGCTGCGGGGCATTGAATATCTGATCTGCTGTTCCCGTCTCGACCACCTGACCGGCATACATGACCGCGACCCGGTCGGCGATGCGGGCCACCACGCCAAGATCGTGGGTGATCAGGATCATGCCCATCTGGAATTCGCGCTGAAGGTCGCTCAGCAGATGCAGGATTTGCGCCTGGATGGTGACATCCAGAGCCGTCGTCGGCTCGTCTGCGATAATCAGGTCCGGGCCGCACATGAGCGCCATGGCAATCATCACGCGCTGTCGCAGCCCGCCGGACAGCTGGTGCGGATACTGGCCGAGACGACCTTCTGCTGCGGTAATGCCGACTTTTTCCAGCAGGTAGATGGCGCGCTCGCGCGCCGCCGTGTTGGATACATTGCGATGGCGCTGCAGTGCTTCAGACAATTGGTTGCCGATGGTGTATGCCGGATTGAGCGATGTCATCGGCTCCTGGAAAATCATGCTCATGCGATCACCGCGGATGTCCGACATGGCACGCTCGCCAATGTGGAACACATTGTCGCCTGACAACCGCATCTCATCACAGGTGCGCTTCGCCTTTCCCGGCAACAGGTCCATGATCGCCAGCGAGGTCAGCGACTTGCCGCAGCCCGATTCACCCACCACGCACAGTGTTTCGCCACGATCCACATGCAGGGAGACATCCTGCACCGGACGCAGCATGCCGGAGGGAACCGGTATCTCGACATTGAGGCTTTCGACTTCGAGAACCCGTTTGCTGTGAGATTTTGCATGCATCAGTTGCGGTTCTCCGGAGCGGTTACATCGCGGATGCCGTCTCCCAGCAGGTTGATAGACAGTACCAGTGCAAACAGCGCCAGACCCGGAATGGTGATCAGCCACGGATCAAAGAAGATCATGCCCTTGGCTTCTGAAATCATCAGGCCCCAACTGGGCTCCGGTGGTTGCACGCCAAGTCCGAGGAAGGACAGGGCTGCTTCCAGCAAAATCGCGTGCGCCATTTCCAGTGTCGCGATCACGATCAGATGGTTGGTGATGTTGGGCATCACCTCGGTGAGCAGAATGCGCGGTGTCGAGCAGCCAAGCGCCTGAGCGGATGTGACGAAATCAAGGGCGCGCACCTGTTGTGTCGCACTTCGCATGACCACGGCAAACCGGTCCCAGATCAGCAGGCCCAGTACCCATATCACCACCGTCAGGGACGAGCCGACGATGCTGACCACGGCCAGGGCGACCAGCACCACCGGCATGGACAGGCGGGTTGTGATGATGAAATTGACCACCATGTCGACACGGCCGCCGTAATAGCCGGCCAGGACGCCAAGCGTCGTACCGATTATGCCGGAGATCAGCATGGCGCCGAAGCCGATGAGCAGCGAAATGCGGGCACCGTAAAACAGCCGTGTCATGTAATCGCGACCGAGATGATCGGTGCCGAGCGGATGCTCCCATGTCGCCTTGGCACTGTCGCTCCACACCGGCGGGATCAGCTTGCGCGACAGGACCTGGTCAAACGGATCGCCGGGAGAGATATAGGGTGCCAGAAGAGCCATCAGGAAGATGGCAATCAACACAATTGCGCCGATCATGAAGCCCCAGTGGGTGAAGACGCGCTTGCGCATCATGGCGCCGGGAGACGGCTCCTGGTTTTCTGTTGCAGCGGGATGTCCGGTTGTGTCTGTCGTCATGTCACGCCACCCGGATTCGAGGGTCGAGGAAGGCGTTCAGCATGTCCGCCAGGAAAGTCAGCAGAATGTAGAAGATGCTCAAAACCAGAACGATGGCCTGCATCATCGGCAGGTCGGCGCGCTGAATGGATTCCCATGCCAGATAGCCGAGCCCGTTGATGGCGAAGATGGTCTCTATGACGATGGAACCGCCGAGCATGAAGCCGAATTGCACCGCAGCCAGTGACACGACCGGGATGATGGCATTGCGCAGGGCATGCTTGAACAACACCGTCATGGGGCGCAGTCCCTTGGCGCGGGCGGTGCGGATGTAATCGGATGACAACACTTCCAGCATGCCGGCGCGGGTCAGCCGCATCACGGCCGGCGTGAGATAATAACCGAGCGCCATCGACGGCATGATGAAGTTCTTCCAACTTGCCGTACCGGTAATGGGCAGCAGTCTCCAGGTTATGCCGAACCACAGGATCAGGGTCAGGGCAAACCAGAAACTCGGCATGGCCTGGCCGACAACGGCGACGCTGAGCGCGATGCGGTCAATTATGCTGTTGGGCCTGATGGCGGCAACCACGCCCAGCGGGATGGCGAGCAGCAGGGCAAAGGCCAGTGAACAGGCGCCCAGCAGCATGGTCGTCGGCAGGCGTTCGAAAATCACGCTCGCGACCGGCGCCTTGAGATAATTGGAATGGCCGAGATTGCCCTGCAGGGCCTGCACCAGCCAACTGCCGTACTGCAAGATGATCGGCCGGTCGAAGCCGTAGACCCGGCGCACATTCTCAATGTCTTCATTGCTGGCCCCTTCGCCGGCCAGCGCCACTGCCGGGTCACCGGACAGGTAAATCATCGAAAAGGACAACACGGACACTGTAATGGCAACCAGAACCGCCACACCGAGCCGCTTCAATGTGTAATAGAGCATCTGTACCTTGAAGGTTTACCCGGTCTGCCTTTGTCATTACGGACGGCCTCACCGAGACCTCCGGAACGCAGACCGGGCATAAGTTCGTTCAGACTACACGTTCAAACCGTACGGATCACTTCCACTTGGTGGTGTAAAAGCGCGGGATCTCGTCAGGTGTCGGCGAGAAATCCAGATCCTTCGACCATGCATAGTACTTGGCGTAGGTGAACATCGGCACCCAGTAGGCTTCTTCGGCAATCCGGGTGAACGCCTTCTTGTAGTTCTCGGTGCGTTCGGCCGGATCGATCGAGTTGTCGGCAATGCCCAAATATTCCTTCACCTTGTCGTCCTTGGTGAGATCGTCCGGGCCATGGGTGAAGAAGTTACTGACAATCGCCGACACGTCAGGGATCGAGTATGAGCCCCAGGTCATGTGATTGACCGGCGTGTTGCCCTTGCGCACCACGTCACGCAGGGCACGATACTGCATGAAGTTCAGCTTGGCCTTGATGCCGACCTTGGCAAGGTCGCCGATAACCGCTTCGGTAAATTCCCTCTCACGGTAGGCGTACAGGTCGAATTCGAAACCGTTCTCAAGACCGGCGTCCTTCAAAAGGGCCTTCGCTTTTTCCGGGTCATAATTATAGGTCGGCACATCCTGGGCGCAGCCGAACTGGTCCGGGTGGCAGGCGGATGGAATGACAACCGATGCGGGGCCGACCAGGTTCTTTGTGATCGATTCACGGTTGATGGCGTGAGAGAATGCCTGGCGCACGCGTTTGTCCTTGAAGAACTCCTGGCCGGACTGGCCGAGAACATCGAAGGCCAGGTAGGACACCCGGAATGTCTTGGCGTTCTCAACGGTAACCGCCGGACTGTCGGCCATGCGTTCAGCCTGCTCCTTCGGCACATCCCAGATCCAGTCAAGGCCGCCGGTGAGCAGTTCGGCGATGGCGGTGTTCATTTCCTTGATTGTACGGAACCTGATCTTGCCGATCTGCGGCGTGCCTTTCGGACTGTCAGAGAAATAGGCGTCGTTCTTTTCCATCAGGACATATTCGCCGGCTTTGACTTCGGCCACCTTGTACGGGCCGGTTCCGACCGGTTTTGCAGCAGCATAATCCAGATTGCCGTCAGCTTTCTTGGGCACATTGTCATAATGGCCCGACGGCATCATGTTGACCGCGTTGGCGAGATAGGCAAAGGCGGGCGGGAACGGCTTCTTCAGATTGATACGCACCGAGTGCGGTCCCAGCTTTTCGGCATTCTCGATCCAGCTGACATTGCGATAGGTCAGGACGCCATTGTCCTTGTTGGACACATGGTTGAGCGTATAGACCACGTCGTCGGCATCGAAATCGGTGCCGTCGTGGAATTTCACATCGTCACGAAGCTCGAATTCGATGGCCTTGTCGCCATTCCATTTCCAGCTCTTGGCCAGCAACGGCTTGAATTCACCGCTCTCGATGTCGCGAAACACCAGGCCGTCCCAGCCCATCTGTCCCATGATGACCAGCATGCGGGTGTTGTTGTAGTAAGGATCAACAACAGCTACTTCGCGGCTTGAGGCCCAGTTGAGAGTGTCGTCGGACTTGCCTGCTTGTGCGCTTTGGGTGACGGCGAGTGATAGTGCTGCAACCCCTAGGGCAAACATCAATTTAGGTAATTTCATAGGTACTCCTGGTCCACTTTTCACTAGGTTGACGTTGTCCTGAGCCCTCATTCTCAAGCCGTGAATGAAATAGTGTCCAACGTTCACCCAGTCAGTGCAAGCCCACAGGGTGGAAAATTTGAGACTGCCTTCATCTGTCAGAATGCTGGTAATCCGCGCTTGCATGGAAATTTGATTAAAGCAATGCTGGCGACCCGGTTCCTGCCGCGCCCCTCGGCGTCTATCGCGAAAGTTTACTGGCTTGTCTGATCCACAGACGACAACGGCGGTGCCCGGCATCCGCAATGATCCTGTTGCCGGCGCTGTCTGGATGCTTGTTTCCTGTGCGCTGCTTGCCGGAGTGGCAGCGCTTGGCCGCTACCTGACCAGCGTGGGCGTGCATCCATTCCAGGTGGTCTTCCTGCGGGTATTGTTTGCATTTGTAACCATGCTGCCGCTGCTTGCCTTCCGCGGGACCGAGTTGTTCCGCACTGCCCAGCCGAAAATCTACATCTGGCGTGTGATCAGCGCGACAATTGCCATGACCACATGGTTTTCGGCCCTTGCGCTGCTGCCGGTCGGTGAAGTCACTGCGATCAGCTTCCTGACACCGATCTTTGCAACGATCGGTGCGGCGCTGTTCCTCAGCGAGGTGGTCAGGGTCAGACGCTGGATTGCAACCCTGGCCGGGTTCGCCGGGGTGCTGATCATTCTGCGGCCCGGTTTTGAAAGCCTCGGCGCAGGGGCGTTGCTGGCCGTTGTTTCTGCTTTTGCCATGGGGACAACAACGATCATCCTCAAGCACATGACAGCAAGGGATGATCCTGACAAGATTGTCTTTATCTCGACCGCGCTGCTGGTTCCGATGACCAGCGTCGCCGCGGTGTTTGTGTGGGATGGTCTGACAACGCAGCAATGGTTGCTGTTGTTTGTGATGGGCCTCATTGCGACACTGGGACACGTAACCCTGGTTCGGGCGTTTGCCGCGACCGAGGCGTCCATCGTCATTGGTTTTGATTTCGCCCGACTGCCCTTTGCGGTGCTGTTCGGCTATCTTGCGCTGGGCGAACTGATCGACATCTGGACCTGGATCGGCGCGGGGGTCATTTTCGTGTCTACGGTTTATATTGCCCGCCGCGAAGCGAAGCTGAAGCATGAAACGGCTGCTGGCGCGGTTGTTGCCCCGCCGCGCTCATGAAACCCGGTGCTATCAGACCGATTGGTCTTTCCGGCTGTGGAGGTTGTGCGCTGTTTCACACTTTTCATCCTTGTACGACATATCGCAATTCTGTTTACTCGCAATCCGTTGGTCTTTCACCCGCATGAAATGCTGTGTTAGAGGTCTTTATGACAAATCGAACTCTTGCAATTGGCCTCGACGGCTTTGAACTTTCCCTGGCAGAACGGCTGATGTCCGAAGGGCAAATGCCAAACTTTGCGGCATTGCGGCAGCGATGCGCACGGTATGACCTGGAGAATGGTCCGTCGATGTATACGGGCCTGAGCTGGGAACATTTCAGCACAGGCAAGACCCCGAAGGAGCTTCGACGATTCTCGGCCGTCGATCTGGATACAAACCACTACCGGGTACGCCAGCGCGCGACCAACGCAAAACCCGTTTTGCGCAAGCTGACCGGTGCGAAGACAGTTGTGTTCGATGTTCCATATTGTGACCTGCAACTGGCCAGCGATCTCAAAGGCCTGACCAATTGGGGCGCGCATGATCCGGGCGTGGCCAAGTTCTCAAACCCCTCCGGTTTGCATGACGAAATTACGGAACGATTTGGCCCTTATCCCGCAACGGACTACATTTACGGTTTCGTCTGGCCCGATGAGGCTGAAACAACCAAGGCCTGTACATTGCTCGCGGAGGCTGTGGCATGCCGGCGGAAAAGTGCAAGCTGGGTTCTGAGTGAGCGGATACCGGACTGGGATCTGGCAATCGTGACGGTCAGCGAGGCCCACTCTGGTATCGAAATGGCCTGGCATGGGATCGATCCGGATCATCCGCTGAAGGATCGTGCCAGTGCCGTGGCAGGACGGCAGGGGCTATATGCCATTTACCGGGAGATCGATAAGCTGGTGGGGGAATTTGTGACGCAGTTTCCTGATGCCGATATCGTAGTGTTTTCCATGCATGGGATGGGAACAAACGACGCTGATGTTGCTGCAATGGCGCTGTTTCCCGAACTGCTTTACCGGCATCGGTTTGGCAGGTCCTATATGCGTGGTGATGTCTGGAATGTAGGCAATGACAGGCAGGCCATGGCTGATCGCGAATTCAGCTGGCATTTTGCGCTTGAGGCTGCAGTGCCGCCGCTTTGGGAGTTTGAAGCTCCGGTCGGCATCGAATTGCCGGACTTCGATTATGATCGTGACCGCGACTACCAGGAAATTGAATGGATGCCATGTTCGCGTTACCAGGCATTCTGGCCGGTAATGGACGTTTTTGCGGTCCCCGGATTTTACAATGCCCGCGCACGGGTCAACCTGGCTGGTCGGGAAGCACGCGGAACCGTCAGCGTCGCTGATTATCACGCAAAGCTGCAGGACGTACATAAACTGCTGAACGAGTGCCGCAATCTCGCAACAAATGAACCCATTGTCCGGGACGTCACGTTTTATCAGGGCGACCCGCTGAAGCTTGATGCTTCCGAGGCGGATATGGAGATCACCTGGGCCGGAAACCCGACAGGCCTGATTCATCCTGAACTGGGCCAGGTTGGACCGGTTCCGTGGCGCCGGCCAGGTGGCCACCGGATTGAGGGCGGATTTGCATGGCTGGCGGGAGAGCGGTGGAGTGCCGGGACGAAAGGCAGCACGAGTGTGAATGACATCATGCCGACGCTGGCGGAAATGGTAAATCAGCCGAATGCGGTTGCCTCAATGATCGGACGCCCAATCCCGAGCAACTGATCAATATGGATTGAAATGGTCGCCTGGCATTGTGCCGCAATCACACGGATCGGCGGGTGCTCAGGTAAATTCAGCAACCCGACATGTTCTCATTGCCCGGATGTAACGCGGTACGATCACGCAATGGCACGGCTTGTTCTTTACCTTGCAGGTGATGCCGCCTATACAGTCGGTTTATGCGGATGGATATGATTGCGCATGATTGATTCACCCCTTTTTGCAGATAAAAACCGATGTTCGATATTCGCTGGATTCGTGAAAATGCCGACGCATTTGATGCCGGCCTTGCCTTGCGGGGCGCCGAGCCCCACGCGGCACGCCTGATAGAGCTTGACGAGGCGCGCCGCACTCACTTGCAGAAATTGCAGGATGCCCAGTCACGGCGCAATTCCGCATCCAAGGAAATCGGTCAGGCCATGGGGGCAGGCGATACCGAAAAAGCAGAAGCCCTCAAGGCCGAAGTCGGTGACCTGAAGGGCATCATTCAAACGGGCGAGGAAGAAGAACGCCGCATTGATGACGAGCTGAATGCAATTCTGAGTACACTGCCGAACCTGCCGCTGGAAGAGGTGCCCGCCGGCAAGGACGAGGCGGACAATGTCGAGGTGCGCCGGGTCGGTGAAGCCAGGCCACTGAACTTCGAGGCCAGGCAGCATTTCGAGATTGGCGAAGCACTCGGCCTTATGGACTTTGAAACGGCAGCAAAAATGTCGGGTGCCCGGTTCACCGTGTTGAAGGGCGGCCTGGCCCGGCTGGAGCGGGCCATCGGCCAGTTCATGCTGGACATGCAGACCACCGAACATGGCTACACTGAGGTGAACCCGCCATTGCTGGTGCGTGACGAGGCATTGTTCGGCACCGGCCAGTTGCCGAAATTCGCTGATGACCTGTTTCACACCACAGACGAACGCTGGCTTATCCCGACATCGGAAGTGCCGCTGACAAATATGGTCAGGGAACGCATTCTTGAAACTGATGAACTGCCGATCCGGGTCACGGCGCTGACACCGTGTTTCAGGGCGGAAGCCGGCGCTGCCGGCCGCGACACCCGAGGCATGATCCGGCAGCATCAGTTCTGGAAGGTCGAGATGGTATCCGTCACGGCGCCGGAAACGTCGCGCGATGAGCTGAACCGTATGACCGGGTGTGCCGAAGAGGTATTGAAGCGTCTCGGTCTTCCCTACCGGGTTATGGCGCTGTGCGCCGGCGACATGGGTTTTGGCGCACAGATGACCTATGATATCGAAGTCTGGCTGCCCGGTCAGGATGCCTATCGCGAGATTTCCAGCTGCTCGGTGTGTGGTGACTTCCAGGCGAGGCGCATGAATGCGCGGGTGCGCGAGGAGACCGGCAAGGGTACCCGTTTCGTTCATACCCTGAACGGATCAGGCCTGGCCGTCGGGCGCACGCTGATTGCGGTGATGGAGAATTACCAGCAGGCAGACGGCACCATCACCATACCTGAGGCGCTCAAGCCTTACATGGGTGGTATCGACACCATTGGTGCAGCTTGATGTTGACCCGCGCGAACGGCGAACCGTACCGTATCCTGCTGGCCAATGATGACGGCATAAATGCGCCTGGTCTTGAAGTGCTGGAAGCAATCGCGGCTGACCTCAGCGATGATGTCTGGGTGGTGGCACCGGAGCGTGAACAGTCCGGGGCAGGGCGATCCATTTCGCTGTCGCACCCCTTGCGCATGCGCGAGCTTGGCCCGCGCCGGTTTGCCGTCGAGGGAACGCCGGCCGACAGCGTGCTGATGGGGGTGCGCCACATCATGCCGGATGTGCCGGACCTGATCCTCTCCGGGGTCAATCGCGGCCAGAACATAGCTGATGATGTGACCTATTCCGGCACTATCGCTGCGGCGATGGAAGGAACTGCGCTGGGTATCAGGTCAATGGCCCTCAGCCAGACCTACGGTATTGCGGGACGCAACGTGCCCTGGGACACCGGGCGCAGTCTCGGTGCACAGATCGTGAAAGATCTTGTGCAGACCAGGCCAGAGCCGGGCGTGTTGCTGAATGTCAATTTTCCCGACTGCGATGCCGGTGATGTAAAGGGCGTTCAATTTACCCGGCAGGGCCAGCGTGATCAGAATCTCCTGATGCTGGATCAGCGAACCGATGCGCGTGGCCGCGACTATTTCTGGATCGGTTTCAAGCGCCAGCAATCAAACCCGCCTGAAGGCACTGATATTCATGCCGTGTATAACGGCTTTGTGTCGGTGACGCCGCTGCATGCCAACCTGACGCAGCTTGATCTGTTGGCGCAATTGCAAAACGGCCAGACTTAGGGCACGACATGCATCATGACGGCGACCGACCAACAGAAGATTGAACTCATCATGGGACTCAGGTCCCGTGGCATTCGCGATACCAGGGTACTTGAGGCAATCGAAACCGTGCCGCGGGAAGTTTTCGTGCCGGATACCTTCCAGGACCTGGCTTACGCCGACCAGGCGCTTCCGATTGAATGCGGACAGACGCTGTCGCAACCGTTCATTGTGGCTTTCATGACCGAGAAGCTGAAAGTCGGTGAACGCATGAAAGTGCTGGAGATCGGCACCGGCAGTGGATATCAGACCGTTATCCTGGCCCAGCTGTGCCGCCGGATTTACACCATCGAACGATACCGGACATTGCTCAAGTCTGCTGAACGGCGCTTTGCGGAGCTGAGGCAAGCCAATATAACAACCCTGCTGGGTGACGGGAACAAGGGGTGGCCCAAGCAGGCGCCGTTTGAGCGCATCATCGTGACCGCGGCCGCGCCGCAACTGCCGCGCCAGCTGATCGAACAGCTGGCTGTGGGTGGAATTCTCGTTGTGCCGGTCGAAGTGTCTCCCGGCAGGCAGGAAATCCTGCGTATTACCCGTACGGAAGAAGATTTTACCCGTGAAAGCTTAATGCCTGTGCGCTTTGTGCCGCTTGTTGAAGGCATTGCGAGAGGTATGTAGCCCGCTGTTTTCTGCGAAATCTGAAAACTTTACGCAAAAAGCGCAGTGGTTTTTTAACTGATAAACTCCTCCTTAACCTAAACCATTCACTATCGGCTCCAGTCCAGTTTGTAAGTTCTGTGTTTGGGGTAAGGGTATGAGTACGACTTCCAAAATTTCACGCGTTTTCGCCGCGACGGCTACAGCCGCCCTTCTGGCAGGTTGTTCCGCATCTTCTGATCGCTTTGCCGACTATCCGAGCATCGCCACAAATTCCGTTTCCAAGAAAGAGACCAAGTCTGCCGCCGTTGACAGGGTTGAGACATCACCATTGTCCGGTGACCGTGTCGCCAATGCGCGTCCGTCATGGCAGAACGCACCGTCTCCTTCAGCCGGTTACACACCACCTGCGACGAGCTATCGTCAGCAGGCCCGTGCACCTGCGCCGAGCTATCGTGCACCGGCTGCTGCACCTGCGCCAAGCTATGCGCCTGCCAGCAATGGCACGGTTACCGTGCGTCCCGGCCAGACCATGTATT
Organism: Anderseniella sp. Alg231-50; assembly: GCF_900149695.1. Classification (NCBI taxonomy): domain Bacteria; kingdom Pseudomonadati; phylum Pseudomonadota; class Alphaproteobacteria; order Hyphomicrobiales; family Parvibaculaceae; genus Anderseniella; species Anderseniella sp. Alg231-50. The sequence goes on along the minus strand of NZ_LT703005.1, from coordinate 227,794 downwards.
CGCTGGCCCGCGCCAATGGCCTGAGTGTCAGCCAGCTTGCGCGTGCCAACAATATTCGTGCGCCTTACACACTTGCTGTTGGTCAGCGCCTGAGTGTGCCGGGAACCAGTAATCCGGTTTCGCCGCGCCCGACAGTGGCATTTGCCAACGCGCCGGCACCACGTGCACAGGTGCAGTCCGGATCGCAGAGCAACGGCGTACATGTCGTCCGCCGTGGCGAAACGCTCTATTCGCTGGGCCGTGCCTATGAAATGCGCCCGCACAGGATCGCCGCCCACAACGGTCTGAGCATGAACAGCGGTCTCAGCATCGGTCAGCGTGTGCGCATTCCAGGTGGCGGCATTCAGTCTCCGGTCGCGGATGCAGCACCGGCTCGCCTGCCGCAGCAGAGACTTGCCGCGAGAACACCGGATTACCTGGATCAGACCCAGCCGGTTACCCGCCAGCCGGCTCCTGTCCTGAGGCAGGAGACGCAGATCCCACGGGCTGACAATGGCAGTGGCTTCCGCTGGCCTGTCCGTGGACGGGTGATCTCAAAGTTTGGTTCCAAGCCGAACAACACCCGCAATGAGGGTATCAATATTGCAGTTCCGGAAGGAACCGGGGTTCGTGCCGCTGAGGCCGGTGTCGTTGCCTATGCCGGCAACGAGCTGAAAGGCTATGGCGAACTGGTTCTGGTACGTCACCAGAATGGCTGGGTGACCGCATATGCCCACAACAGTGAACTGATGGTGAAGCGCGGTGACGCGGTTCGCCGCGGTGACGTGATTGCCCGCGCCGGCAAGACCGGATCGGTAAAGACCCCGCAGGTACACTTTGAAGTGCGCCAGGGTGCAACCGCGGTTGACCCGATGAAATACCTGTCGTCGCGGACGGCGTCTAACTAGATCGACATGGGTTCAACAGAATCCATAAAGTTGATCTAGCACTTTGGAAACGATCAGTTTCATGATTTTTGATTGTTTCATTCAAAAATCATACTGATCGAGGAACTGCAGGAACCCTGCAAACTGGACAGTTCCCGGACGAAAGCAGGCCCGGTCTCTGATGAGACCGGGCCTGTTTTGATTTCGCGAGCTCGAACCCGGCGTTACTGGCCAAACAGGGGCGTGTCAAAATCGATATTCAGACCGACACGGGCCGCATGGAAACTGACATCGGACTCACCGGAAACCGGAACAAACAGTCTACCCTCGAAGACGGTATCTGATCCAAGGTCAACATAGAGATATTCAAGTTTGAGCTTCATGTTTGACCTGAGCATGGTCTCCACGCCTGCTCCGGCTGTCCAACCGAGACGTATATCGGTGTTTGAAACACTGCTGCCTCTTCCTCTGAAGGACACTCCGAAAGAATTGGATACCTCTCCGTATGCCAGGCCACCGGTGGCATAAAACAGAAAATCGTCATCGAGCAGGATACCGGCGCGTGCGCGTGCGGTACCAAACCAGTTCACGTCGCTGGTGAATGTACCCAGCTGAAGCGGGCCGAAGCTGATTAGCGAGCCGGGTTCAGTAGACAGATCGGCGCCGTTGAAATCGGCCTCGAGCCCGAAAACAAACCGGTCATGCTGAAGATTGTAACCAAGTTGGGCACCGCCAATCAGGCCGGTGTCCAGATCAAAACTCCTGGTAACTGATAAATCCCGACCGAAAATTCGGGCGGTACCGGTGGCCGAGTCAGAACCACTGTGGCCGATGCCGACATTAACGCCGCCGTACAAACCGTTCCATTGCGGCAGCTCGTCCGCAGACGCAGAGGCCAGTCCGATTGCTATTGACGACACGCATGCCGCCGCCGCTAAAAGGTACTTTTTCATTACGCATCCCACTAACTTACTAATTCTATTGGCCAATTCTTCGATTCGCCTTGATTCACCCCTTGCATGTAGTTGGTAGCTAGTCAACACGTATGTCTAGGTTTCGCCATAATTTTCAAATGTGTGACATATTTGCCACACTGTGTTTGTATACAGAGGAAATCTGCTTGACTTACTGAATCAGAACAACATGTTACGAATGTATTCCGGGCGCGGCTGAATTTAACCAGGGGGCTATGAGCCTCGTTTCATCCCGAAGTGACGGGTGGTTTGTTGCTGCTGGCGTGGAGTCGAGTCGAAACATACCGGTGATGATATCACCACTTGAATTCCGGAAAATTCTGCCGAATATGGCGCCACTCGTGATTCTCAACGAAGGAAAACAATATGATTGAAGTATGGGGAAGACGGTCTTCCATCAATGTGCAGAAGGTTCTTTGGGCGCTCGGCGAAACCGGCCAGCCATTTGAACGCCATGCTGCCGGCGGCCAGTTCGGCGGCCTTGATGACAAGGCATTCCTTAAGATGAACCCGAACGGGCTCGTACCGGTCATGAAGGACGGCACGGTTACCCTGTTTGAGTCCAACACCATGATGCGTTATCTGGCGCGCAAGTACGGCAAGGACAATATCCGCCCGCGCGGCCAGAAGCCGTGGGCGCTGGCTGACCAGTGGACAGACTGGACCGCGACCACGCTGAACCCGCCAATGTTCACCATTCTTTTCGACACCGTGCGGGCCACGCCGGAACAGAAAAATCCGGCAGCGGTAAAAGAGGCGGAGCGGAAAGCAGGTGACCTGTTCAAGATCGCCAATCGCGCCATTGGCCGCAAGCCATGGCTCACCGGGCGTCACTTCAACTATGCCGATATCGCGCTCGGTGTGTATTTCTGGCGCTACATGGCATTTGATATCGCCAAGCGGCCGAAATTGCCGAACCTGGATCGCTGGCTGGAGCAGATCAAGGAACGTGATGCGTTCAAGCAATGGGGTCTGGTGCCGGTCGGCAACTCGCCGGAAGAATGGACTGCCAACGAGAAGGCATTGGGTTAAGCCGGTTTCCTTATCGCCGTTACAGCAGCCCGGATCACCATGGTCCGGGCTGTTTTCCTATGTAAGAGCCTTGCCGAGGCGTCCGGCAAGATCCTGCACATACTGCCAGGCGACCCGGCCTGAACGGCTGCCGCGGGTGGTCTGCCATTCAATGGCCTCCGCGCGGAGCTGGTCTTCGGCAATAGTCAACTTGAAGTGATTGACGTAGCCCCGGATCATTTCGAGGTATTCGTCCTGCGAACAGGAATGGAAGCCGAGCCACAGTCCGAACCTGTCGGACAGGGAGACTTTCTCCTGAACAGCCTCCGACGGATTGATGGCGGTGGAACGTTCATTCTCGATCATGTCACGTGGCAGGAGGTGGCGCCGGTTGGAAGTTGCATACAATAACACATTGTCGGGGCGTCCCTCGATTCCCCCATCGAGTGCGGCTTTCAGTGATTTGTAGGATGTATCCTGACTGTCGAACGACAAATCGTCACAAAAAATGATGAAACGGTAGCCGGACTGATCGCGCAACTGACCCATCAGAACAGGCAGGCCCTCAATGTCCTCGCGGTGGATTTCTATGAGCTTCAGCTTGTGATCATGCTGGGCCGTTATGGCAGCGTGAGATGCCTTGACCAGTGAGCTTTTGCCCATGCCGCGCGCGCCCCACAACAGCGCATTGTTGGCAGGCAGTCCCCTTGCAAAGCGTACCGTATTGTCGACCAGGATGTCGCGAACCCGGTCAATTCCGTGCAAAAGTACCATTTCCACCCGGTTTACCCGGGGTACAGGCTGCAGTGTGCAGGTCGCCGCGTGCCAGACGAACGCATCAGCAGCATCATAGTCTGCATCTTGTGATTGCGGCGGCGCGGATCGTTCCAGCGCGCCGGCAATTCGGTCAAGGCGGTTCAGGATATCGTCCAGACGGTCATTTGGCATAAGGATATTCGCAAGCTCTGGTGTTGGCGGAAATCAGGTTGAGATGGCTTTACGGCCTGATACACAGTGTTGCAAGGCCGGTGGGTAACAAGGCGTTACTGTTGCATTGCGCTCACGCAGGGCTATATACCAATTCACGGATTCGGTTTCAGGAGATTAGACCATGTTTATTTCACCCGCTTACGCACAGGCCGGTGGCGCACCGGGCGCTGATATATTCTCGCTGCTTGCGCCGATCATCATGATCATGGCCATCTTCTGGTTTCTGATCCTGCGCCCGCAGCAAAAGCGGATGAAGGCACATCAGGAACTGGTTTCGAATGTCCGGCGTGGTGACACCATTGTGACCGCCGGGGGGATTGTCGGCAAGGTCACCAAAGTGGTTGATGACGGAGAAATCGTCGTTGATACCGGCGAGGGCGGAAAGTTCCGCATGATCAAGAGCGCTATTACTGAAGTGCGGGTCAAGGGTGAACCGGCCAAAGCCGACTGAGTATCTGCCGGGTTTTGCTTTTGACGGTGAACCGGCAAATTTTGGCCGGCGATTGCGAACAAACAACATACCTCTATTTCGGGGACTGATCAGACTGCCATGTTGCATTTTTCCAAGCTGAAGGCTTTTGTCGTTATCGGTATCGTGTTGCTTGCCGGGCTCATGGCAATGCCCAATCTGCTGGCCGAAAAGTCCCGCGAGGCGTTGCCCAATTTCATGCCGAGCCAGGCACTGACACTGGGGCTCGACCTGCAGGGCGGCAGTCACATCCTGCTGGAAGTGGACGTTCCATCACTGAAGGATACCCTGGAGAAGCAACTGGTCGGAGATGTCCGGCTGCGCCTGCGCGATGCCAAGATCCGCTATGCCAACCTGAAACGCACCGGCAATGGGGCAAGCGTCACTATTTCCGAGCCGGCCAGGGCCGAAGAGGGCTTCACCATATTGCAGGGGCTTTCCCAGCCGCTGGACACCGGGCTGTTCGGCCAGGGCGTGCAGGTTCAGGAATTCGACGTTGTCCGCAATGGCCAGAATGTCAGACTGACGTTTTCCGAAGGAGGCCTGCAGACCCGGATCGGCCGGGCAGTGCAGCAGTCCATCGAGGTTCTTGGTGTCCGCATCAACGAACTGGGAACGACCGAACCGACCATTCAGCAGCAGGGCACCGACCGGATACTGGTCCAGGTGCCCGGTCTGCAGGATCCTGAGCGTCTGAAGGATCTGCTGGGCAAAACTGCGCTGCTGCAGTTCAGGTTACTCTGCGATAATCAACCGCAGGGGGCAGGTGGACAGGTTCCTCTGGGGTGTGAAGAGATACCTGAAACGTTCGACGAAGATAAAGGTGAAACCCCTTCCATCTTCTATTGGGTGCAGACTTCGCGGTCAGCGACGGTTGATGGCGAAGATCTTAATGACGCCCAGACCGGTTTTGACCAGCGCACCAACGAGCCGATTGTGAATTTCCGCTTCAATACCGCCGGTGCCCAGCGCTTCTGCCGCCTGACCCAGAACAATGTCGGTCGTCCGTTCGCTATTGTCCTTGACACTAAAGTTGTTTCAGCGCCTCGCATCAACGAACAGATTTGTGGCGGGTCCGGTCAGATTTCCGGGGATTTCTCGACTCAGGAGGCCAACGATCTGGCCATCGTTTTGCGGTCCGGCGCCCTGCCGGCCAAGCTGACGATTGTTGAAGAACGCACGGTTGGCCCCAGCCTTGGTTCCGACTCTGTTGAAGCCGGTTTCCGCGCATCCATCATCGGCCTGATCGGCGTGCTGATCTTCATGGTCATCTCCTACGGGCTTTTCGGCCTGTTTGCCGTGCTGGCGCTGGTGGCCAACCTGACGATGATTTTGGGAACACTGTCATTCCTGGGCGCGACGCTGACATTGCCCGGTATCGCCGGGATTGTTCTCACCATGGGCATGGCGGTGGATGCCAATGTGCTGGTGTTTGAGCGAATACGTGAGGAGGTCGCCAATGGCCGATCGCCGCTGAACGCCATCGAGACCGGTTTCCGTATGGCGCTTGCCACTATTCTCGATGCCAATATCACCACGCTGATCGCCGCGGTTATCCTGTTCGGCATGGGGTCCGGGCCTGTACGTGGATTTGCCGTGACGCTGGGTATCGGCATCCTGGCAACCGTGTTCACCGCATACACAGTGACCCAGCTCATCATTTCCGGGTGGATCAAGCTGAGCAGACCCAAGACGGTGCCGCTATGACCGGCCGCAAGATCATCAGGAGATCGAGACCATGAGGCCGCTTCGCTTCGTTCCGGACAATACCAAGATCGCGTTCATGAAGTTCGCGCGCCCGGGCTTTTATGTCTCGGTCGCAGCCGTGTTGCTGTCAATCGGATTGTTTTTTGCAATCGGCCTGAATTACGGCATCGACTTCAAGGGTGGTACGCTGATTGAAATCAGAACCGAACAGCCTGCCGATCTCAACGAGCTGCGCACCACCATTGGCGGGCTTGGACTTGGCGGCTCGGAATTGCAGGAATTCGGCGAACCGACAGATGTGCTGATCCGGATCGAGACACAAGAAGGCGGTGAAGAGGCACAGCAAAAAGCAATTCAGACGGTAAAAGATGCGCTCGGACCCAACGTGGACTACCGGCGTGTTGAAGTGGTCGGTCCAAAGGTCTCCGGTGAGCTGGCACGCGACGGTATCCTGGCCATCCTGCTGGCGTTCGTTGCCATCATGATCTACATCTGGCTGCGGTTTGAATGGCAGTTCGCCATCGGCACGGTAGCGACCCTGGTGCACGATGTGGCGCTGACAATCGGGCTGTTTGCAATCCTGCAACTGCAGTTTGACCTGACCATCATTGCAGCGCTTTTGACCATCGTCGGATACTCGCTCAATGATACGGTGGTGGTGTTTGACCGCTTTCGCGAGAACCTGCGCAAATACAAGAAGATGAATTTCAACGAGATGGTGGACATGTCGCTCAATCAGACGCTGCCGCGTACTTTGATGACATCGATTTCCACCCTCGTGGCGCTGATATCTCTTTATGTGTTTGGCGGAGAAGTGCTGCGCGGATTTACGTTTGCCATGATATGGGGTGTTGTTATCGGCACCTATTCATCGATTTTCATCGGTGCGCCGCTATTGTCCTTGCTGGGCGCTTACGTTGACCGCGCACCGACACCTGGACCCGGTGACAACCCGCAGGCAGAGATTGCGCAACCCTGATGAACGACGCACCGTTTTTGCCCGAGCGCGTTGCGATTGACGCCTATGGCAATGGCGGGTTCCGGTTTCGCGATCTGTCGCACAAGGGGTCATTGCTGTGTCTGCCAGGCGGCGTTTACGGATGGCCGCCGGTAAAGCCGGAGAATCTGCGATTGTCCGACTTTGCCCAGGTACTGGGAAGTCCTGAAGGTGTCGGGTTTGTTCTGCTTGGCACCGGCGACAACCAGGTTTTCCCGTCCGGCGACATACGCCGGGCGTTTGTGGAAGCGGGTATCGGGCTTGAGCCGATGGCCACCGGGGCGGCGGTTCGAACCTACAATGTGTTGTTGCAGGAAGGCCGCGACGTGGCATGTGCGCTGATTGCGGTTGATCATCATCGGAGCGGGTCATGAGTACATTTCCGGCAGAACTGATGGAGCAATTGCTCGAGGACCTGCGCGAAAGTGACCGCGACCGGTATTTGTGCCTGTTGCTTATGCCGGAGCGGTCACGCGGGTTTCTTGCCGGCCTGTTCGCGTTCAATTCCGAGCTTGCCCAGATCCGCGAGAGGGTAACAGACCCGGCTGCCGGTGAAGTGAGGCTTGCCTGGTGGGGTGAGGTCATTGATGCAATTTATGTCGGGCAGACCGTCGATTCACCGCTGGCACAGGCGCTGGCCCGCGCCATAGAGGCAGGCGACCTGCCGCGGCACTCGTTTCAGGCCATGCTGGATGCCCGCCGGTTCGATCTGTTTGATGATCCGGTGCCGGACCTCAATACGCTGGAGGGCTATCTGGGTGAAACATCGTCTGCCGTTCTTCAGATGAGTGCCTTGATCATGGCCGGTGATGACGGTCTTGAATGCGCCGAAGTCTCCGGTCTGGCCGGTGTCGCGATGGGGCTGACCGGTCTGATGCGGTCCTTGCCGATACACCGGGCGCGCGGACAATGCATGATACCGGTGGACATGCTGGCAAAGCATGACTTGACCCAGGCACACGTGCTGTCGGGCAGGGGTGGTGCCGGGCTTGAACTGGTGTTGCTGCAATTGTGCCGGCATGCAAACAAGCGGCTCGAAGAGGCCCGCGAAATGTGGCATCTGGTCCCGGATGCGGCGGTCAAGGCGTATCTGCCCGTGGCCCTTGTGCCCAGTTACCTGAAGAAGCTGGAGCGGGCTCGTGCATCCCTGACGAGGAAGGTGGTCACGTCACCACAATGGATGCGGCAACTGCGCTTGCTGAATGCGGTGCGCAGTGAAGCATTCTGAAGCGCTTCAGGTTCCAAACATATGGCTACTCGGCTGCCACGCGCTCTGCATGGGCTGAGAGCCAGTTGGCGAAGTCTGCCTTGGCACGGCCTGTATAAGCCAGTTGCCGGGCTGGTTTCTTGGCCTTGCCGCGTGGCCGCTTGCCATTTTCGTCGCGCGGCACTTCAACCTCGGGAAACAGGCCGAAATTGACATTCATCGGCTGGAACGAGCGCGCCTTGCTGGTCATGTCGCCACTGTCGTCGCTCAGATGTCCGCCCGAAATGTGCGATATCAATGAGCCATGCGCGGTTGTCGGCGGAGGTGGCGGCAACATCTCACCGGTCAGTTCTTCGGCTGCGGCCATGCGACCTGCCATCAGGCCCATGGCGGCACTTTCCACATAGCCTTCCACGCCGGTGATCTGGCCGGCAAACCGCAGGCCCGGCCGGCTTTTTAGCTGCAACGATGCATCAAGCAGCTTGGGGGAGTTGATGAAAGTATTGCGGTGCAGGCCGCCGAGCCTGGCAAACTCTGCCTTTTCGAGACCGGGTATGGCCCGGAAAATCCGCACCTGTTCGCCATGCTTCAGCTTGGTCTGAAAGCCGACCATGTTGTACAGCGTGCCCAGTGCATTGTCCTGGCGGAGCTGTACGACTGCATAGGGCTTTTCATCCGGCTTGTGCCTGTTGGTCAGCCCCATGGGCTTCATCGGACCATGGCGCAGGGTTTCCGGTCCGCGATCGGCCATCACCTCGATCGGCAGGCAGCCGTCGAAGTAGGGTGTGTTTTCCTCCCATTCCTTGAAGTCGGCCTTGTCGCCGTCAATCAGCGCAGCGATGAAGGCTTCATACTGCTCCCGGTTCAAGGGGCAGTTGATGTAATCGGCACCCGTGCCGCCAGGGCCGGCCTTGTCATAGCGTGACTGAAACCAGGCCTGGTCAAAGTCTATGGTCTCGCGATGAATGATGGGGGCGATGGCATCGAAGAACGCCAGGCCGTCATCGCCGGTAGTGGTGCGGATGTCATTCGCGAGTGCCTGCGAGGTGAGGGGCCCGGTTGCCACAATGGCCTGGGCCCAGTCGGCCGGAGGCAGTCCGGCTACTTCTTCGCGCTCAATGGTGATGTTGGGGTGAGCTTGCAGGGCCGCGGTCACGTCGGCTGAAAAAGCGTCCCGGTCAACCGCCAGCGCGCCGCCTGCCGGCAGCTTGTGCCGGTCACCCATGGCCATGATGAGCGAGTTTGCCTGGCGCATTTCCCAGTGCAAAAGGCCAACCGCATTGTGTTCGTCATCATCTGAACGAAACGAGTTGGAACAGACCAGTTCCGCCAGTCCGTCGGTCTGGTGCGCATCGGTTTCGCGAACCGGGCGCATTTCGTGAAGGATTACCTGTACACCGGCGTGCGCTGCCTGCCAGGCCGCTTCGGAGCCTGCCATGCCGCCACCGACGATATGGATTGTTTTGTGTGTCATGAAGTGAACCACTAGAGCCTATTACAACGGTCGGCAAGGTGCGAGGTCGACTAACTGTTGACCCAGTCTGCAATCTCGGTCGCGACAAGCTGATTGGCCAGGTAGCCGTACAGCTTGTGCGGATTGCTTGTGTTGTAATGCACCCAGCAATTGTACATTCGCTTGTCGGTGATCGAGTTCACGTAGCCATATTCAAGCATTTCGGCGAAATCGTCGATCATGGTCGGGTCATGGGCGATGAAGTCATCATAAGCGGCGATATTGACCCAGTCCTTGACGATGGCTTTCGGAAATCGTCCGCCTGCATGTTCACGGGCATCATAGAGGTTGGCCCGCACGCCGGCTTCACCCAGTGGACAGCCGAGGGTGAGCCATTTGGAGACATTGGGGTTCTTGCGCTGCAACTTTTCGTATTCGCTCATTTGCGAGAATTTCCACAACACATCATAAGCCACGACACAGCCCATGGAATGGCTGACGATGCAGATTTCATCGCGCGCATTTATGGCCCTTCGCAACGGGTTCTGCAGGCGCTCACGTACTTCGGAACCGGTTTTCCGGCTCATCAGGTAGGCTCCCATGTCTGCTGAACTGCGCTGCAGGATGATCTCATTGCCACGGCTGCGGGTCAGCACCGACAGCAATGTGCTGAAGGCTCGCGCCGCGTTGTTCAGATAACGCAAATCCTTGTGCTGGCTGATCACCTGATTGTAGGCGGCTTCATCAAAGGTGCCGATGTCCAGCATCTTTCTGAGGCTCCTTGCATATGGTTCGTGGGGCAGACAGGGTTCATACCCATATCCCTTGTTGTTGCGGGCGGTCAGCCTGGCGGCAATTTCGGGATCATGGGTTGCCATGATGGAATTGTTGACGTCGCCATAATAGGCGAATGAACATTTGACGGTGCCGGACCGGATGGCCTCGGCTGCATCAGGCGATACCTTGTACAGCCCGTGCATCAGCGCATCGCTGATAAGTTTCTTTTTTCGCGATGCCGACGGTTTGATGGACCGGCCGTGAACAAAGATGATGTGCTTGCGCGTCATGGGGTGTTATCCGGACCGTATCAGGACGCAATGATCAGGCAGGTTGCCGTGCTTCATCAAGTAACCATTCATAAAATTGTCGTGCCTGAGGCGACAATTGCCCATCCTTCGGCCTGAGCAGCCAAAAACCCCGGTCTGACTGCTGTACCGCATCGATCGGGCGTACCAGGTCTCCCTGTTCAATAAAATCCTCCGCCAGCCGCCTGCCGCACAGGGCAATGCCTTCCCCGCGCAAGGCGGACTGGATCAGCACCATGTAGTTGTCGAACGTGAAGCCACGGCCTGATTGCTCGCCATCAACACCCAGGGATTCCAGAAAGCTGTCCCATGTCACCCAGTTGCGGTCGAATTTATTGAGATGCAACAGGGAATGGCGAAGCAGGTCAGACTGCGAATTGATCGGGCTGGATTTCTCCATGTAGCGGGGGGAGCATACAGGCCAGATTTCGTTGTCAAACAGCCGCACGGCGTCTGCGGCGGGCCATTCACCGGCTCCATAGCGGACCGCAATGTCAATGCCTTCGCTGGCCAGGTCGTAAACAGGTGAAGATGCGACGAGGCGAATGTCGATTTCGGGATGAGAGCCGCGAAACTTGGCAATGCGCGCCATCAGCCAGTAAGAGGCGAAGGCAACCGATGTCGCGACCGTCAGCTCGCCGGGCCCCGGCTGCCGGCGCAGGTCAGACGAGACATTGGCAATGTGTTCAAGCCCCATGCCAACGGCGCGGTGCAGGCGTTCGCCCTCACGGGTGAGCGACAGCCCGCGTGACTGGCGCTGGAACACTGCCACACCCAGGAAATCCTCCAGCAGCTGGATCTGCCTGCTGACGGCCGACTGGGTTACGTCCAGTTCCTTGGCGGCGCGGGTGAAGTTCATATGCCGGCCGGCAGCCTCGAACACGACCAGTGCATTTGTCGGGGGCAGGTTTTTACGAAGCGCGATAGCCATGAGAATAACTTATTGCAGGTACTGTTTATGTGCTGTTTTAAGGCACATTAACAGTCCATGGCATGATCTGCAATCATGGCGCCTATTCTGCTGCGGCTTGCTTTCCACGTGACAACACCGGCGCCAGATACTGGCCGGTATAAGACCGCTCGACGCCGACTACGTCTTCCGGTGTTCCGGCGGCAACGATCTCGCCACCGCCATCACCGCCTTCAGGGCCAAGGTCGATGATCCAGTCCGCGGTCTTGATCACTTCCAGATTGTGCTCGATGACGACCACGGTGTTGCCGTGCTCGACCAGTTCATGCAGCACTTCCAGCAACTTGGCGACATCGTGAAAATGCAAACCTGTGGTTGGTTCATCCAGCAAGTACAATGTGCGTCCGGTTGCCCGCTTGGACAACTCCTTGGCAAGCTTGACCCGCTGCGCCTCACCACCGGACAGGGTGGTAGCCTGTTGTCCGACCTTGATATAGCCAAGCCCGACCCTCTCCAGTGTGACAAGCTTGTCGCGCACGGCTGGAACCGCACGGAAGAAGTCAGCGCCTTCGGCGACGGTCATGTTCAGAATGTCGGCGATGGACTTGTCCTTGAAGGTGATGTCCAGGGTTTCGCGGTTATAGCGTTTGCCCTGGCAGGCATCGCAGGTCACATAAACGTCGGGCAGGAAGTGCATTTCAATCTTGATCACACCATCGCCCTGGCAGGTTTCGCAGCGGCCGCCTTTGACGTTGAACGAAAACCGGCCCGGTCCGTAGCCGCGCGCCTTTGATTCCGGCAACGCCGCGAACCATTCCCGTATGGGGGTGAATGCGCCGGTATAGGTCGCCGGGTTGGAGCGGGGTGTGCGGCCAATCGGCGACTGGTCGATATCGATGATCTTGTCGAGCATCTCCAGGCCGGCAATCTTGTCATGCTCCGCCGGTATCTGGCGCGCCTTCATCAGCTTGCGGGCAGCGGACTTGTACACCGTATCAATGAGCAGCGTTGACTTGCCGCCGCCGGATACACCGGTCACGCAGGTAAACAGTCCAAGAGGCAGTTCGGCAGAGACGTTTTTCAAGTTGTTGGCGCGCGCGCCGGACACCTTGATCAGGCGCTTCTTGTCGAGCTTGCGGCGCTTCGGCGGGGTCGGCACCTGCATGACACCGGTCAGGTACTTTCCGGTGAGCGATGCCGGATTGGCCATTACTTCATCTGCGCTGCCTTCTGCGACGATGGTGCCGCCGTGAATGCCGGCACCGGGACCGATGTCGACCACATAGTCGGCGGACCGGATGGCGTCTTCGTCGTGCTCGACCACAATCACCGTGTTGCCGATGTCGCGCAGGTGCACCAAGGTTTCCAGCAGCCGGGCATTGTCGCGCTGGTGCAGGCCGATGGACGGTTCATCCAGCACATAAAGAACGCCGGTCAGGCCGGAGCCGATTTGTGACGCCAGGCGAATGCGCTGGCTCTCGCCGCCCGACAAGGTGCCGGACTTGCGCGACAGGGTGAGGTAATCCAGGCCAACATCAACCAGGAACTTCAGCCGTTCGCGGATCTCCTTGAGGATGCGGGCGGCAATTTCCAGTTCTTTCGGTGTCAGCTTGCCGGACAGGTCGTTGAACCAGTCGTTTGCCGCCCGGATCGACATCAGTGACACCTGTGCCACGTGCAGACCGTTGATGCGCACGGCCAGTGCCTGCGGCTTCAGGCGGAAACCTTCACATGCCTGGCAGGGATAATCCGACTGGAATTGTGCGAGTTCCTCACGCACCCAGCTGGAATCGGTTTCGCGCCATCGCCGCTCAATATTGCCGATGACCCCTTCAAACGGTTTTTTCGTCTTGTAGGAGCGCAGCCCGTCATCATAGACGAAGGTGATCTCTTCCTCACCGGTGCCGAACAGCACAGCATCCTTGATATCATCGTCCAGCTCTTCCCAGGGCGTGGACATGGATGCCTTGTAGTGCTTGCACAAGGCCTGCAGCGTCTGGGTGTAATACGGCGAGGTCGAACCGGTTTTCGCCCACGGCACAATGCAGCCCTGGCGCATCGACAGGGTCTTGTCCGGTACGACCAGGTCGGCTTCGAAGCGCAGTTCGGTACCCAGCCCGTCGCACTTGGGGCAGGCGCCAAACGGATTGTTGAAGGAAAACAGCCTGGGTTCAACCTCATCAATGGTGAAGCCGGACACCGGACAGGCAAACTTTTCAGAAAACGTGATGCGCTCATGGGTTTCATTGAGCGACTTGTTGGCACTTTTGGCGGAGGTTGCCGTTTCTGGCAGCGGTTTGTCTGCAAACTCCACGACCGCGAGTCCGTCGGTCAGTTTCAGGGCAGTTTCGAAACTGTCTGCAAGGCGGGTTGCGATGTCATCGCGGACCACGATGCGGTCTACAACCACGTCGATGTCATGCTTGTACTTCTTGTCCAGGGCAGGGACATCTGCGATTTCGTGGAACTGACCGTCCACCTTGACGCGCTGAAAGCCCTTTTTCATCAGTTCGGCGAATTCCTTGCGGTACTCCCCCTTGCGTCCGCGAATGACCGGCGCAAGCAGATAAAGCCTGGCACCATCTTCAATTTCCATCACCCGGTCGACCATCTGGGTGACTGTCTGGCTCTGGATCGGCAGGCCGGTGGCCGGCGAATAGGCAATGCCGACACGGGCGAACAGCAGCCGCATATAGTCATAAATTTCAGTAACGGTGCCGACGGTCGAACGCGGGTTGCGGCTCGTCGTCTTCTGTTCGATGGAGATTGCCGGTGACAGGCCGTCGATCTGGTCAACGTCGGGCTTCTGCATCATTTCCAGAAACTGCCTGGCATAGGCAGACAGGCTTTCCACATAGCGGCGCTGGCCTTCGGCATAGATGGTGTCAAATGCCAGGGATGACTTGCCGGAGCCGGACAGGCCGGTAAACACGATCAGCTTGTCGCGCGGCAGTTCAATGGAAACGTTCTTGAGGTTGTGCTCGCGCGCGCCCTGAACGGATATGATGCGTTTGGATTCGGCCATGGTGGAGAACTAGATCAAAAAGAGAACATGCGCAACGGTGCGCGGCAAAAGCTACTGACAGTTTACGACAGTTTGGCACCGTTGGTTTGGTGTTATCCACGCCTATTTGCGATCAAATGGAAAAGTGAACCTGATGCTGGTTGAAATGGCCGGTCAGGAGGTCGAATGACATCAGATCTTCGCCGACAATGACCGGGCCTGAATAGTGACGGCGAACGGCGGCGATCAGGTCTTTCTCGTTGGCGTCTGGCGGGACGATATGGCTCAGCACCAGGCATTTCACTCTTGCATCACGTGCAATCCTGCCCACTTCATCGGCTGTGGTGTGGTAACTTGCAACCGCTGACATGGTTTGCGACGTCCGGGTTCCTCCGACCAGTGAACGGTCATCATGCGAATGGGCGAAAACTTCGTGAACCAGGACATCGGCTTGTACCGCTGCGTCGACGAGGGCATCGCAGGGTCTCGTGTCACCAGACAAAACAAGCTTCTTACCCAATGCCTCGAATGCATACCCAAAGGCCGGTTCAACCGGTGGGTGTTCAACGCGCACGGCAGAAATTCTTGCGTCACCTTCTGACATGACTTCGCGGCTGTCTTCAAACTCGATCACATCAATGTCGAAGGCGGATGTCGAACTGCGTTTTTCAAACTCGATGCGGAGATGCCGTTCAGCTTTCCAGGCCTGCATTTGCGCATCAACGAAGCTCTGTGTCCCCGGCGGGCCATAAATTACCTGCGGCCGGTCACGGTTTTGATGCCAGGATGAAACAATGAACTGGTAAAGGTCAATCAGATGATCCGAGTGCAGGTGCGTAAGCAACAGGGCATCGATCTGTGCGCCACTGCAACCTGCCTGCACCAGCCGCTGGGTGACGCCCGAACCGATGTCGACCAGGAAGCACTTGCCGGCGCATTCAATCAGGGTTCCCGCCCCATACCGCCGCGGGCTGACAACCGGACAGCCGGTCCCCAGCAGGGTCGCTTTGAATGGAAAGTTGCCGGTCATGGTGTTGAACCCTGCATGTTTGTATCCGTGCGGCGTTTGTAGGCAGGTTTGGGCCTTGCTGCAACGCGTGCTGGGCGTTACCAAGTGACAACAGTATTCATATCGCTTCCAAGAGGCTTTTGATCGATGACCTTATTCGCGCGTGTCGCAGACAAATCGGACTGGATAGAAGGGGGCACCGGCCCCTGGGAAATCATTATCGGACTGGAAGTCCATGCCCAGGTGAGTTCCAACTCAAAACTGTTTTCCGGCGCGTCTGCCGAGTATGGCGGGGAGCCCAATGACCATGTGTCGCTGGTTGATGCCGCCATGCCGGGCATGTTGCCGGTCATCAACAAATACTGCGTCGAGCAGGCAGTGCGCACCGGACTCGGCCTGAAAGCCGAGATCAACGAGTATTCGGTGTTCGACCGGAAGAACTATTTCTACCCGGACCTGCCGCAGGGCTACCAGATTTCCCAGTTCAAGCAGCCGATTGTCGGCGAAGGCCGGGTGATGCTGGATATGGACGAAAACACCCAGGTTGAAGTGGGCATCGAGCGCCTGCACCTGGAGCAGGATGCCGGCAAGTCGATCCATGACCAGCATCCGACCATGTCGATGGTGGATCTGAACCGGTCCGGCGTTGCGCTGATGGAGATCGTATCGAAACCCGACATGCGCTCTGCCGACGAAGCCAAGGCCTATGTGTCCAAGGTGCGCACCATCATGCGCTATCTGGGTACCTGCGACGGCAATATGGAAGAAGGCTCGCTGCGCGCCGACGTCAATGTATCGGTGCGCAAGCCGGGAGGCGAGGCCGGCACGCGCTGTGAAATCAAGAACGTCAATTCATTGCGCTTCATGGGCCAGGCAATCGAATACGAGGCGCGCCGCCAGATAGATATTCTTGAAGACGGCGGCAGCATCGATCAGCAGACCCGCCTGTTTGATCCGCGCAAGGGCGAGACCCGGTCCATGCGCTCCAAGGAAGAAGCCCACGACTACCGGTATTTCCCGGATCCGGACCTGTTGCCGCTCGAAGTGGAAGCAGACTGGATTGCGGATATCAAGGCATCGCTGCCGGAACTGCCGGATGAGAAAAAAGCCAGGCTGGTCAACGACTTCGGCCTGACTGCCTATGACGCCGAGGTGCTGATCATGGAACCGGCATCAGCAGGTTATTTTGAAGACGTCGCTGCGGGCAGGGACGGCAAGCTTGCCGCCAACTGGGTGATCAACGAATTGTTCGGCCGCCTCAACAAGGAAGGTACGGACATCGGGGACAGCCCGATTTCTGCCAACCAGCTCGGTGCGATTGTTGACATGATCAGCGACAAGACCATCTCCGGCAAGATCGCCAAGGACGTATTTGAAATTGCCTGGACTGAGGCGGGTGTCGACCCGAAACAGGTCGTGGAAGACCGGGGGCTGAAGCAGGTAACCGATACCGGCGCCATTGAGGCTGCCGTGGATGAAGTGATTGCCGCCAACCCGGACAAGGTTGCAGCCGTTGCAGAGAAACCGGCCATGGTCGGCTGGTTTGTCGGCCAGGTCATGAAGGCCACGGGCGGCAAGGCCAATCCCCAGGCGGTCAATGAGCTGCTCAAGTCCAAACTGGGCGTGGAGTAGGCCTTGTTGGAAATTCGTCAGGCAACTGCCGACGATCTGGATGCGGTCAGGCAACTGCTGCATGACACGTGGCACGCCACCTATGACGCGACCATGGGCGTCGAGGTTGTCAACGATATCACCGCGCGCTGGCATTCCGCGGAGAATCTGAGCCGGCAACTAAGTGATCCCGACGGGTGTTTTCTGGTCGCTGAAACACCCGATGGCATTATTGCCGGGCATGCCGGCGCGGTGCGCCAAGCGGCTGATGTGGTGTGCCTGACCAGACTGTATGTGCTGCCGAAGCTGCAGGGAGATGGCGCCGGAACGGCACTGCTGACGGCAGTAACGGACTGGGCCGGGCAGGGTGTCACAATTGAACTGGAAGTAGAGACCGCGAACACACCGGCAATCGGGTTTTATCGCAGGCACGGTTTTTCCGACGACGGCCGGCAGGTCCAATGTGGTGGCGACCCGGCCGCCGGTCAGGCCATTGTCATGAAGCGGCGTGTTTCATGAACAAGGATAATTTCGGCAAAATCCTTTGTCTGGGCGGCATTGCAGTGGCCGGGGCAGGCCTTGCGGGTGGTTACCTGAGCCGGTTCTGGATTGAGCTTGATGTACTTAGTCATTTCACGCTGCATTTCAGCCTTGCCATTGCTGCGTTGGCCATCGCCTGTTTTGCCGCCAAACCGTTGCGGGTGCCTGTGGCTCTCGCCCTGATGGCGGCAGGCATGATCGCCATTGGCAGCTGGAGCAAGCTGAGTGCAGATCAGCTGCAGGCTGCAGCGAACGTTCCGGCAGGCACCCGGGCCCTGAACGTCATGCATTTCAACATCTGGGGCAGGAACGAGCAGTTTGATGATATTGATGCAGAGATCGCACGATTGGATCCGGACATTCTGTTCCTGACCGAGATCGGTAATCACAGGCAGCGCCTGAAGACCATGCTTGACCGGCGTTTTCCCTATCGGTTGCCGGACAAGGATAAATCGGCATCGAGCTTGCTGATGTATTCGAAGTACCCGTTCACCGACTCGAAACTGCAGCGGCGCCGTGACGGCCTGAGTTTCATTCGCGGCACCCTGGGGGCTGAGTGGCAGCGTCTCAATATTGTCGGAACCCACCTGAGCCGTCCGCCCGACACCCGGGCCCAGGAGGATGAAATTCGTTTTGTTGCCAAAGTAGTCAAGGGATTGACTGGTGCCAGCGTTGTTGTAGGCGACTTCAACGCCACACCACATTCGGTCATGCTTGAAATGTTTCAGACACGTACGGGCTTGAAGCGGGTGACGATGCTTCCGACATGGCCGGCGACTGGGCCGAACCTGCCGCAGTTTGCCATTGATCACATATTCATAAGTGACGGGCTGACGCTGGCGGTCCCGGCCATTGTTGGCCGGTTTGCCGGGTCTGATCATCTGCCTGTCGCGGCCAGCATTCTGGTGCCGCAATAAACAGGCCGCCCGTGCACAGGAGGCATGAAGTGACAAAACCAGCAATCGAACTTTACTACTGGCCCACACCGAACGGCTGGAAAATTTCCATCATGCTGGAAGAATGCGGCCTGCCATACCAGGTGCGGTATGTCGATATTCTGAAGGGCGATCAGTTCGAAAAGGATTTTCTGGAGATTGCACCCAACAATCGCATGCCGGCGATCGTGGATGCGGACGGCCCGGGGGACAAGCCAATTTCAGTGTTCGAGTCCGGGGCCATCTTGCAGTATCTAGGCAACAAGACAGGAAAGTTCTATCCAGCCGGGACCCGTCGGCGAGTTGCGGTTGAGCAGTGGCTCTACTGGCAAATGGCAGGCCTGGGCCCGATGTGCGGGCAGGCTCATCATTTTCGGTTTTATGCACGTGACGAGGTGGCCTATGCCATTGAGCGCTATACCAATGAGGTTGCCCGGCTCTACGGTGTGATGAATACCCAGCTTGCCAGGACAGAGTATCTGGCGGGTGACTATTCCATCGCTGACATGGCCTGCATCGGATGGATCAAGCCTCACAAGCGGCAGGGTCAGGACCTGGATGATTTCCCGCATCTGAAGCGCTGGTTTGAAACCCTTATGGCCCGGCCGGCCGTCAAGGCCGGGATGGCCCTGGGGGCTGAATTTCGCGGCAGGCCGGAAGATCTTAAAACC
The DNA here is from genome assembly GCF_900149695.1 of Anderseniella sp. Alg231-50. NCBI lineage: Bacteria > Pseudomonadati > Pseudomonadota > Alphaproteobacteria > Hyphomicrobiales > Parvibaculaceae > Anderseniella > Anderseniella sp. Alg231-50. The sequence goes on along the minus strand of NZ_LT703005.1, from coordinate 208,355 downwards.
AATGATGCGGCCTATGCGATTTTGTTCGGTGGCGCCAAACAGGGCTAACGGCAATTTGTCGAAAACCGCAACATGGTTGATAAACAGTTAAGCGGGCCGGAGGTTTGGCGTTGGCAAAAACGCCGGTTTACAGGCGTTTATAAGATAAGCCGTCTTCTTGTAGATGTTGCAGAGTGTTAGATTGTGCCGGAGCGTTCATGTTCTGATAACCATGCCCTTTAACGCTGATTGGTAGTGTTTGATGGCATGGTGATGTTCAGTAAAGCGTAACTGGAGAGCCCTCAATCATGTCCAAGATTATCGATCTTGCCGAGTATCGTGACGTCACACCCAAAGAAGATGAAATCAGATTGCCGGAGGATGGGTTCGTGTCTCTCGGTCTGTCCCTGTGTGGAGAAAGTGCAAGCGGGGACGACCTGGTGAGTGCGCACAAATGGTTTTCCCTTGCCGCAATGCGTGGCAGCCGGCAGGCGAGGGTGCATCGGCTTGAACTGTCATGCAGGATGAACGGTGTCCAGATTGCCAGGGCGCAGTCTGCATTGCACGCATTTGCGAGCGCACGCCTAAGCGCTTGAGGTTTCAGAAACCGAAACAGGAAAGGCGGCCGCGTATCGCGGGCCGCCTTTTGCAATTCCGGATGGTGTCAGACTGTTTGCTTCAGTAATCCGGGGTCAACCGTGGCTGTCCGTCCAGATAGGTTCCGTGGGTTGAATTTACCCAGGTATCCCAATAGGCACGATCCCGGCGAGCCTTGTAGATCTCCGTTTCAAAGACATCTGCCTGGTTGTTTGTCTGATCCGCGTAAGAGTTGAGCGTTGGCAGGCCTTTATTCGAACTGTCATAGCTGTGGCCCTTGGGGATAAAGCGGTTGCCGATTGAATCAATCGCCTGTGCCTGTGCCAGACCTGCAGTTCCTGCGATCAGGACTGCGCTCATCATTGCTGCTTTCACAATTGTGGTCATCTGTCTTGCCTTACCCGTTTGGCTGTACCTCCTTTACAGAAGGTATCAAAAATCGCCACACCGTCCTCGTTAATCTACCAATACACCTATTTGTGGCGAAGCACACTTAACAAATGAACAATTTCGCAAGAAATTGATAACCATAAGGATGAAATTTCGGCGGTTTGCCATATCAGCCCGGGTTGAGCGTCGAATGACCCCCGCGCCGGACGGGGAAACCAGCGCGAGGGTTGCTACCGACAGTTGAAAAAAGCCGGGTCTGAGAGCCTGTTCGACCTGCAGATTTTACTGGCCGTACTGCCGGGCACATTTGCGGTAGGCGCGCCAATGGCTGCGAAGGCCGGTGTCCAGGGCACGGTTCTTCAGCCATTTGCAGTCATAAAAGGCGAAATCTTCGTTGGCATCTGCGGGGCCAAGTTCCACATGGCTGTGACCACCATAGGGGCTTTGGTGAGATCCGTAGTAGTTGCCGCCGGCTGATGCGGTGCTTGAGGCTGCTGCAAGAACTGAACCTGCGATGAAGACTGCGGTGATAATTGGCTTGATGGTCATTGGTTTTATTCCTCTCGGTGCCGTGTGTTGGCGCTCTTGTTGTTGTGTCTTGTGTGGGAAAACCTACAGAAGTTCACAGACGCGTGATGTGTAGTTGATCACATGGCGGATTCCTGGCCCGGATATGTCGGCCGCAATGCCGGGTCCGCCTGCAACCGTCATCGGAGGTCCATCCCGTGTCTGCAAAACTGCAACTGACCTTGTGTATCGTCTTGTGCCTGTTGATGTTGCCATTGACCGGTCGCGCGCAAGCCGTAGAGATCGTGGCCCTGGGTGCAAGCAATACCTGGGGCAAGGGTGTCGGCCGGGACCAGGCATACCCCAGACATCTGGAACGCATGTTAAGAGCAAAGGGTGTCACCGCCCGGGTTCGAAATGCCGGCATCAACGGCAATACCACCGGGCAGATGCTGAAGCGGCTGAAATCAAATATTTCGGCAAGGACCAAACTTGTTATCCTGCAACCAGGCGGCAACGACCGGCGCAGAGGCGTTTCCCGCGAGGTTCGCCGAAACAACATTCGCCGGATCAAACGTTATCTGCGCAATCGGGGCATTGGAGTAGTGATGTTGCGCAACCGCCTGATAGGCAGTGTGGCGAAAAGATACCGGCGCCCGGACGGACAGCACTTCAAGGCAGATGGATACCGGGCACTGGCGGCGCGCTTGCTGCCCCGGGTCCTGGCAAAGCTGAGACGCTAGGGTTCTCAGGCGCCCTTGAACAGGCAACCGATGGCGAGCACTGCGTAGGCAATGGCCATCAGCCAGAAAGAACTGATCGGTACTACAGAGGCCACGCCGAGAACCGGCAGGAGGGCGAGCACGGCAATAACCACCGAAATGACGAACAGGACGGTTGTCGGGGCACTGAGTTTCATAACAAACTTCCTCTCGGTTGCAGGCAGAGAGGGTACTCACAAATATCTGCTTGGCAATGATTCGATGCGGCAAGTGGCCCGGGAAGGTCACGCACGGTCCTGACCTTTATTGTGAAATTGCAATCTCGACCGCTCGAACGATCCGATCCAGATCCATGGAGGCAAAGTCGCAGCGCTGGTGCAGTTCCACGCTTGCCTCATCGCGCACGGCAGTCAGCAGTTCCGCAACCTGTTCGGGCAGGTAGGGCACATGTATGAAGCCGCATGCTACCGGCTCGTGATGCTGCTGCGCGGCCTGCAGAAAGCTGTACAGGCAGATGTTGCACAGATAGGTGCCGGCGGTTGCTGACAGGCTGGCGGGAATCCCTTCCTGCAAAACTGCACGTTCGATGGCGCGTACCGGCAGGGTCGACATGAGAGCTGCTGCGCCGGTGCTGTCCACTTGTTCGTCAACAGCAAGAATGCCGTCATTGTCGGGAATCCCGAAGTCGGCAATGTTCACGCCGATCCGTTCGATCCGGATCATGCTTTCACCCGGCCACAGGCCTAGGCTGATGACTGATGACGGATTGAGTTCCTCAATGAGTTCAGCCGCAATGTCGGGAAACCTGCTAAATGAAACCGGCAGGCCCCGACCGACAATTTCCTTGCCCGCGATGGTGCGACCACGCACTTGCTTCATGGCCTCGTGCGCCGGGTTTCTGCCGCGCCCGCCGTAAGGTTCGAAGCCGGTGACCAGAACGGGACGATTTGCCATTTACGTAATGCCTCTGCACATGAAAATTCGGTTCCACTGTCTTCAACCCTACGGGGCAGGAGCACTCATGTCACTTTTTTCAGGTCCAGGAATAGTGTTGCCCTACAAGGTCAAAGGCTGGAACGTTGCCAATCCGACAGGTGGGATTGAAGCCGTTTTGCGTTGACGCCCGAGTTTGGCGAGGCTTAGACTTTCCGCTCGCACGATCCTTCCGAAGTCCTGAAAACGGCAAAGAGAGGGGCGTTGAAGGGGCAGCATGAGTGGTTGCTGCGCACATGGTTAGTTTGGGAGGATCGGGGCATGGTCTGGTTCGTTGTAGCGGTTTTGCTGCTCGTCCTGCTCATACTGGCAATTATTTTTCTCAACAAGTTCTACCGCAAGGCAACCCGCGAAGTCGCGCTGATACGCACCGGGGCAGGCGGTCAGCGTGTGGTCCTGGACGGCGGCTGCATATCAATGCCGTTCCTGCACAAGGTCTCCGAAGTCAACATGAAGACGACCCGGCTGGAGATCGAGCGCCAGGGTGCCAAGTCGATGATCACCCGGGACCGGCTCAGGGTTGATGCAACGGCTGAGTTTTATGTCCGTGTGCAGCCGACAGCTGAAGGTGTGGCAACCGCGGCACAGGCATTGGCCGGAAAGTCGTTCCGTGCCTCTGAACTGGCAGAGACCCTTGAAGGCAAGCTGGTCGACGCGCTGCTGGCAGTTGCGGCGCGCTACAGCATGGACGAATTGCAAGACAAGCGTGGCGAGTATGCACGCGAGGTCAGCGAGATGCTGAAGGACAACCTGGCCATCAACGGCCTGGTCCTCGAATCGGTATCCATGACCAGGATCGACCAGACACCGTTCAATGTGTTGGACGAAAACAATGCGTTCAACGCCCTTGGCATGCGCCGCCTTGCCGAAATCATCGCGGTCAACAAGAAGGAACGCGCCGCAATCGAGTCTGATGCCGAAGTATCGGTGCGACAGAGTTACCTGGATGCGACCAAGCGCAAGCTTGTTATCGAGCAGGAGGAAGAGCAGGCCTCCATCGACCAGCAGCGCCACATTGAAACGACGCGTGCGACAAGCCAGGCGGAAGTTGCAGAGCAACAAGCAGCGGCGGAGCTGCGCCGTGAACAGGCCCGCATTTCCAGGGAACGCGAAGTGCGCAGCAATGAAATTGACCGCGACCGTGCCCTGCGCGCGCTTGATGTTGAAGCCACGCTGGCAACTGAAAAGGCCAGTGCCGACAAGGTCATCGAAATGGCGGCCAAGAATGCGGACCAGGCCCGCGCTGTGGCCGAGGCGGAAGCCGCCCGCGCCGAGGAGGCCGCTGCAAAGGAGGCAGTGGAAACCGCGCGTGAAACGGCAGCTGCCGACCGCGACCGGCAACTGGCGGTAATCAAGGCCGGTGAGCAGGCTGATGTCGATGATGTACGGGTCAAGAGTGAAGCCGGCACCATCCTTGCCATGGCACAAGCGGAAGCCAAGTCTGTGATTGACCGGGCCAAGGCGGAAAAGGACCGGCTGATTGCGACAGCGGAAGGCACCGCTGCCGTGGTCAAGGCTGAGAATGCCCAGAGTTCCGAACTCATTCGCATGAAGCTGGATATGGCGCGCATCGAAGTCATGCCGGACATGGTCGGGCGCATGCTGAAACCGGCCGAGAAGATAGAAAGTATCCGTATCAACAACGTCACAGGATTTGGATCCGGCGGGCCTTATGGCGATGGCACCGGTGCGGGCGGGGGTAACAGCGGTCCGGCGGTCAACCAGGTTGTGGATGGGGTTTTATCGATGGCACTGCAACTGCCGGCTGTGAAGAAGCTGGGTGAGGAAGTCGGAATCAATATCAGTGACGGGCTGAAAGGCCTGTCTGATTCACTGACCGGTTCGAAAGCCGGCGATACGGGCAAACCTGCCGCCCGCAAGTCGGGCCCGGCAAGAAAGAAGAAGGCCTAAATACTGGGGGACGGTTGTAACCGGATTGTAACAGTAACCAGCAGCGCTCTCGCCAGAGGCTGTAAACAGGAGAGACCATCATGTCGTTTGATCGTAGAACTTTTATCAAGGGGACATCTCTTGCGGGGCTGACGCTGATGGCGCCCGGTATCATCGGCCGCGCAAAGGCGGACGACAAGATCAAGTTGGTGAGCATTCTGGATCAGTCCGGCGGGTTGGATATTTACGGCAAGCCGATGGCGGATGCGACAACAATGGCGGTTGATGAAATCAACGCTGCAGGCGGCCTCAACGGCAAGCAGGTTGACCTGATCAATTACGACCCGCAGTCGAACATCCAGTTCTACACCCAGTATGCCACCAAGGCGGCGGCCGGTGACAAGGCGCATGTTGTGCATGCCGGCATCACGTCTGCATCGCGCGAAGCTATTCGCCCGACGCTGGGCCGCTTCAAGTCGCTGTATTTCTACAACACACAGTATGAAGGCGGCGTCTGCGACCGGAACTGCTTCTGCACGGGTTCAACTCCGGCCCAGACGGTGGAAAAGCTGGTGCCGTACGCAATGAACAAGTTCGGCAAGAAGGTCTATATCATCGCTGCCGACTACAATTACGGCCAGATCACTGCGCAGTGGGTGAAGAAATACGTCACCGACAATGGCGGCGAAGTTGCCGATATCGAATTCTTCCCGCTCGATGTGACCAATTTTGGCCCGACGATCAAGAAGATCCAGGCGGCCAAGCCGGACATGGTTTGGTCCGCGCTGGTCGGCGGTGCGCATATTTCGTTCTACCGCCAGTATGCAGCGGCCGGCATGAACAAGTCGGTGCCGATTGCATCGACCACGTTTGGTGTCGGTAATGAGCACAAGCTGATCTCCGCCGAGGAAGGCGATGGCATCCTGGCTGCCTACACCTACTTCCAGGAAGTGCCAGGCGATGACAACGCCGCCTTTGTAAAGCGCTTCAAGGACAAATTTGGAGCCGATGCGCCATATCTGAATGAACTGGCGACGCGCAGTTATGAAGGTATCCAGCTTTGGGCCGAAGCGGTCAGGAAAGCCGGTACCGCGGACCGCATGCCGGTGATCGAAGCGCTGGAGAGCGGCATCAGCCTGGCTGGTCCAAGTGGTGCCATTTCCCTTGATCCGAAAACCCACCACGGTGTGCTGAATGTGTATCTGGCAGAGCTGAAGGATCAGACGTTCAACATTGTTGAAACTCACAACGAGCAACCGCCGTCGGACACACTTCTGGTCTGTGACCTGAAAGCCAATCCGGATCAGGCCAAGTTCTATTTCGAGAACGGCCTGGAAGCGGCCGGCATCAAGTAGGGCGCTGCAAGCAACACGGCGCTTTATTGCGCACGGACATGGGGAATATCTCGCGTGGATCTGGTTATTGCGCTCGCATTGCAGATTGTCTACGGCATCGCCAACCTGGTGCTGATCAGCCTCGGGCTGGCGATCATCTTCGGCATGATGCGGGTGATCAACCTGGCCCACGGCGAGTTCCTCATGCTGGGCGGCTACACGGTAGTCATATCGACCAACCAGGGCGTCAATATCTGGTTCGCCATGCTGGTGCTGGCGCCACTGGTGGTTGGTCTTATCGGTATCCTGGTTGAACGCCTGCTGATCCAGTTCCTGTACGGGCGAATGGTGGATACCCTGCTGGCGACCTGGGGCTTGAGCCTGTTGTTTGTAGGGCTTGTTACCTCGATTTTCGGTGCTCAAACCGCAACGACCATCTCGCCGCCGCTGGGCGCCATCCAGATTGGTGACTATTCCTCAAGCGCTTACGAGCTGTTCCTTATCGCGGTTACGGTTGTGCTGCTGCTGATGGTGTATGCAGTGCTCAAGCTGACCAAACTCGGACTAGTCGCCCGCGCCACCATGCAGAGTGACGATATGGCATCGGCGCTGGGTGTGTCCACCAAGCGCATCTACATGATCACCTTCGGGCTCGGTGCCGCTGTTTCAGGTCTCGCCGGCGGCCTGCTGGCGCCTGTTACAGGCGTCCTGCCGTCGATTGGTGCCACCTATATTGCCAAGGCCTTCATCACGGTTATCAGCGGTGGCGCTTCCATCCTGGCAGGCACCACGGCGGCGTCGGTTCTGCTGGGCGGCATAAACGGCATCATGGCATTCCTGACCGGACCAACGCTGGGTGAAGTTGCGCTGCTGGCCGCCGCCATTATCCTGATCAGGTTGTTGCCGACGGGCATTACCGGCCGCTTCTTCAGGAAAAGCCTGTGAGCTGGACGCGCGAAAACCGCTGGCGTGCCGCACTGGTGCTGGCCGGGGTGATTTTCACCCTGGGGGCACCCGGCGTGCTGGAACTGTTCACCATCATCAACCTGTCAACGGCCATCGCGCTTGCCATCCTGGCCTTGAGCCTGGGGCTGATCTGGGGCTATGGCGGCATTTTGTGTTTTGGCCAGACCGCATTTTTCGGCATTGGTGCCTATGCCTACACGATTGCGGCGGTCAATTTCGGCGGGTCGTCCTGGGCCGTGCTGGTCGCTATCCTGGCGGCGGCTGTGTTCGCCGCCGTGCTGGGCTATTTCATGTTTTACGGCAGGGTCAGTGACGTCTACATGGCAGTGATTACCCTGACGGTGACCCTGATCCTGTATTCGCTGCTCAGGCGGACATCGGGGCCGGAGTACAAGATCGGCGACGCGCTGCTTGGCGGTTTCAACGGGGTGACCTCGCCACCGCTGAACATGCCATGGGCGCCCTATATGCCGCTGTTTCCGGAGCACGTCTTCTATGTGGGCATGGCAGTGCTCATCATCGGTTACATCATCTGCGCGTGGCTGATACAGACGCATTTCGGACGGGTTGCCGTGGCCATCCGCGAAAACGAGCTGCGCGCGGAACTGATCGGTTACGACACCAGGTTCTACAAGCTGGCGATGTTCACCATCGGCGGTGCCATCGCCGGGGCAGGCGGCATCATCTTTGCCAATGGAGTCGGTCGGGTCACGCCTGACATCTTCAACCTGTACAATTCGGCGCTGGCAATCATCTGGGTGATTGTCGGTGGACGCGGCACGCTTGCCGGCCCGGTGATGGGGTCGTTTGCACTGTTCTACCTGACCTCATGGCTGGGCACGCAGGGAACGGTGAACAACAACCTGGTGCTGGGCCTGATCCTGATCATATTCGTTCTCGCCGTGCCGAGAGGTTTCCTGCCGACATTCATCAGCTGGTGGGACGGCGCCCGCTCGCGGCGCGCCATGCAGCGGCGCGAACTGAAGGTCAGGCGCAGGCGCAGCAGGCGAAGCAGTGAAATGCGGGAGGCCGCCGATGAAAAGTGAGATCGTCGTCGAAACCCGCAACCTGTCCATGCACTTTGGCGGCGTGAAGGCCGTTGACCGTGTCAATTTCAACCTTCGCGAAAATGAACTGCGCTGCCTGATCGGCCCGAACGGCGCCGGCAAGAGTACTTTCTTCAAATGCCTCACCGGACAACTGTCACCGACGTCCGGCGACGTGGTTATCCGTGACTTCAACGGCACTGGGCGGCTGCCACACCAGATCGCGCGCCTGGGGGTCGGCATCAAGACCCAGGTGCCCAATGTATTTGACGGGCTAAGCGTCAGCGAAAACATCTGGCTGGCAGCGCGGCGCTGGCATGGCGCTGCGCGGGCACGATCCCTGACCGGCCAGACGATTGAACGGCTGAAGCTGGGCGATATCCGGAGCGATATTGTCGGGCAACTGGCGCATGGCCAGCGCCAGTGGGTGGAGCTCGGCATGGTGGTGGCTGCAGAACCCTGGCTCGTGCTGCTTGATGAACCGGCCGCCGGTATGACCCATGACGAGATAGAGCGCACGGTCGAGATCATCCGCGAAATCAACCAGCAGGCGACCATGATCGTGGTGGAACACGACATGCAGTTCATCCGCATGATTTCAAGCAAGGTGACGGTGTTCCATGAGGGCCGCATCCTGATCGAGGACACCATGGACGTGGTCACTGCCGACCCGCGCGTGCGTGAGGTTTACCTTGGGAACAGCGCAACATGACCGGTAACGCACTTCTCGACATAAAGGGTCTGGGGGCCGGATATGGCAAAGTGCCAATACTGCACGGCGTCGACTTTCATGTGGGCGAAGGCGAGATTGTCGGTGTGCTCGGACACAACGGCATGGGCAAGACCACGCTGTTGAAAACCATCATGGGCCTGATCCCGGCCACGGCAGGAACAATCCTGTTCGACGGTGTGGATATTTCCCGCGAACCGGCACATGAACGCAACCTGATGGGGCTGGCTTACGTGCCGCAGGGGCGCGGGATATTTCCGCATCTTTCGGTGTTCGACAATCTGCGCATGGGCATTGCTGCCCACGGCGAGGATGAAGAAGAGGCAATCCGGCATATTCTGCAGGACTTTCCCCGGCTTGAACGGCTGCTGGAACGCGACGGGGGAACCCTGAGCGGCGGCGAGCAGCAATTGCTGGCCATTGCGCGCGCCCTGGTTTCGGAACCGCAACTGATCCTGCTGGACGAACCGACCGAAGGTATTCAACCGTCGATCATCGAGGAAATTTCGGTCCTGCTGAAAAACCTCAACCGCATGCGGGATATCTCGATCATCCTGGTGGAACAGAACCTGGAGTTCATCACCGGGCTATCGCACCGCATAACCTTGCTGCAAAAAGGCGAAATCATCGGTGAGATGAGCGACGTCAAATCCGGCGATCCGGCGCTGATCGAAGAGTTCGTCGGGTTCGGGGCAGGCAAATCCCGGCGCCCGGCCGCCAATGGAGATCAGGCCGAGCCCGCGCCAGTCGCGCCGCCTGCCGACGTCACACCTGCTGCGAGCTATCAGTCCGACGAACCGGTGCAGCAACCCCGCGCTCGCGAACCGGTTCGCGAACCAAGCCATACACACACTTACGAAGGTCACAGATCAATGTCAGTCAGAAGGCCAACCCACGGCCAGTTAAGGGCCATTGTCAACGGCTTCGGCATGAACATGTCGGATCAGCGCGTCGCTGAATTCCTGGATGTGATGGAAGGGACGCTGCAGGCCTATGATGAAGTCGACGCGATGCCGGATCATCTGCCGACAGTCGATTATCCCCGCACCGCCGGCTACCGGCCGTCGGCTGAAGAAAATCCGTTGAATGCCTGGTACATCAAGACCGAGGTCAGGGGCGCACCGCGCGGGGCGCTGACCGGGAAGAAAGTTGTGCTCAAGGACAATGTCTGTCTGGCCGGCGTGCCGATGATGAACGGTGCTTCGACGCTGAAAGGTTATACGCCCGATATTGATGCCACCATCGTCACCCGTCTGCTGGAGGCAGGTGCGACCATCATGGGCAAGGCGCACTGCGAGTATTTCTGCCTGTCCGGCGGCAGTCACACCAATGCGACCGGTCCGGTGCACAACCCACACAAGCGCGGCTACTCCGCCGGGGGCTCGTCATCGGGGTCAGGGGCTCTGGTTGGTTCCGGAGAGGTTGAAATGGCGATCGGCGGTGACCAGGGCGGGTCGATCCGCATGCCGTCATCGTTCTGCGGCTGCTATGGTATGAAACCGACCCACGGCCTGGTGCCCTATACCGGTGTGATGCCGATCGAGAACACCATCGATCACACCGGTCCGATGACGACCAACGTGCATGACAATGCCCTGATGCTGGAAGTATTGGCCGGAGAAGACGGCCTCGACCCGCGCCAGTACAATGTGCAGGTCGACAAGTACACCGCCAGCCTCGGGCGCGGTGTCAGCGGCATGCGCATCGGGGTGGTCAAGGAAGGTTTCGGGCATGCGGTGTCGGAGGCCGATGTCGACGACAAGGTGCGCAGTGGCGCCGAGGCATTCAGGAAACTCGGGGCAACGGTTGATGAAATCTCCATTCCGATGCACCTAGCCGGGACGGCCATCTGGACTCCTATTGCCATTGAAGGCCTGACCAACCAGATGATGAAGGGCAATGGCATGGGCACCGGCTGGAAAGGCCTCTATACGACGAGCCTGCTCGATTACCATGCCAACTGGCGTTCGCGGTCCGACGAACTGTCGGACTCGCTGAAGATCTGCATGTTCATCGGGCAGTATTTCCTGAAACATCACCGCGGGCACTATTATGCGAAATCACAAAACCTGTCTCGCAAGCTCAGGGATGCCTACAACGCGCTGCTCAACTCCTATGACATCCTGCTGATGCCGACAACGCCAATGAAGGCGACACCGTTGCCACCGGCCGGAGCACCTCTGGCGCTTTATTGCCAGCGGGCATTTGAGATGCTTCCCAACACGGCGCCGTTCGACGTGACGGGTCATCCGGCCATGAGCGTTCCATGCGGCATGAGCGACGGCTTGCCGGTGGGCATGATGCTGGTTGGCCGTCATTATGATGAGGCGACCATATACAGGGCAGCCGCCGCATTCGAGCAGGTTGGCGACTGGAAGCGGATGTGATGTCTGAGACTTCCGTTCAGGACCGGAGCCGACCGGCAGGTGGCCTGTCCCATGTGCGCGGGTCCGGCACCCCGGCGCTTGATCACATCACGATACCGGAATTTCTGAACGGGACCGTCAAGCGTTATGCGGGACAGGAGGCCGTGGTGTTCTGCGAGCCGGGCATGCGCTGGACATGGCAGGAGTTGCAGGAGCAGGTTGATAGGTTTGCCGCCGGCCTGCTGTCGCTGGGGCTCTACAAGGGAGACCGTATCGGGATATGGTCGCCGAACCGGCCGGAATGGGTGATTGCCCAGTTTGCCACCGCGCGTATTGGACTGATCCTGGTCAACATCAATCCCGCCTACCGGCGCCACGAACTTGAATTTGCCCTCAACAAGGTGGGCGCAAAAGCCCTGATCAGCGCAACCAGCTTTAAAAGCTCCGATTATATCGAGATGCTGCAGGACCTTGCGCCGGAATTGTCAGGCGCTGTAGCGGGCGACCTGAAGGCTTCTAGGTTGCCGAAACTCACAACCATCATTCATCTGGGCGATGAACCCGTGGCCGGCATGTACCGGTTTGCCGACGTGTCGACTATGGGAGATGGAGCGAACCGGACCCGTCTCGACGCCATAACCGAAAGCCTCAAGCCGGACGACGCCATCAATATCCAGTTCACCTCGGGTACGACGGGGACACCGAAAGGAGCCACGCTGACCCACGCCAATGTGGTCAACAATGCCCGCTATTGCGCCATGGCAATGCGTCTGAATCAGGAAGACCGGATCGCAATCCCGGTGCCGCTTTATCATTGCTTCGGCATGGTGCTGGGTAACCTTGCTGCTGTCTCCACCGGCACGGTCATGGTGTTCCCCGGTGAAGCGTTTGATCCGCTGCAAACGCTCACGGCGCTGGCCGATGAAAGCTGTACGGCCGTGCACGGGGTGCCGACCATGTTTGCCGCCATGCTGGACCATGAGCGGTTTGAAGAGTTCAGGCTCGGATCCCTGCGCACCGGTATCATGGCCGGCTCACCGTGCCCGATCAGCCTGATGAAGCGGGTTGTTTCGCAAATGAATGCCAGCGAGATCACCATCGCCTACGGCATGACGGAAACCAGCCCGGTGTCGTTCCAGAGTGATACAGGCGACAGCCTGGACCGGCGTGTCTCGACAGTGGGGCGCATTCATCCGCACGTTGAGGTCAAGATCATCAATGAAGCAGGTGATACCGTTACCGTCGGCGAGCAGGGCGAACTGCTGACACGCGGCTATTGCGTGATGAAAGGCTACTGGGGCGATCCGGAAACAACGGCACACGCCATCGACAAGGATGGCTGGATGCACACCGGGGATCTGGCGGTCCTCGACGCAGACGGCTACTGCAATATCGTCGGGCGGGTGAAGGACATGCTGATCCGTGGCGGCGAGAACGTCTATCCGCGCGAGATAGAAGAATTCCTGATGAGCCATCCGTCGATCCAGCAGGCGCAGGTGTTTGGGGTGCCCGACCAGAAGTACGGTGAAGAGGTATGTGCCTGGATTGTGCTGAAGCCCGGAGAGGTGTTGTCCGAAGATGATGTGCGCAGTTTCTGCCAGGGTGAGATCGCGCACTATAAGATCCCGCGCTATATGCGCTTTGTCGGCGAGTTCCCGATGACAGTCACCGGAAAGCCGCAAAAGTTTGTGATGCGAGACAAGATGATCGAGGAACTCGGATTGAAAGTCGACAAGACCGCATGAGCGTCATCAAGCCTGAACAACGCGACGTACTGCTGGTCATTGATGTGCAGAACGATTTCTGCCCGGGCGGGGCGCTCGAAGTGCCGCGTGGTGATGAAGTTGTGCCTGCCATCAACGATCTCATCACCCGATTTGACCATGTCGTACTGACCCAGGACTGGCATCCGCAAGGGCACAGTTCGTTTGCCAGTGTTCATCCGGGCAAGAACCCGTTCAGCGAAGTCTCGATGGACTATGGCCCGCAGACGTTGTGGCCGGATCACTGCATCCAGGGCAGCAGCGGAGCTGATTTCCATGACGGCATGTCCTGGAGCAAAGCTGAGATGGTCATCCGCAAGGGGTTTCGTTCCGGCATAGACAGCTATTCCGCATTCTTTGAAAACGACAAGACGACGCCGACCGGCCTGACCGGATATTTGCGGGAGCGCGGTTTTACACGGGTGTTCTGTGCCGGGTTGGCTTTTGACTTCTGCGTACGGTACTCGGCGGAAGACGCAAAGCGTCAGCGATTTGAAACCTTCGTCATCGAGGATGCCTGCCGCGCGATCGACATGCAGGGAAGCGCTGCGGCGACACGTGATAGTTTTTCCGCTCTCGGGATCGACCTGATAAATTCGACGGTTGTACGTTAGAGCTGAACGCCGCGTGTGAGCGCGCCGTCGATCACCAGGTTGGTGCCCATGGTGAAGCTGGACGCGGGGCTGGCCAGGAAAACGATGCCGCGGGCAACTTCTTCCGGCGTTGCCATTCGTCCTGTCGGGTTGTGGGCAATGGCCCGGGCATAGAGATCCGGCATGTTCTGTTCGATGTTTTCCCACACACCACCCTTGAAATAGGTATTACCGGGTGACACCGAGTTTACGCGGATGTTCTGCGGCGCCAGTTCCATGGCGAGGCGTTGTGAATAGTGCACCAGGGCCGCCTTGAAAGCGCCATAGGCCGGGCCGGTAAAGTCCACTTCGCGCCCGGACACGGACGCCACGATGACGATGGCGCCGTGGGAGGATTTTTCCAGCAGGGGCAGGGCGGCGGTGACCAGCCGTACGGTGTGCATGATGTCCACGTCGAAACCTGACTTCCAGGCGTCTTCATTGTCTCCCACTGCCAGTGCCGAGACATTTGCTATTACAATATCAATACCACCGAGTACTGATGCGCTCTCCCTGACCCAGCCTTCCAGCGACGCCTTCTCGGCCACGTTCACCATCCGGCCGAGGCTCTTGACGCCCTTTTGCGCAAGGCTGGTGGCGGTTTCATTTACCTCAGCAAGGTTGCGCGCGCAGATGGAGACATTGGCGCCTTCATCGGCAAAGATGTCCGCCGCGCGCCGGCCGATGCCCTTGCTGCCGCCGGTGATGATTGCATTCAGGCCCTTCAAACCGAGATCCATGAGTTATCAGCTCCTGATTTGTGAGTTGCTGAAACGTCTCTTGATCAAAGCACTCAAAGACTGTTGTGAGTGCCATCGCACAGTGGCTGGCCGGCGGTTTGCTTGCAGGCGCAGAAGAACTTTCTGCCCGACGCTTCAGCAGTCCATTTGACAGGCTGCAGACCGGTGCCGTCATGGCTGCCGTCGCAGAACGGCTGTTTCTTCGATCTTCCGCAAGCACACCAGAAATAGTTCTTGCCGGCTTCAACCTCGACTGCAACTGGCGCCTTATCGGCAATAACTGGTTCTGTCACGTTGGCTCTCCGGATTGGGTCACAGGGCTTTCTGATCCATCTGTATATCAGAAACACCAGCAAACTGGAAAACAACCTGGCGTGCGCCGAGCTACTCCAGCGCTGGTTTTCGCGCCGGGGTTGCGCGTTGGGCTTCGGCAATCTGTTCGGGGGTCATTTTTGACAGCAGGTACTCGAAACGGAACTTTGCCTCATAGCCGCCGTTGGCCGCTGCAAGGCTCAGCCATATGTGTGCTTTGACAAAATCAACGGAAACTCCCTTGCCATTGGCATAGGCGTCGCCGAGATATATCTGCGCTCTGACGTTTCCCTGGGCTGCCGATTTCTCGAACCAGTACAGAGCCTGGACGAAATTGTGAAGTTCAAGATACTTCATGCCGACAACAAGCTGGGAGGCGGCGTCGCCCTTCTGGGCCCGCTTGAAGCGCTGCGAAATGTCGACCGGGTTGTCTTGCTGGGTTGTTGACTGCAGCAGGTATGGAGGCTGTGCCCGATCTGCGGCACCGGTTGCCACTGTCAGTGGTATCGCCATGAGCGAGGCTATGATGGCACTGGTCACGGCATCCTTCCTCCTGTGCTGGGAAAATGATGCACAACACCGGTGAGGCGGTCAAGCGGGCAGGAGTGTGTCGACCGGACGACGGCGAACTACAATGAACAATCGCTAATTATGCAAACAGCAGCCGGTATTGTAGAGGATAGCGAATTGCCTGAACCGAGCGGAGAGCGTGTATGCAACGCAGTTTCACAAATGTGCTGAGTGAAGATGTGAGCAAGACGGCAGCGTTCTATGAGAACCTGCTTGGCATGACACGACACTTCGAATCCGACTGGTTCGTGATCCTGACGCATGAAGACATCCAAGGCCTCGAGTTCGGCATTCTGCAGCGTGACCATGCGATTGTGCCGGCGGACATCCGGGCGGCGCCTGCCGGTGTTATCGTCACGTTCGTGGTCGCTGACTGTGATGAAGTGTATCGCAAGGCTGTTGCCGCCAAAGCCCCGATCATCGAACCGCCTGCGGATATGCCGTACGGCCAGCGGCGCATGTTGCTGCGTGATCCCGATGGCACGGTCCTCGATGTGAGCGCACCGACTGCGCCGATTGCGTGAAGGGCCGGACACACCGGCGCGAGGTTGCCTGAGAGGCATTTTGCATGGCAGCTTCCGCTGATGCATTTGGGCAGCTTTTTGACGAGATTGTGCGGTTTTTGGTGTGGCTGACTGCCGGAGCAGGTCGTGCCGCCATATTTGACGGTCACTTTAACTTCCAATGATTGTTGAGTCGTAACAG
Source organism: Anderseniella sp. Alg231-50 (assembly GCF_900149695.1). Lineage (NCBI taxonomy): Bacteria > Pseudomonadati > Pseudomonadota > Alphaproteobacteria > Hyphomicrobiales > Parvibaculaceae > Anderseniella > Anderseniella sp. Alg231-50. The sequence continues at coordinate 192,113 of NZ_LT703005.1, read as the reverse complement.
ACCGCATTCCGGATCCGCTAGGGCATTGGGGTAAGAGCTGGCGCCAAAGTTGCGGCGATAATGTGTTGGTGAAACGGTTGGTTCTGCCATAATTCGCCTTCACCGGGAGGTGCCCGTTGTGTTCGAAGCGTTCTCATTCACCGGGACCGGTTGCAGGTCATTCGGTTGGAAAACCGCTATCCAGTGCGCACACATCGGGGTATTCGCAGACAGGGCAGCCTTGTGATTCAATCAGGTTCGTCATTCGTAGCGGCCTGTTGCTTCTTCACGCGTGCGCCGATAGTGGCTCCTATGGCCAACCCTATTGCCAACCCCAGACCCAGACCCGTGCCGACATTACCGAAGGCCGCGCCAAACACCGTGCCGAAACAGGTGCCCAGCGCAAGGCCGAGCCCGGTGTAATGTTTAACCGGGTCATCTGTCTTGATCGGGCTGGCCATGTTGCTCCTCCGGTCTTTTGCTGATGTCTGGAATGCCGGATTGCCGTTAAGTCGCCTCAAGGCGAGGTGTTCCGAGTGCTGACTACCTAGCAACTCATTGCAGCAACAATACGCATATTCAACGATGGCTCTGCAGCGACCACCTGCCAGCGAACACTCCCAGGCGTATCGTTTCCGCAACCGGTCATGTGCTGATTTCGGGATGAAGATACAAGAGCAAGCGGGCTGCTTCAAACAATTGATATCTTGTCGGGGAACTGGCGGAGACGGAGGGATTCGAACCCTCGATACGCTTTTGACGTATACTCCCTTAGCAGGGGAGCGCCTTCGACCACTCGGCCACGTCTCCTAAGTCCTAAGACCGGTGTATTCCCTATGGTTTAAAGGATGGTTAGTCAATGCGCGAATGTTCCTAAAGTGCACTAGAATGCAGGCTTATGCACTAGTATGTGGTGCGCAATTGGCGGCACCTGTTCCAGCAATTAGACGGTTTGTAAAAATTGTTGGCCGGAGGGTCAGTCGGCATACTCGTTAGGGATTCGTACCGGGAACGGTCGCGAACACCTGCTAGTTTGCGAACGGTGTCAGTCCAGTTTGATGATCTGGCCATCGCGGGCAGCGCTTGCGCCGGCGAATATCTTGTGCGCCATGGCCTCGATTGCCTCCAGCTGGTTGTCGGTGCGTTCCGGCGCGTGGTGGAACAGCAACAGCTGCTTGACGCCGGCCTTCTGGGCGAACTCACAGCCCTTGCGCCAGGTGGAATGGCCAAAACCCTTCTTCTTGGAAGGGTATTCGTCATCGGTGTACATGGCGTCGTAGATCAGGACGTCGGCACCGGTGGCGAACTGCGTAAGGCGGGCATCGACCTCGTCATTGCCGTGCTCATGGTCGGACCAGTACACGAACGACTGCTTGCCGTCGGTGACGCGCCAGGCGAAGCAGCCGCCGGGGTGATTGGTTGCGCAGGACACGGCCGTGATGCCGTTGCCCAGGTCAATCTCGGCGCCTTCCTTGACATCATAGAAATTCATGTTGGCCTGCATGATGTCGAGCGATACCGGCAAATAGGGTTCGCGCATGAAGTCGGAAATGATGTCATGGGTGCACGGGTTGCAATTGGTATGACCGGACCAGAGATGTAATTGCATGTCGGCCTTGTAGACCGGATAGAAGAACGGCAGGCCCATAATGTGATCGTAGTGGCCGTGTGACAACAGGAGGTGGGCGGTACGGGTGCCGCGTTTGAGAAGTTCGGTTCCCAGCTCGCGAATGCCGGAGCCAGCATCGATGATCACAACGTTGCCGTTGATATTGATCTCTATGCATGCGGTGGAACCGCCGAACTTGAGATGATCGGGGCTGGAGACAGGTATGGAACCTCTACAGCCCCAGATCTTGATTTCAAAACTCATCCGCAACCCACTCGTCTTGAATTGGCAGTCGATTTACGCCTGCGGTTGATAGTGGCCCAGCCGCTGCGCAGCGTCTTCCATCAAACTTACATCTACATTTGCAAAAGCGAGCCTCAAATAGCCGTCCTGTTCTGGCCCGAACATTGATCCCGGTAGTGTAAGCACACCGTAATGTTGTGCAAGTCCCATCGCAACAACCCGTGCACTATGGTTTACATGAGGGTGGGCCAGATAGGCAAAGAATGCGCCGGAGCTGACAATCCGGTAGTCAGAGGCGTGTTTCGCGAATGCTGCTTTCATGGCCTCCAGCCGATCTGCCATCAACAGGCGTTTTTGCTGTTTCCAGCCGTCCAGATTCTGCAACCCGTAAAGGGCCGCTTTTTGACCGGTGTGGGGTGCGCAAATTGCGACGCAGTCGATGATTTTTTCGACCGCCTCGATCATGTGCGGGCCGGCAATCAATGAACCGACGCGTGCGCCTGTCAGCGCGTAAACCTTGGAGAATGAATAGAGCTGAACAAAAGTCTCACCCCAGTTGTCACGGGCAAACAGATTGTGCGGCGGCGATGCGGGATCAAGGAAATCCTTGTATGTCTCGTCGAGTAGCAGTGCAATCTTCAATTCCTGGCAGGTATCAAAGAATGCATCAAGCAAGTGAGATGGATAGACAGCACCCGTTGGATTGTTGGGGCTGATCAGCACGACGGCGCGGGTACGCTCGTCACACACTGATGCCAGATCCTGTGGGCGGGGCAGGGCATCGGTTTCATGAATGGCGGCAATGGCGCGCACCTCAATGCCCTGCATCTCCAGCCACATCTGATTGTTGAAGTACCACGGCGCTGCCAGAATGATGTTGTCGCCGGGCTTGGCCAGCGCCATTACGGCAGCGCAAAAGGCCTGGTTGCAACCAGCGGTAATGGCAACGTCTGCCTGGTTCACTGTGCCGCGATAGGCGGAACTCATATGTGCGGCCAGCGCCTCGCGCAGTTCGGGTATGCCCAATATATCGGTATAGAGATTCGCGCTGCCGTCCCTCATGCACCGGGCCACATGGTCTGCAAGCTCCGGTGCAGGCAGGTAACTTGGAACCGCCTGGGACAGATTGATTGCAGGCAAGTTGGAGGAATTTCCCTCCAGCCAGCCGGCGGATTCGGCTATGGGTGGTGCCGAAACTTTTCCGACAAACGGATTAAGAAGATAAGTCATTGGTGGCTGGTTGCTATGGCGGTCGGAGAATGAAGTGATTATGATTTAGTGAAACAAGTCCAGGGAACAATAGTTGTTACAGCCTGATATGCAAACGATAGAAAACATACTGACCGGCCGGTCTGCCTTCCTGAAAGGCTCGGGCGGTGACAAAAATGCGGCGGAAAACCGCCGTGCCTTGACGATGGCGATCCAGCAGAACTATCCGGCCTTCGAAATGCTGCGCGACAAATTGATGGGAACTGGTAGCCCGAAAATTACGGCGCAGGCAGAAGAAGAACGTGGGGCGACGTCTGCGGCGGACACTGAGCTGCTGTTCGACCACCTCCGGCAACACGAACTGCTGAAGCTGGATAAGGGCGAGGTAACCCTCAACAGCGTTGATGCGCGCCGGTTCATGACCGGAGGATGGCTGGAGGAGCTTGCCTGGCTTGCCGTCATGGAGGCAGGTGCCCACGAAGCACATTATTCGCAACTGGTTGGCTGGGACGTGGAAGGCTACACCGGGGAGAACGAGATTGACGTGATCTTCCGGCGTGACGACAAACTGGGTTTCGTGTCGTGCAAGGCACTGCGCTCCAGCCTGCAGTCCAGCGACCGCAAGCATCGCGCGCGGATGATGGATGCCGTGCACGAAGCCGACAACCTGGCCGATCATTTTGGCCAGCCGGGTGAACGTGTCGGCGTGTTGGTGACCACAGACCTGTTTGACGAAGAACGTGGTGAAGCACGTTACCAGGCCCTGATGGGCAAAGCCGCTGTGCTCGATGTACGCGTGATCCCACTGGAGGATATTCGCTGGGACAAGCTGGTAGGGGTCATGGAATACCTGATGGACCACTGACAAATCACCGACATATCAAACCGGCAGCCAATTCAAACGCGACAGCATAAAACACAGGGAAAACAATGAAAGCGATCAAGTTTCACCAACCGGGTGGCCCGGAAGTCATGCAGTACGAGGAGTTCAACCTGGAGGCGCCGGAGGCCGGCAACGTCAGGTTGCGCCATACCGCGATCGGATTGAACTACATTGATACCTACCATCGCTCAGGTGCCTATCCGGTGCCGTTGCCAAGTGGTGTCGGGCTGGAAGCGGCCGGTGTCGTCGAGGCTGTCGGAGCAGGTGTAACCCACCTGAAAGAAGGTGATCGCGTTGCTTACGGGGCAGGGCCCATCGGTGCCTATTCGCAGGCGCGCAACATGCCGGCCAACAGGGTCTCGGTACTGCCTGACACGATATCGGACGAGACCGCGGCAGCCATGATGCTGAAGGGCATGACGGCGAGATACCTCCTGCGTGAAACCTATGAAGTCAAATCCGGGGACACGATCCTGTGGCATGCGGTAGCCGGTGGCGTCGGCCTGATCGCTGTTCAGTGGGCAAAGCACCTGGGTGCGCGCGTGATCGGCACAACGAGTTCACCGGAAAAGGCAGCCCTGGCAAAATCTTTCGGATGCGATGAGGTTATCAACTACACCGAGGAAAACGTTGCTGAACGGGTCCGCGATCTGACCGACGGCAAGGGTGTGCCGGTAGTCTATGACGGTGTTGGAAAAGACACACTCGAGGCGTCCCTGGACAGTCTCAGTCCCAGGGGGCTCCTTGCCAGCTTCGGGTCTGCGTCAGGTCCGGTTAAGGGGTTTGACACCGGTATTCTCGGCGCCAAAGGCTCGTTGTATCTTACACGCCCCACCCTGATGACCTATGTGGCGGCTGATGAAGACCTGCAGGCCAACGCTGCTGACTTGTTCGATGTTGTAGGGTCCGGTGCGGTCAAGATCGAGATCAACCAGACTTATGAACTGGCGGATGCCGTCAAGGCGCATCAGGATCTGGAAGGGCGTAGAACGACAGGCTCGACTGTGTTTATGCCATAAAGTTATATCGCTCACGCAAGCAGCCTTCGGCTGCGCTCCGCGGGGGCGCACTTCGTGCGGCGCGCAGGCGCGCTTGCCTCAGCACGTTCCGTGCTTCGGTAGGAGTTCATCACGGCGGTTGTTCGGGGTCGGAGAACGGGTTGTTTGATTCCGCTCACGCAAGCAGCCTGACGCCTGCGCTCCGCTAGGGCGCACTTCGTGCGGCGCGCAGGCGCGCTTGCCTCAGCACGTTCCGTGCTTCGGTGGGAGTTCATCACGGCGGTTGTTCGGGGTCGGAGAACGGGTTGTTTGATTCCGCTCACGCAAGCAGCCTTCGGCTGCGCTCCGCTACGGCGCACTTCGTGCGACGGCCGGTCGGCCTTGCCTCGGCACTAACGTGCCTCGGAGGGTGTTCAACACTACGGTTGTTCAGGGTCGGAGAACGGCGCGAAGCACGAAGTGCTGAGTAAAGCTGTTCGACCAGAATGAACTCAACTAGGCCCGATCGGGCCTCGGGCCGGTCAGGCCCGCCCTAGCGGAGCGCAGCCGTCAGGCTGCTTACGTGAGCGATATAAACTAAAGCCAACGACAATTCAGGGTCGGAGAACGGCCTGAGCGAAGCGAAGAAAGCTGTTCGACCAACAACTATGTAGCCGGGCACGACATTGATTGCCGGGACAATTGTTGCCAACTGGCGGTGCACTGGGTGTTGGAGCACAGAAATTGCGCCAGCGCCGGAGTGGAAATCGCATGCGCCAGATTCAACGGGCGGCCATTGGCATCCGACAAGGTGGAAACCAGCATGCCGGTCAGCTGACCCTTGTCGTCGAACAGCGGGCCGCCTGATTCGCCCTTTTTGGTAGCCAGGCGGAGTTCGATGGCATCTGGATAGCCGAAGCCGCTATATTTTACCGCGCGGCCGAAACTCATCGAATTTACCGAACCGATACGGGCGGTATCATTGCGGGCATGCGGTTTGCCGAGCGAGAACACCGGAGCACCGCGTTGCATGCAGTGATTGGCAGACGGTGTCACCGCAGCCGCCTTGAAACCGCGAAGTTTTATCAGGGCCATGTCGTTGTCCGGCTTAACGGCAATCACCTTGCCGGAATAAATACGGCCGTCGGATGCACGGGCATCGACGGAATTTCCCCGTTTTACCGCAACATGGCCGGCAGTCATGATAATGCCGCTCGAGACGACAAAACCGCTGCCGGATGTCAAAGCCTCCGGAGTGCCCGATGCTTTCGAACCGGCGCGTTTCTGCTGTTCATGGACGACCAGAGTGACATAGCTGGGACCCGTTTGCGCCTGCAATTGTTGAATATGGCTGGAAATCACACCGCCGGCAGGTTCAGCTGCTGCATCGACGTCAATCGTGCGGGGTTCAAGCAGCGCCTGATTCGTTTCACCCCCCACACAACCTGCCAACAGCAGCAAGAAAACTAGTATGCCGTCTTGTTTCCGCACAAATGACCCCAACTGGAAATCCAAAAATTCCGAAACCTATCAATACAAGCTTGGCCCGCATCAGGCCAGCCAAATGTCTGCAACAACAGGGCGAATATGTGACTGTTTACGCACTGGCTCAATTGCAGATTGGCTCTCGGCTACGTTTTTTCGAAAGTGTTGCAAAATAGACACACTCACTATCGTCACATTTTGGGCTGTTCCAGATCACGTGGCCCTACGTAAGCCTGCAACCAGGCAAATTGCGAGCCGGAGCTCGCGAATCTGGAGGCCTCGACCAGAATCGAACTGGTGTAAGCGGATTTGCAATCCGATGGATAACCACTCTCCCACGAGGCCTTCGTGGCGGACGTTTCATGTCCGGGCGGCGTCTTATAGACGACACTGCGGCACGTTACAACGCCTGCCTTCAGGCAATGTTGCCGGTTTTTGCAGTCGATAGTGGTGCATCTGACAACAAACAGGCTTGGCGAGACGGCCTGAGTTGGGTATTCAACCACTACGACCGGTTTTTGCAATTGCGCAAAGGTTGGGGATTTGGCGGTTTTCGCCGGTTCAAGGGTCTGGAGCTAGCATGATCGATTACGCCACAGCGCGCGAAAACATGATTGAATCTCAAGTTCGTCCAAACGGCATAACCGATGCCCGTGTGATTGACGCGATGTCGGAAGTCCCGCGGGAAGTGTTCGTGCCGGATGATATCAAGTCCCTGGCCTATATGGATGAAGACGTGCCGCTGAGTGTCGGAAGCGATGGCCGCAAACGACATCTGATGGAACCGATGGCGTTTGCCCGGCTGCTGCAGGCTGCGGCCATCCAGCCGGATGAGTGTGTACTGGATGTGGGGTGTGCAGCTGGATATTCATCGGCTGTGCTGGCCAGGTTGGCCCAACTGGTCGTCGCCGTCGAGGAAGATGCCGACCTTGCCGAAGCGGCAAACCAGAACCTGTTGCGGTTGCAGATAAACAATGTTGCCGTGTTCAGTTCCGCCATGCATGAGGGCCACCGCGCCGAGGCGCCCTATGACGTTATCATAGTAAATGGAAGAGCCGGCCAGGTTCCAGACAGCCTGCTGTCACAACTGGCCGAAGGCGGGCGTCTGGTAGCGGTCGTGGGCGATACCGAAACGGCGCAGGCGCTGGTCTATACCAGGGCCGGGGATGTGACCGCACCGCGGTATGTCTGTGATGCCAGCATTCCAATGTTGCCGGGCTTTGAAAAAGCTGACCCCGGTTTTGTCTTTTAACTGATCCGGACCTGATTTCCCGATTGAGTTGGCGACTGTCGCAGTGTCGACGTTTTTGCTGAATATTCTCAGGCTTGGCGGCCGCAATCGGTTATCCACAAATTGATCCCAATCGAAGAGGTATTTGTGCCGCGTCAGCTTGCGCTGGTACGTCAGATTAGTGTTTCGTTAATTTAGATTAGTGTTTCGTTAACCATGAAACTCCCATAAGATTGGGGGCAGATTCGTCAGGGGCTTGATTGTGAACATTGTAAAACGTCCGAGGCTCAAACTGCATGCCGGCTGGCTTGCCGCTTTGTGTATCGCCGTCACTTCAGTGGTTCATCATTCCGCGCCTGCAAACGCGGAGACCATAGCGTCTGCTTTGTCGAAAGCCTATGTCGGCAATCCGCAACTCAAGGCCGATCAGGCACGCCAGCGGGCGACCGATGAGCAGGTACCCCAGGCCAAGTCGGGATGGCGTCCGACTGTCACGGCGAATTCCGAAGTTTCAAAAGTGTATCAGGACAACTCTGCCAGCGGTAAATCCGACTTCCTGTCCCGCAATTTCCAGATCAACCTGTCGCAACCGGTTTTTGACGGGTTTCGATCTGAAAACGCCTTGCGGGAAGCAGAAGCCACCGTGCTGGCAGGTAACCAGAATCTGCTGGCGGTTGAGCAGGAAGTCCTGCTGAATGGCGCGACTGCATATATGAATGTCATCCGCGACCGCGAGATCGTCAATTACCGGCGCAAGTCGGTTGAAAACTTTGAAGAGCAGCTTCGCGCCGCCAGGGCACGCTTTGATGTCGGTGAGGTTACCCGCACCGATGTGTCGCAGGCGCGCGCACGGGCATCCGAAGCGCGCTCAGACCTGGCCGTTGCAATCGGCAACCTGCAGACATCGGTTGCCAACTATATTCGCGTCATCGGTGACAAACCGCGTCACCTGAAGTTCCCGCGGCTTTCGCCGCGGGTGCCCAGAACGCTGCGCGCCGCAATACTGACGGCGGGAGAAACAAACCCGCAGATTCTGGCTGCAGCGTTTAACGAAGAAGCCGCTGCGGCAAATATCGACGTGCGTAAATCCGATTTGCTGCCCAGGTTGAACTTCGAGGCCCGGTATCAGGTGTCGGGCGACCCGTCAGCAACCATCGGTCGCAGCGAAGAGGGACGGATTCAGGGTACGCTGTCCCTGCCGATCTATCAGTCCGGGTCGGTTTATTCGCGGATCCGTGAAGCCAAGCACACGGCCAGCCAGCGCAAGCTGGAAGTTCTGGACGCCCATCGCCAGGTTCGCGAGCAGGTGGTCAGCGCATGGCACCTGCTGAAAGCTGCAACGGCAACGATTGCCGCTGCGAATGACGCAGTAGCGGCCAACCGGGTAGCGCTGGACGGTGTTCGCCAGGAAGCACAGGTCGGAACCAGAACGACACTCGATGTGCTGGATGCGCAAAATGAACTGGTGAATGCCCAGGTTGCACTGGCAAACGCACGGCGGGACCGGATTGTTGCCGGATACCAGCTTGTTGCGGCGATCGGGCGTATGACGGCCGGCGACCTGAGGTTGTCGGTGAACATTTATGATCCGCGCGGAAACCTTGAAGAGGTTCGTGACAAGGCGTTCGGCGCACGGATCAATACACCCGAGTAAGACGGGTATCAGGGCTGATGCGACATCGATCTGATGATTGTGTCGAAAAGCTGCGCTTATTACGGCAGAATCTGTCGACAAGTTGGTGATTCGCAGGCCTTGGCCTTGTGCAGAAACGCTTACGCGTCAATACTCTTCGATCGTTTTCACAATATTGTTTCAGAAATCGCATGCAGATCATGGGCAAGCAGGACAGCAAACCGCCGGACGGGCATTCTGTCGACCAGCTATTGTCTTCCATCCGGGAGGCGATCGAACAGGATACGGCCAATGAAATGGCTGTTCCCGTCAAATCGCCTTTGAAGCCCATTGGTGCGCCGCGGGCACCACGTCCGGGGCCTGAGCCGAGTGAAGAACAGCAAGCTGTTTCTGCTCCGGTGGCGCCATCTGCTGAGCCGCAGACATCAGAGGGTGACGAAAAGCACGGCCCGGGCTATGTTTCGAACGACCCTTACCGCTATCGTCATTCATTGGAGACTTCACCCAGCTACATGTCTTTACGTAATCGCCTCGCATCATTGAAATCCAGGACCAGGTCCGGCACCAGCCGGTCGATGGCAAGTCTGCTTGGCGGGGATGTTCGCCAGGAGGAAGCCCGTGCGCGTGATCAGCAACAGCAATTGCAATCAAGTGAAGCAAGCGAGGCGACGCCGGAAACGGACGTGGAAACCGGATTGCGTACGAGCATTGGCGACGAGCAGGCCTACGTGGACGAATTCATAACAGGTGACGTGTCGTCGGGAGTTGTTTCCTACACACCCGATTACAGTGATTGGAAGATTGAAAATCCACTGGCCAGTGTTGTCCCGCCGGAAGCTGACGGGGCGCAACAGGACATGGCGGTCCCGCTGGTGTCGACCAGGCAGGTCACCGTCGATGACCTTGTCGAAATTGCGGCCGGCGGAGAGGCTGTAGCTGAGGCCGACGCCGTCGCTGATGAGGTCCCGGAACCTGAGATGTCTTCCGAAGACACTGAGAGCGAGCCGGGATTGCCGCTGGAAGAAATGATCCGTCAGGTCATTGAACCGGAACTGGTCATCTGGATCGACAAGCATCTGCCGGACCAGGTGGCCTCAGCCATGCCGAGTGAAGAAGCTTTCACCGCCATGATACGGCCGATGATAGAACAATGGCTGGCTGACAATCTCAGCCCGATTGTCGAGGTTGCCGTGCGCGAGGAAATTGCCAGGATTACCGGCCTTAAGCGTTGATACCACAGGAAGTGTACAGCTCATTGGCGTGGACCTGTTGCAAGTCTGCGGCGCGTAGTGTTTAACCGCGCTACAAACCGACAATTTTCAGAACAGATTCCAGTATCTCCATGCTCGACAAGCACTTTACACCCGCTGACATTGAAACCCGTCTTTACGAAGCCTGGGAAGCCTCCGGCGTGTTCCGGGCCAACCAGACACCTGAAGGTGATCCGTTCTGCATTGTCATTCCGCCGCCGAATGTCACCGGGTCGTTGCACATGGGCCATGCCCTGAACAATACGGTGCAGGACATTCTGTGCCGCTTTGAGCGTATGCGGGGCCGGGATGTGTTGTGGCAACCGGGACTGGATCATGCCGGCATTGCCACGCAAATGGTTGTCGAGCGCCAGATGATGGAACGCCAGGAACCGGGCCGGCGCGACATCGGCCGTGACGCCTTTCTGGACAAAGTCTGGACATGGAAAGCGGAATCCGGTGGCACCATCATCGGTCAGCTGCGCCGCCTCGGTGCCTCGTGTGACTGGTCGCGCGAACGCTTCACCATGGATGAAGGGCTGTCCAAGGCTGTTCTCAAGGTGTTCGTCCAGCTGTACCGGGAAGGCCTGATCTACAAGGACAAGCGCCTTGTGAACTGGGACCCGAAACTGCTTACCGCCATTTCCGACCTGGAAGTGCAGCAGGTCGAGATGAACGGCAATCTGTGGCACTTCAAGTATCCGATCGAAGGTGAGACAGATCGCTTCATCACCGTCGCCACCACGCGGCCCGAAACCATGCTGGGAGACAGCGGCGTCGCGGTTCACCCGGATGATGAACGCTACAGGGACCTGATCGGCAAGAATGTCGTGCTGCCGCTGGTCGGACGACTGATCCCCATCGTGGCGGACGAATACGCCGATCCGGAAGCTGGCTCCGGCGCAGTAAAAATTACACCGGCACACGACTTCAACGATTTTGAAGTCGGCAAGCGCAATGACCTGGCCAAGATCAATGTCATGGATGTGGCGGCGACCATCGTTCTGGACGGCAATGAGGACTTCCTCGCCGGTGTGCCGGAAACTGACGAACTCAAAGCCACCATTGCCGCACTGCATGGCAGGGATCGGTTTGACGTGCGCAAGCAGGTTGTCGACATGTTTGAGGCGCGCGGTCTTCTGGAGAAGGTCGAGCCGCACACCCACATGGTGCCGCACGGTGACCGGGGCGGCGTGCCGATCGAACCGTTCCTGACCGACCAGTGGTATGTGGATGCAGAAACACTGGCCAAGCCTGCCATTGCGGCGGTGGAGCAGGGCGATACGGTGTTTGTGCCGAAACAATGGGACAAGACCTATTTCGAATGGATGCGCAACATTCAGCCGTGGTGTATTTCCCGCCAGTTGTGGTGGGGCCACCAGATCCCGGCCTGGTACGGCGAAGACGGCACAGTATTCGTTGCCGAAAACGAAGCGCTGGCCGAAGAGCAGGCGGAGTCCCATTACGGCCACCGGGTCAAGCTGGACCGCGATGAGGACGTGCTGGATACCTGGTTCTCGTCCGCTCTGTGGCCGTTCTCGACACTGGGCTGGCCGGACAATACGCATGAGTTGCAGCGGTACTATCCGACAAGCACGCTGGTTACCGGTTTCGACATCATCTTTTTCTGGGTAGCCCGGATGATGATGATGGGGCTGCATTTCATGGAAAAGCCCGACGGATCACCGCAGGTGCCGTTCGATACGGTCTATATTCACGCGCTGGTGCGCGATGAGAAGGGCCAGAAGATGTCGAAGTCGAAGGGCAATGTCATCGATCCTCTGGAGCTGATCGACGAGTACGGGGCCGATGCGCTGCGCTTTACGTTGGCCGCCATGGCTGCACAGGGGCGCGACATCAAGCTGTCGACACAACGGGTTGAAGGCTATCGCAACTTTGGCACCAAGCTTTGGAATGCCGCGCGCTTTGCGGAAATGAATGAGTGTGTTCGCGTGGACGGGTTTGATCCGGCGCAGTGCAAGGTCACGCTCAACCGCTGGATTGCGGGTGAAGCGGCACAGACAAGAGATGCAGTAACCGCCGGTATTGCCGAACATCGCTACAATGAGGCAGCCGGTGCGCTTTACAGTTTCATCTGGCACACCTTCTGCGACTGGTATGTGGAACTGTCCAAGTCGGTCCTGAACGGCGAGGACGAAGCGGCCAAGGCCGAAACCCGTGCGGCAACTGCCTGGGCACTGGACCAGATATTGCTGCTGCTGCATCCGTTCATGCCGTTCATCACTGAAGAGCTGTGGCAGCAGACCGCCGGTGAAACGGCACGTGACAGCATGCTGGTGCAGGCGTCCTGGCCGGACTATGAGGGTTTGCAGGCACCCGATGCATCAGACGAGATTGACTGGGTGGTCCGCCTGATTACCGAAATCCGCTCGGTGCGCTCGGAGATGAATGTGCCTGCCGGTGCGAAAGTGCCATGCGTACTGGCGCATCCGGGTGATCTGTCAAAAACCCGCGCCACTGCATGGATGGCCGAGATATCGAGGCTTGCCCGTCTCGACAGCCTGACATTTGCCGACGATGTTCCGGAAAGCTCCGCCCAGATCGTCCTGGATGAAGCCGTTGTTGCCCTGCCGCTGGCCGGTGTCATCGACTTCAGCGCGGAAAAATCCCGGCTTGAAAAAGAGTTGGAGAAAACCGCCAAGGACATCGCGTCGATCGACGGTCGCCTGAACAATGCCGGCTTCGTCGCCAAGGCCCCGCCTGAAGTGATCGAGGAAACCAAGGGACGCCGCGAAGAGCTGGATGTGAAGGCTGGCCAGGTCAAAGAGGCAATCGCCCGCCTGGCCGCGATGGGGTGAGAGCGGGGGCTTGTGATGCCCCGCTATCTCGCGGGCCAGTTCCATTGAGGTTTTTCAATACCGTCAACGACGGTTTCGCCGAGCTCTTTCTTCAACTCGTAGCTGGCGATGCCTGCCTGACGGTTGAGGGCTTCGACCAGCAGGCCGGCGTGTGAGACCACGATCACCTGGGATGTTTCGGCAGCCTTTGAGATCAACCTGGCGAGCGGGTCGAGCAGGCTCGGGTGCAGGCTGGTCTCAGGCTCGTTCAGGACCAGAAGCGGGGCCGGGCGGGGGGTCAGAAGTGCCACCGTCAGCAGCAGGTAGCGCAGTGTGCCGTCAGACAGTTCCGCAGTGCGCAGTGGCCTGAGCAGGCCCTTTTGATGCATCAGCAGTTCGAACATGCCGTCTGTTACAGCCAGCTCAACGGAGCTGCCGGGAAACGCATCCTCAATAGCATCATCGAGAGCATCGGGGTTGCCGATCTCGCGGATAGTCTGGAAGGCGGCCGCGACATCTGCGCCGGTTGAGGCGAGCGTCGGCGTGCGGGTGCCCAGTTGAGCGCGGCGAGATGGCGCGTCCTGGTCGGTTCGCAGGTGATCGTAGAACCGCCACTGTCGCATGCGCTCCCGGATGGCCAGCAGTTCAGGTGCGCTCTTCGGATCAGCGGCATGGGTCATCATTGAGTCAAAACTGGCGAGGTTGGAAATGACAGGGGTGCGGGCGCCTTTTTCTGACAAGACCTTCACGCCGGGCCCCCGGCGACCGGCTATTTCATTGGAGCGGCGCAAGTGCTCGCCGACCCACAGGGCTTCGGATTTGATCTCCGGATCTGCGTTGAACCTTGAGGTGCCATCCTGCTGCGGCAGGCCCAGATCGATGGCATAGCCATAGTCTTCATCGGCGAACCCCAGCTTGAGACTGACCCTGTCACGCCGCACAGTGCCCTGGACAGGCACCTGTCCTTTCTTCATGGCCCTCGAAACTATTTCAGGCCCCGCCCACAACGTCGACTGCAAGCCGCCCTCGCGCGCCAGCGCACCGATGACGCCGCCCTGCGCGACGTCGGCCAGCAGCCGGATTGACCGGTACAGGCTGGACTTGCCGCTGCCGTTTGCGCCGGTAATCAGCGTCAGCTGTTCCAGGGGCAGCACCAGGTCGCGGATCGAGCGGTAACCCGAAATTGCAAGGGTGAGGATCATGGGTGCCCGTCGTGCGGTTCTGTAAACCCGAAAGACTTAGTCTTCATAATGCCAGGTCGTCGACACATAGTCGTCATCCTTCTGTCCGGCGCGTTCGAATTTCAGAAAATCCCAGTAGCCGCAGCTTTCGCCGGGAAACGTCCGGCAGGTGGAGGGTCTTGCCGGATAGATCGAACAATTGCGTTGATCGGCGTCAAAAAACTGGCATATGCGGGCAAAGTGTTCATCGTCCTTGCGGTTCAGCAGGCGCTTGTAGCCGTGATCTGAGTGAAGGTAACGTTCTTCGGCCTGTTCCAGCGTGATGCCGAAATGCTTCGCAATGCGTTCGGCATCGCGCTTGCTCACGTTGATCACCGGATAGGAACAGCAATAGCCCGGGCATTTGGTACAATCGTATTTCGGCGTGGTCATTATCGGTCAGGCTTTCAACTTGTCATAGGCAGCATTGGTCTTGCGCATCTCGTCAATCAGCCATTGCCTGAATGCCAGGCCGGTCGCATTGAGTTTAAGGCCCTTGCCCCACACTACCCAATAACCTTCATCTTCGCTGGTCTCAATATCGAACGGACGTACCAGCCGTCCCGACAGCAAGGCGTCGGTCGCCATGATCTGGTCCGCCAGGGCAAAACCCTGTCCGGCCTCCGCTGCCTGTATGGCCAGGTAGTTCTGAAACAGCGGACCGGCCCAGGCGAGGTCTGCGTTCTTGCTGCCGGCTGCGCGCAACCAGTCCGCCCACCATTGCCGGGAGTTTTCATGCAGCAGGGTGAAGTCTTTCAGGTCGTCGGGTTTTTGGGGCGGATTGTCCGCAATCAGGCCAGGCGCGCACACCGGAAACATCCGGGCCTTGCACAAGAGCTCGGCTTCGACTTCCGGCCAGTTGCCGGCACCATAGCGAACCGCAATATCGTCCTCGCCGGAATAGAAGTCCGAAATATACTCGCCGGGGCTGACGTCCAGCTCGATGTCCGGATGGGCGGCGTTGAACTTGCCCAGCCGCGGTACCAGCCAGCGTGACGCGAACGCGCCGTCAGGCGCCACCGTCAGGTGCGAACTGTTGCCCTCGATCATGGCATCCCTGGTGGCTTCGGCAATGGCATCGAAGATCGGGGTGAGGCGGGCGGCGTAGCGCTTGCCGGCGTCGGTGAGCACAACACCTCTGCCGGTGCGCACAAACAATGGCGTACCGAGCCACTCCTCCAGTTCACGCACATGGCGCGAGATCGCCGCATGGGTGACGAAAAGCTCATCTGCCGCCTTTGTGAAGCTTTGCGCACGGGCGGCGGCTTCAAAGGCGCGAAGTTGATTCAACAGGGGGAGGCGACGGCGCATGGCAGGACTTTATGAATTTAGTGTTACAATTACTCACACATCATATGTGATATTTTCTTACATGTCAGGTCAGAAATTGCCGTTTGCGGTGCAGCATGTTCGAGCGCATATATAGTTCATCAAACACGGCCAACCAAACAAGGAGACAGGTTATGAGCTGGATTTTTGAAGCATACGCAAACGTTTACGGCGCTGCTCTGTTCGGTGGCGAAGCATCCCGTGGCAATGCTGCATCTGCGAAAGCCGGCGCCGAAGGCTGCCGCACTGCAGCTTACCTGGCGTCCATGCGCTAACATAACGACCCGCATTCAAGGCACCCGTTTTCCTGGTTGATCAGGATGCGGGTGCCTTTTTTGTTTCAGCTTCCTTGAGGCAGTCCTTGACCGCCTCGATGAACTCCATTGCGACGCGTGAGCGGTTGGCATTGGAACGTATGACGGCTGCTGCGGTTATCGCTGTTTTCGGAACGAACGGCCGCAGCTCGACGTTCAGGGATGATGCGAAGTGGGCGGAGTAGGGGTCCACAATGCCAACGCCAATGCCGGCATTGGCCAGCACGCAGGCGGTGTGGCAGTAGCGGACTTCAGCGCGCGGTGCATGAACCACACCTGCCTCATGAAAAGCCCTGCGAATGGTGACGCCGATATTCGATTCCAGGCCGATGAATTTGTGTTTGCCAATGTCTGCCGGGGTGATGAAATCATTTGCGCTAAGCGGATGCCCGACCGGCATCACACAGACCAGCTCGCTCTGACCCAGCTGAATTACTTCCAGGTCACGATGGTGTTCCAGACCCAGCACAAAGCCGATCTCGACTGCGCCGGTTTCCACGGACTCCAGCACTGTCTCCAGCCGCCTGATATCATAGCGGACGGTGACCCCGGGGCGCTCCTCGAGGAAATCCTTCAGGACCTCGGGCAAGGCCGAATGTCCGAGCGGCGGCGTTGCTGCCACCCGCAGGCGTCCGGATTTCGTGGATTTGAGATCACGAATTTCGCCTTCAATGTTTCGCAACAGGGCAAACACCGGTTCCACTTCATTCAGCAGCAGGCGCGCCTCCTCGGTCGGTTTCATCAGCCGCCCGGTGCGATCAAACAGGGTAAACCCGACCTGCTTTTCAAACTTCTTGATTGCAGTTGAGACGGCGGGTTGGGATATGCCGAGCTCCTCGGCGGCATCAATTGTCGTGTGACAGCGCATGACCGCTTCAAAGACTTCGAGAAGGCGCAGGTTCAGGTCGTTTTTGCGGTGAATTTTCAACTGGAAGCAACATTCAGAAGAACCGCCGTCAGGGCCTGTGCCACTGCCATTTGCACCGGATCGATCACCGGGACAGAGAGATCCCGTTCAAGCGGCAGGCGATGCCTGGTCATGCCGGCACATCCCAGCAACAGCACATCGGCACCATCATTTTCAACCAGCTCGCGGGCCACCTCCAGTACCCTTGGATAGGCGTCTGCTTCTTCAGCTGCCGCCACGCTCAAATGCAGGGGACGTTCTGCAGCCAGACGGGTTTCCAGGCCGAGTTGGCGAATATAGCGCAGATGCCGCTTGATGGATTGCTGTCCCAGCGCGATGACACCAAACCGTTCTCCGCGTGACAGGGCTGCCAGAACACCGCTTTCCTGAATGCCGAACACAGGTTTGCCGGTTGCCTCGCGGCATACTGTGATGCCGGGATCGGAATAACACGCGATGACGAATGCATCGGCGTCGGTGCGATCTACCACTATCTGGCGAAGCGGAAGTGTGACGCTTTCGACATCCGCCTGCGTTTCAATGCCAAAAGGACCCTCTGCCAGTGTGACGCATTCAATTTCAGGGCCGTCCTGAAGGCGCAGAGCATCAAGTACTTCGGAAAATCCCGTTGTGACTTCATCGTTGGAATTGGGATTGATGACGAGAATGCGTCCGGCTGCAGTCATGGGTGTTCCTAAAGTATCTTTGCGCCGAAATTGCTGGCGGGATTCAGTTCGCCGGCAAGTTCGGTGGTGTATCCGGTGGCGTCAAACGGTGCGCGCTTGAGAAACTGCCCTTGTCCGGGTTTGGCTTTCAGGTCTCCGGCATCCACCACATAACGTCCTCTGCTTAAAACCGTCACCGGCCAACCGGTCACCTGCCATCCTTCGAACGGCGTGTAATCCATGTTGTCATGCATTGACTGCGCAGTCACGGTGCGGGTCTCATTCGGATCCCAGATGGCGATGTCAGCGTCGCTGCCAATCGCGATGGTGCCTTTTTTCGGGTGGATGCCGAACAACCGGGCGGCATTGGTGGACGTCAGTGCGACAAATGTGCTGAGAGAAATCCGGCCCTTGAGCACGCCTTCGGAGAACAGCAGCGGCGCACGCATTTCTATACCCGGCATGCCATTGGCCACCTTGTTGAATGGCGGGTTCGGCCCGGAAGACAGTTTGCCGGTCTCATCAAACCGGTAGGGTGCATGGTCTGACGAATACAGGTGGAAGGTTCCGGCCTGCAGGTGCCGCCACAGCGCCTTCTGCGTCGCTGTGTTGCGCAATGGTGGTGAACAGCAGAACTTGGTTCCTTCCGGATCTGGCCGGTCAAGGTCATCCGCTTCGAGAAACAGGTACTGCGGACAGGTTTCGCCGAAAATCTTTTGCCCGTCCAGGCGGGCCTGGGCGACCCGTCTTGCACCGGCATCCGTGGATACATGCACAATCAGCAGTGGAGCATCGACAAAGGAGGCCAGGCTGATGCCGCGATTGATGGCTTCGACCTCCGCAGCTTCGGGGTGGCTGACGGCATGGTAGCGTGCCTGGGTGTGGCCTTTTTCAACAAGCCGACCGACCATCCACTTGATCATGGCATTGTTTTCAGCATGCACCATGGTCAGCGCACCGTGTTCGCGGGCGGTAACCAGGATGTCGAGCATCTGCTCGTCGCTGACAATCAGCTTGTCATAGGTCATGAACACCTTGAACGAAGTGATGCCGGCGGCAAACGCTTCGGGCAGTTCATCCCTGATCACCTTCTCTGTGGGGTCGGAAATGATCAGATGGTATGAATAATCGAGTACCGAGTTCGGGGCGGCGCGATCATCGTAAATGCGCATGACATCGCGGACCGATTGTCCCCGGTGCTGGGCCGCAAACGGTATGATGGTGGTGTTGCCGCCGAATGCGGCTGAAACGCTGCCTGAATAATAATCGTCTGATGTCATGGCACCGGTGGCGGATTCCTGCGCGATGTGGCAATGGGACTCCACACCGCCTGGAAGCACCAGTTTGCCGGTTGCATCAATTATCTCCGCAGCCCCTTCAAGGTTTTGCGCCAGGGCGGTTATCACACCGTCCTTGATGCCGACATCTGCTTCGAAAACATCCGATGCGGTAGCGATTTTGCCGCCGCGGATTATCATGTCGTAATCTGTCATTGCTGTCTCATTTCCTTATTGCCGGGCCTGGGCTGGAAGCCAATACCAGGGCGCGCTTGCCGTTCAGCTCAAAATTCATTGCCGAGTTCCTCCATCCGCCGTTCCAGCCGTGCGCTCAGAAAGCTTACATCATCATGGTCGGCCGGTGTTAACCTCGGGCCGGGCGCGCGGGTTGCAGCGCAGGCGATTGCACCGCGCCGGCGCAGGATTTCCTTGCGGATCGCCAGGCCGGCACCAAGCTGCTGCTCATGACGCACCAGCGGCAGATAGGCATCGAAGATGTCATTGGCCCTTTGCTTGTCGCCGGCGCTGTAGAGGTCAACCACCTTGACCAGCATTTCAGGATAGGCAAAGCCGGTCATGGCACCGTCGGCGCCACGTTCGAGTTCCATCGGCAGGAACAACCCGCCATTGCCGGTCAGAATTGACACCCTGCGGGTGCCGGTTTCGGATTCCAGCCTGCGTACCGTGGTCAGTTTGTTGAGGCCCGGCCAGTCTTCATGCTTGAGCATGACGAGTTGAGGAAAATCGGCAACCAGTCTGTTGAAGAGCTGGGTCGAGATGTTGACGCCGGTGGTCATGGGAAAGTCCTGGTAGCAAACCGGAATGTCCGGCCCCAGTTTTTCAAACACCTGGACGAAATAGCTGTACAGCTTGTCCTCGGTTGTCAGCCCGCCTGCCGGCGCAATCATTACGCCGCCGGCACCGGCGTCCATTGCCGCGTGGCACAGGCGTGCCATGTTGTCGAGCCCCGGACTGGACACGCCGACGATGAGCGGTACCCGGCCGGCAACCCGGTTCAGCATGTGTTCAAGGAAAGTGACGGATTCATCAGGCGCCAGTTTCGGGGCCTCGCCCATCATGCCCAGTATGGTCATGCCGGTCACGCCCTTTTCGAGATAGAACTCCACCAGGCTGTCGGCACTCGCAAGATCGAGTTCGCCGGTCTCGGTGAACGGCGTGGCAGAGATGATGTAGACGCCGCGGGCATCTTCGTTGAGCCTTTTCGTCATGGTTTTCCTGTCGGTGATGCATGGTTTGAAGTTTGTTGCCGGTCCGTTGCAGGTCCGGAAAAATCTTTCGGCCAGGTCGGTACCGTGAGTTCAAATCGATCGCCTGTGTGGCAATAACTGTTGGCGACCAGACGTCCGACCGGTTCATAGGCGGACATGTTGAAATAGTGGGTTTCCGGGTCCACCAGACCGTCGCGCACGCTCATGGCGACAATCTCTCCAACGGCCAGATGGCGTGTCGGCGTGATCTGCCGGATTTCCCATGTACGGCATTCAAGACTGACCGGTGCTTCTGCAATGCGCGGGGTGCTTATAGCCTGTGAGGCGGCCGTGGATAGACCGGCTGCCGTGATTTCGCTGACATCGGCCGGAAGCCTTGCCGCACAGACCGCCATGGCTTCTGCAAGGTGACGATCAACCAGATTTATGACGAACTCTCCGTTGTCCAGAATATGCCTGGTGGTGTCCTTGACCGAGCCGTCCGGCGCATGCTGCAGACCGAGTACCGCCAACGCGGGATCTTCCGAGAACACATTGAAAAAACTGAACGGTGCCGCATTGACAGTTCCATCCCGGGCCAGTGTCGAAACCAGCGCTATCGGACGGGGAACCACGGCCGCGGTCAGGAGTTTGTATCTCTCATGCGGCGTTATTTTTTCGAAATCAATCAGCATGTTCTCAGGTCGCCGGGATCTTGACGCCGGTTTGCGACGTGATCAGGCCGTAATGCTCAATTCGGCGGTGACGGGCAAAGTCAAAGATGGTCTGCTTGCCGAAATTGCAGGCATCCAGGTCACAGGCATGCACGATCATCTCATCGTCTTCGGTGCCGGTTTCAGCCATGATCTTGCCATTGGGATCAACGATCACGCTGCCCGCGGTCAGCGGATGACCGTCCTCGATGCCGGCCTTTGCCGTTGCCACCACCCAGGTTGAGTTCTGATAGGCACCGGATTGAACCGAAAGGCGGTGGTGAAACAGCCTGTCTTCCAGCCCTTCGCCAGAACGTTGTGAGTTCACCGACGGCGTGTTGAAGCCAAGCATGACCATTTCGACGCCCTGCAAGCCCATGACACGGTAGACTTCCGGCCAGCGCCGGTCGTTGCAGATACACATGCCCATGATGCCGCCCTGGGAATGCCAGACAGGGAAACCCAGATCACCGGGTTCAAAATAGCGCTTCTCGAGATGCTGGAACGCGCGCTCGGTGTCGTACTCGTCATGGCCCGGCAGGTGGACCTTGCGATACTTGCCTATGATCTCGCCGCCGGGAGAAGTCAGGATGGACGTGTTGAAGTGGTGTCCCTGCGGTGTGAGCTCAGCATAGCCTACATACATGCCGATGCCGTGCTCGCGTGCGCGTGCGAAAAGTGGGGCGGTGTCAGGGCCGGGTACTTCCTGCTCGAACCAAGTGTCGACGTCCGCCTGATCTTCCATGTACCAGCGCGGAAAGAAGGTGGTGAAGGCAAGTTCCGGAAACACGGCAAGCGTCGCTCCAGCGCGTCTGGCTTCATCGAGCAGCGCAATCATCCTGGCAATGACATCGCCACGGCTTTCGGCCTTTTGAATGGCGCCCATTTGAAGCGAGGCAGTCACGACTTCGCGCATTGATTGTTCCTCCGGCTGTCTAGTTTTGCATCTTGTGTTCAAGGCGGCTCAGCAACCGCACGACGGGCCACAGCACAATCAGGTAAAGCACTGCGGCAAAGGTGATCGGTGAGGCGTTGTAGGTGACCGATCGCGCCATGTCGGCGGCATACAGCAACTCCGCGAATGCGACGACACTGGCAAGGGAAGTAAGCTTGACCACTTCGACGGTATTGCTGACCAGGTCGGGCAGGACGTTTCGTACCGCCTGCGGCAGGATCACATACGCCATCGTCTGGGTGGCACTCAGGCCTGTAGAACGCGAAGCATCTGTCTGCCCGGTGCCGATGCTCTCAATGCCGGACCGGTAAATCTCTCCATAGTAAGCCGAGTTGTTCAACAGGAATGATATGCAGACCGCCATAAACGGACTGATCCTGATATCGGCAAACGGCAGGCCCGCAGATACGAAAATCAACAGGGCCAATGGCGGGATCGCGCGGAACAAATCAACGAAGACGATGGTCGTCCAGCGCACGGCGCGGATCGGGGACAGGCTGGCAAGTGCGACGGCCAGACCACCAAGCAATCCCATCGGGATAACCACCAGACACAACAGCAACGTCATGCCGAAACCGCGCAGGATGATGGGCGATGCCTGCATCATGATGTCGAAATTGAAGAATTGTTGCAGGAGAGCATCCATCAGGCTTTTCTCCAGGCAAACCGGTGCTCGATGTAGCGGCCCAGATATACCACCGGCACAAACAGCATCAGATAGGCGATCGCCCCCATCATCAGGGGGGTTGCATTGCCAGAGAACGCCTGGGCTGTGGTGGCCTCATTGAGCAGTTCATCGACCCCTATGACCATGCCAAGCGCGGTGTTTTTGGTAATGGCGATGGTTCTGTTGGTCAGCGGCGGAATGGTCAGGCGAATGGCCTGGGGCAGCACCACGTTGAGCAATGTCTGGGTATAGCTCATGCCCGTCGAGCGGGATGCCATCCACTGTCCCTTGTCGACTGACAGAATGCCGGCCCAGAAGATTTCCTCCGAAAATGCCGCCAGAACACAGGTCAGGACCAGCCACAGCACGACATAGCCCGACATCGTCAAGCCGACATTGGGCAGGCCGAAGTAAAGGATCAGGATCAAAACCAGCGGTGGCAATGCCCGGAACATATCGACAAAGAAAATGATGACGAGATTCACCGGTGTCCAGCGGTAGGAGCGCAGCAACGCGAGGGCCAGGCCGAGCAGGATGCCGCTGACAACAACCAGTATGGCGATCTGGCAGGTGACCAGCAGACCCTCCACGATGTGTGGAAAATACTTCGCCATGACCTCAGGGTTGAAGAATGTGTCGAGGAAGCGTTCGTACCGGGTCATTGTCAATGTGCCTAGAGCGAGGTGAGGCTAAATTGGATCATTTGACCACGGCGATTTTGGTCGCTGGCTAGGCGGATTGCGCGCGGTGGTGTTGCCTCACCACAAGTGCAAGACAACGACGCCAGAGAGCAAAATCGCCCGGCCTTTTCATCAAATCTATCAACATCATGATTCCCTTCTGGGTGGGGAAAATTGGTCCATCGGCGTCGTTGCGCCGCTTGCCCGATGCACCACATCGCGCTGCGCGCCGCGCCTAGCCGAGTGAACCGATTTTCCGCCATCAAATCTTCCAATTTAGCCTCACCTCACTCTAGTGCTCAACTTGCCTGACGAAGTCGCGGGTCCGCTGATGTTGCGGATTGGCAAACAGCGCGGCTGGCTCGCCTTCTTCGACTATGACGCCACCATCCATGAAGATGACCCTGTCCGCAGCCGCCTTGGCGAACCGCATTTCGTGGCTGACAACGACCATGGTCATGCCAGCTTCCTTGAGTTCGGACATCACGTTGAGGACATCTCCGACCAGTTCCGGATCGAGGGCGCTGGTCGGCTCGTCAAACAGCATGATCTTGGGTTCAAGCGCCAACGCCCGTGCTATTGCGGCGCGTTGCTGCTGGCCGCCTGATAGCTGATTTGGAAAACTGTCTATCTTGTCGGCGAGGCCGACACGCTCTAGTGCGGCCTCAGCAATCTGGCGCGCCTCGGCCCTGGATTTTCCCAGTACCTTGCGCAGGGCGAGCATGACATTGCCGCCCGCGGACAGATGCGGGTACAGGTTGAAGGACTGGAACACCATGCCAATTCGCCGCCTGATGGCGTTGAGATCGGCGCCCCTGGCTGTAATGGAAGTGCCGTCAACGATGATGTCTCCGGAGTCCGGTTCTTCAAGACGGTTGCAACATCGCAGAAGTGTGCTTTTCCCGGATCCGGACGGTCCAATTACAAAGACCAGCTCGCTTGGAAGAACATCGACATCGATACCGCGAAGCACTTCAAGCTTGTCATAGGACATGTGCAGGTTGCGAACACTGAGGATCGGTTTCGTCACTTCGTTTGCCGCCAAATTTGAGTATGGTGTTGAAAAGCGGCAGGCGCGCTGTCGGCGCACGCCTGCCGGCCATCAGGTAGCGGTTCTATTTGCAATTCGGCTGATGTGCAGTTGCATCATAACCGGCAAGATCGGGTACGCCGTAGCCGGGATAAGTCGTTACCGCCGCAGCGCCGGCGGCAGGTGCGTAACCGAACCACTTCTCATGAAGTTTGGCAATCGTGCCTTTGGATTTCAGGCATTCGAGTGCGTTCTCGATGGTCTGGCGTAAGGCTTCATCACCCTTGCGGAAGGGGATAGCGAACACCTTGCCTGTCGAATGCAGGTAGGACAGTTTCAGTCCGGTGGTTTTCTTGACTGCCCAAGCTGTCACCGTGTTGCCGGCAACATTGGCGAATGCTCGACCTGAAACGACCGCCTGAACGGCATCGGCATTGGTGCCATAGGATTCAACGGTCCAGCCGATCTTGCCTTCAAGGTCGCGCGCCCACCTGTCATAGGCTGATCCCTTGTTGACGGCGATGGTCTTGCCTTTGAAACCTTCGAGTGAACTGATGTCGGGAGCGTCCGCCTTAACCGCGAACTGGAAGTCGGTATTCAGGTAGCCTTCACTGAACAGCATGTTCTTGGTGCGCTCCTCGGTAACGGTTGTCGGTGCCACGAGGAAATCGTAGGTGCCGGCCTGCATGCCCGGGAGCAAACCGGACCACTGGGCGGCGGTCACATCCAGTTTGGCGCCAAGTTCGGTTGCCAGCGCGTCGGCCAGATCCACGTTAAAGCCTTCGACGCCACCGTCGAGCTTCGGCATGGCATGGGGAGCGAAGGTTCCATCCAGTGCCACTTTATAGACTTTCTCTTGCGCAACGGCGGTGCCGCCAGCCAACATTACGAGGAGAGTTAGTAGGGGGGTGGTGAAGTTTCTCATAAGTGTATCCCAATCAATTGCCAGGAGTATCCCGAGATGCCAGGAACGGAAAGCCTGCCCAGTGACATCAACTGATGCCTGTGACAGGCGGGCTTCCCGCCACTTTATTGAACCCGCATCGTCGATCTGGTTACAATTACTTTTCTATTTTATTTCGGATAGACGTATAACCAGCGGTTATTTGTTGCGATGATCATGCACTTCCGCAAACTCTCAGTCCTCCGGCTCAACGACAAAAGAGGGCGCCTCGGCTGTAACGGCGATCTCAACCAGCCAGTCCGGATTTGCCAATCCGGAGATGATCAGCAAGGTTGAGGCGGCTTCATGGCCGCCGAGCATTTCATCGCGTACTTCTCGGTATATCGGCACGCCGTCCTGGGTGGTGATGTAAACCGTCATTTCGATAATGTCTTTCGCGCCGAGGCCCTGGTCGGCCAGTATGGCAAGCACGTTGCGCCAGCACTGTTCGTGCTGGCCCTTTTCGCTGTCGGCAAGCTTGCCCTTCAGATCGACGCCGACCTGGCCCGATACAAACACCAGGTCTCTGCCGGCACTGACCCGCATGGCCTGCGAATATCTTGAAAACGGGGCGGGGGCCTCGGTTGTGTTGATTTTTACGGGCATGGGCATAGTCTCCACTTACTTGATTGTCGACTTGAAACGCTGTAGAACAAAAAATGAACAAAATTATCCGGCGGCTGTGGACAATATAGGCAGCACGCTGGCAGGGCATGGGCGAAAAGTCTAGTGTCTGGCGACAAACACGTATGAGGAGTGAGCAAAATGGCGGGTTCGATTAACAAGGTGATCCTGATTGGCAATCTCGGTGCCGATCCCGAAATCCGTCACACCCAGGACGGGCGTCCGATCGCCAACCTGCGGATTGCGACGTCGGAGAGCTGGCGCGACCGCAATTCCGGTGAGCGGCGCGAGAAAACCGAATGGCATACGGTGGTGATTTTCTCCGAAGGGCTATGCAAGGTCGTGGAGCAGTATCTGAAAAAGGGCTCCAAGGTTTATCTGGAAGGTCAGCTTCAGACTCGCAAATGGCAGGACCGGGACGGCAATGACCGGTACTCCACCGAGGTCGTGCTGCAGAATTTCAATTCGACCCTTGTCATGCTCGATGGCAGGCAGGGCGGTGCCGGCGACAGCGGCGGCTACAATCAGGACAGCGGGGCTGACTTCGGCCGCTCAAGCCCGATGCAGCGTCCGCAAGGCGGTGGCAGTTCTCAGAAGGGTGGCGACGCTCCCTCATTTGCCCGTGACGACATGGATGACGAGGTTCCGTTCTAGGCCTCAACGATTCACCTGGGTGGCGGCACCGAAGTCCGTCGGTACACGAAACTATCGATTTACGCCGGTTTTGTTAACCTTTGGGCAACCATAATCGACTTCATACGTTGGTAACCATGGATAATGCTGCGCTGCGGCATTTTCGACCACGCTTCGCCACATGATGAGCACATTTTGTGCCCAGACGTGTGTGCAGGGTGAATTCAATATTGATACTGGACTGGTTCCCTGGTTGCGAGAACTGCAGGGAACAAAAATACAAAATCGGGGACCTAGTTAAATGAAGAAGTTTGTGATCGCTGCAGCGTGCGGCGCGTTGATCCTTGCTGCCAATACGAGCACATCATCGGCAGGCGAAATGCTGTCTGCCAAGGAAATCAAGAAGTTCATTCCAGGCCGTGCCAAGGCGAAAATAATGGGCTCGAAGGTCACCATGCGCATGAGCCGTGGCGGTTCTCTGTCGGCCAAGTGGGACGGCGAGCGCGATACGGGCATCTGGCGCGTGACCAAGAACCAGCTCTGCATCAAGTTCAAGAAGTGGATGAATGGCGCAACCCGGTGCTCGTCAGTGACGCGCACCGGCAATTCCTACCGGGTCGCAGGCATCACGTTCTCGAAATACTGATCGGGCATCGGACCCGGTGCTTGCCGCATCAGGTCGGTTTGAGCTGGGACAGCCAGACCTGCTCGGTGTGATGCTCGCCTGACTGGATTTCGATAAACAGTCGCTTTACTTCCGGGTGCTCGGTGCGAATATTGCGCTCAAGGGTGTATATGGCATCTTCCAGCGTGCCGGTGTCCATATCATCACGGACATCCAGCGACACAGCGAGCAACACGTCTTCCGGACCCATATGCATGGTGCGCAGCTCGTTGATCTGGTTGACGGCGTCGGAGGCGTTGATGACGGTGTGCAGGCTGGTGGAAAATTCCTCCGACACGGCTTCCCCGATCAACAGCCCCTTGGTTTCAAAACACAGGAAGATGGCAACGCTGGCCAACAGCAATCCGATACCGATTGACGCCGCACCGTCCATCCAGGGCAGCTCCAGGTACTCTGCCGCCAGGAGCCCCGCAAATGCGATCACAAGGCCTGCCATTGCGGCGGCATCTTCAAACAATACGGTAAACAGGCCGGGGTCCTTGCTCTGCCGGACAGCGCGCCAGATCGGTATCTTGCCGCGGCGCCGGTTAAACTCCTTGGCGGCGATGTAAAATGCAATGCCTTCAAACACGATGGCCAGGCTAAGCACGATATAGTTGACCATCGGGGAGGTGACGGCCTCGGGATGCATGACCTTGTGTATGCCTTCATAGAGAGACACCCCGGCGCCGACGGAAAATATCAACAGCGCAACCACAAAGGCCCAGAAATACAATTCTCGGCCATAGCCGAACGGATGGGTCTTGTCGGCCGGGCGTTCCGACTTCTTCAAGCCGTACAGCAGCAACCCCTGATTGCAGGTGTCGACCAGCGAGTGTATGGCTTCAGACAGCATGGCTGACGAGCCGGTGTAAACGGAGGCGGCAAACTTGGTGCAGGCAATGGCGCCGTTGCCGATTAGCGCTGCAATGATAACCGTCTTGGAACTTCCTGACGCCATGGTGTTTTTCTGATCCGGTATTGTGATTTGCGGGTGGCTGACGCGAGCCGGTAAGATTCGAAATTGAACTGCACGTAAAAACTAGGGGAAAGCCCATGAGGATACAATGTCTGCCACAAGCAATGGTTGCCCTGTTGATGATGTCAGGTGTTTGCCTTGCCGGGGAAGCCGACGTCGTAGGCGTCACGGCCACGAAAGCATCTGACGGCACGTGGTCATTTCATGTCACCGTACTGCATGGTGACGAAGGTTGGGACCACTATGCAAATCGCTGGGATGTCATCGCACCTGACGGCACCGTTCTGGGCACTCGCACGCTGCATCATCCGCATGAAACCGAGCAACCGTTTACCCGGTCATTGGGCGGTGTGAGGGTTCCGGATGGTGTCGTTTCGGTGACGATTCGAGCCAATGATTCCGTTCATGGAACCGGTGGCAAGGAGTTCTCAGTCGAACTGTCGAAATAGCCTCGTTTTATAGCTGTTTTTCAATGGCTTACGGCGCCGTTTTTAATCCCGCCAAAGATTGTGGCAAATTTGCTTGCGGACGTCATATTTGCTAGGTTCGTGACAACAGAATCGCATTGTTGTCATACCGCTTCGCGCAAGTGTGACACGCCACGAGGAGCCGCCGCTTGAGCGACGACAACGAGATCACACCGCCACCTCCACCACCCATGGACGAGACCGGCGTAAGCAGCATTACAATCGAAGACGAGATGCGCCGCAGCTACCTCGATTATGCGATGAGCGTGATCGTCAGCCGGGCGTTGCCGGATGTTCGCGACGGGCTCAAGCCGGTGCACCGGCGTATTCTGCATTCGATGAACGAAAACGGCTATGACTGGAACAAGCCGTATCGTAAATCTGCCCGCGTGGTCGGGGATGTAATCGGTAAATACCACCCGCATGGCGATCAGTCGATCTATGACGCGCTGGTGCGTATGGCGCAGGATTTCTCGCTGCGCCTTCCCCTGATCGACGGCCAGGGCAATTTCGGCTCTGTCGATGGTGATCCGCCGGCTGCCATGCGGTATACCGAAGTCCGCATGGCCAAGTCTGCCCATGCGCTTCTGGAAGACATCGACAAGGACACTGTCAACTTCCAGGACAACTACGACACCACCGAAAGGGAACCCACGGTTCTGCCGGCGCGGTTTCCGAATCTGCTGGTCAACGGGGCGGGCGGCATTGCCGTCGGCATGGCCACAAACATCCCGCCGCACAATCTGGGCGAAGTTGTCGATGCTACAATTGCGACCATGGAAGACCCTGCGATCTCCATGGAACAGCTCAACGAGATTGTCCCGGGACCCGATTATCCGACCGGCGGCATCATTCTCGGGCGCGCCGGCATCCGGCTGGCGCAGACCACGGGGCGCGGATCGGTTGTCACCCGTGGCCGGGCGACCATCGAGGAAATCCGCAAGGATCGTGAAGCCATTGTCATTCACGAAATCCCGTACCAGGTGAACAAGTCATCGATGATCGAAAAGATCGCCGAGCTGGTGCGTGACAAGCGGATCGAGGGTATCTCCGACATACGCGATGAGTCCGACCGGCACGGGATGCGGGTGGTCATTGAAATAAAGCGCGATGCATTCGGTGATGTGGTGCTGAACCAGCTCTACAAATATTCGCAATTGCAGACGTCGTTCGGCGTCAACTCGGTGGCGCTCACAGGCGGCCGTCCTGAAGTGATGACGCTCAAGGACATGCTGGTGGCGTTTGTCGCCTTCCGTGAAGAGGTTGTTACCCGGCGCACCAAGTTCCTGCTCAACAAGGCCCGCGACCGGGCGCATGTATTGGTCGGCCTTGCCATTGCCGTCGCCAATATTGATGAAGTGATTGCCCTGATCCGCTCGGCACCCGATCCGGCCTCCGCGCGTGCCGGCCTGATGGGCCGCGAATGGCCCGCCAAGGATATGGCGCCGCTTATCCGGCTGATTGCCGATCCGCGTCACCAGTTGAGCGAAGACGGCATGTACCGGTTGTCGGAAGAGCAGGCCCGCGCCATTCTTGACTTGCGCCTGCAGCGTCTGACCGCACTTGGCCAGGACGAAATCGGCGAGGAGCTTGAAAAACTTGGCACCGAGATTTCCGACTACCTGGAAATCCTCAGGTCGCGTGCCCGGGTGCAGGCCATCGTCCGGGAAGAATTGATCGCGGTTAAGGAAGAATTCGCGACGCCACGGCGCACCGAAATTGCCGATTATCTCGGTGAAGTGGATGACGAGGATCTGATTGCCCAGGAAGACATGGTGGTGACCGTGTCGCACACGGGTTACATCAAGCGGGTTCCGTTGACGACCTACCGGGCGCAGCGACGGGGCGGCAAGGGCCGCGCCGGCATGCAGACAAAGGACGAGGATTTCGTCACCCGGCTGTTCGTGGCCGATACCCACACGCCGGTGCTGTTCTTCTCGTCCCGCGGCATGGCCTACAAAATGAAGGTCTGGCGCCTGCCGCTGGCCGCCCCTCAGGCGCGCGGCAAGGCACTGGTCAACCTTCTGCCGCTGGAAGAGGGCGAGCGCATTACCACCATCATGCCACTGCCTGCCGACGAGACCACATGGGGCGAGCTGGACGTGATGTTCGCAACCACGCGGGGCACGGTGCGGCGCAACAAGCTGTCTGACTTTGTCGAGGTTCGCCAGAACGGCAAGATCGCCATGAAGCTGGACGACGGCGACGGCATTGTCGGTGTCGAAACCTGCATTGATTCCGACGACGTGCTGCTGACCACCGCAAAAGGCCAGTCCATCCGTTTCAAGGTGACCGATGTCCGGGTCTTCGCGGGACGAAACTCGGTCGGTGTGCGCGGCATAAACCTGGCAGACGGTGATGAGGTTATCTCAATGACCGTGCTGCGCGGCTTTGAAGCCACCTCTGACGAGCGGGTCGCCTATGTCAAGATGCGCCGCGCCATGGAAGGCGATGACGCAGACGGCGTCGAGCCGGATGATGAGGAAGTTGCAGATGCCGCCATTGACCAGGAGCGCTACATCCAGATGGGCGCTGCGGAACAGTTTATCCTGACACTGTCTGAAAACGGCTTCGGCAAGCGATCATCGGCCTATGAATATCGCGTCACCGGCCGTGGCGGCAAGGGTATCACGGCGATGGCAGTCAATGAACGTAATGGTGACCTGGTTGCGTCATTCCCGATCGAGGAAACCGACCAGATCATGCTGGTGACGGATGGCGGCCAGTTGATCCGCTGCCCGGTCAACGACATCCGCATTGCCGGACGCTCAACCCAGGGTGTCACCGTGTTCCGGACCGGCGAGGATGAGAGTGTTGTTTCCGTCAGCCGCATTTCGGAAGATGTGAACGGTGACGATGACGACGAGGACGGAGCTGAAGGTGAAGACCCGGCACCGGATAACGCGCCTGACGGCCAGCCTGATGATGGAACAGTCAGCGAATAAACTCTGCCAGTGCAGCATCACGCCTGATGGCGCGCGGAAACCTCGGTGAACCGTCACTGTTTTGACCCAGGCAAAGCAGGTGCCGCCGGCGCAGATGCTGCAAGAGCTGTGCTTCGCGCTGCTTGAGGTGGCGTGAGGCGCCCCAGGCAATCACAATGTCTCCCTGCTGACGTCTGATCCATCCCAGGGCACGGCTGATTGCCTGATCATTGAGCGAATCGATGGCACCGTCCTTTGCAGTCAGCCTGGTGGAATCCGGCTCTATGACCGCGCTCAGGTTGACTACACCGTGGACGTCATAGCCGTGCCGCCGGCTGATATTGGTGGTCATGGTCGTGGTGGCGTCATTGCTGGTTTCATTGGCCCGGCTCGGGTTCATCATGATCCACAGCACATGCCTGTCTGCCTGAACGGTGAGATTGCGGCGAAGCCAATAGCGGTTTTTGCCGCAGTCGGAGAACACCGCAAGCCGGCCGGTCATGTTGCGAGGCAAAGTTTCCATGATCTCAGGTTTATCCGGCTTGACGGCTGCTGCAAACTGTTGATTGCTGGGTCTTCGCAAACGGAAGAGGTAGCAATGACCATATTAGGAATTCCAATCGAACTTTATGCGGCCTACGTGCTTGCCTGCACTGCTGTCGTGATCGTCCCGGGGCCATCGGTTACGGTGATCATTGCAAATTCCCTGCGCCATGGTGTCAAGGCGGGGCTGCTCAATGTGGCCGGAACCCAGGCAGGCCTTGCGATCATGTTGCTGATCCTGGCCACCGGACTGCAGTTTGTCGTGGAAAGCCTGGCCCAGGTGTTCGATATCATCCGGTGGATCGGTGCAGTCTACCTGGTGTGGCTCGGTGTCAAGCTGCTGCGGTCCGACGGCACCATGGGCAAGGTGGCCGATGTGCCACGTGCAAACGGGTCGTTTTTCTGGCAGGGCTTTCTGGTAGTGCTGTCCAACCCCAAGGCATTGTTCTTTTTTGGTGCCCTGATCCCGCAGTTTCTGACAACCGGTGGCAATGCCCTGGCGCAGACACTGCTGTTGGGTGCCACGTTCATCGCTGTCGCCACGCCGCTGGACTCCAGCTACGCATTGCTGGCCGGCGGTGCCGGCAAATGGTTGTCGCGCACCCGTGTCAGGGCGCTGGAAGTCGGCAGCGGACTGTGTCTTATCGGCGGCGGCGTATGGCTGGCACTGGCGCGCCGGTAGCCTGGACCGTGGTGAGCAAGGCGCTGATGGTCTTGCTCACCCTGTGCTGATCAGGCGTTGTTCAGGCTTGCTTCCATTTCCATGTCCCAGAACGCGGCCTCAATCTTGTGCCCGTCCAGATCGCGCAGGAAACACCCGTAATAGGGTTCGCCATACTCTTCGCGCGGACCAGGTTCACCGTCACCGGTTGCGCCGTGCTTCAGTGCAGTATCATAAAACTCGTGCACTTCCTGCTTCGAGTTGGCCCAAAATCCGAAATGCACGCCGTTTGCAGTCACGGCGGGCTTCCCGTCAATCGGCGCCTGAACCCAGAATTCCGGAAACTTCTTGCCGAAGGCTGCGGCATCGGCGTGCTCCATGATGACGCTTGCGCCGATCGTTGCCAGCACGGCGGTGTAAAAGGACTTCGCTTTCGCATAATCATTCGTGCCGAGCGACACATGCGACATTATCGAGGGATTTTCCATCGTTTCATCCTCCTGTTGGCATTGGTTCGGGTGTAAGGCTTCACAGCTGATTTTCTGGCCTGGTTCATACTGTTGGTCTGCAGAATATTGTAACAACTTTATGGGTTCAAACTGAACCCATGTTGCTATAAGTGTCATAACCCATGACACGCACAGGTTTTTATCCCGGTAGCTTTGACCCCGTCACGTTCGGACATCTGGACGTGATTGCCCGTGCTGCGCGGTTCATGGACAAGCTGGTGCTGGGTGTCGGGGTTCATCACGGCAAGGCGCCGTTCCTGGA
Organism: Anderseniella sp. Alg231-50; assembly: GCF_900149695.1. Classification (NCBI taxonomy): domain Bacteria; kingdom Pseudomonadati; phylum Pseudomonadota; class Alphaproteobacteria; order Hyphomicrobiales; family Parvibaculaceae; genus Anderseniella; species Anderseniella sp. Alg231-50. The sequence goes on along the minus strand of NZ_LT703005.1, from coordinate 158,642 downwards.
AACACCACTTCGACTGGCTCTTCTGGCCGACGCATGTGAACCAGTGAGCAACGCCACCGGGTGTGAGATAAGCATTGATACATTTGATGGCCTGGCGGTGGATGCGGCGCGCAAAGCAGGCGCCGGGATTATTGTAAGAGGCCTTAGAGATGCCTCGGATTTTGACTATGAGGTGCAGATGGGGCAGATGAATGCTGGCCTTGCACCTGATATTGAAACGGTGTTTCTTGCGGCAAGCCCTGCCACGCGGATGATCGCATCATCCCTGGTCAAGCAGATCGCAAAGATGGGTGGAGATATATCAACTTTCGTGCCCGAGGCAGTCAATTCAGCTGTTCTTGAAGCCCTGAAAACCAAATAATTGCAATTCCCTGGAGAGTTATGTTGAGAAAAGAACTTGGTGCGGCATTGGCCGGATTTTGCGCTGCTATAGCGATCACTGTTACCCCTGCACAAGCAGCCGACAAGATCGTGATGGACCTGAAGTGCGGTCCGGTCGTGATCGATCTCAGGGCAGATCTGGCACCCAAGCACGTGGCGCAGATCAGGACGCTTGCCGCCAAGGGATTTTATGACGGCATTGTGTTCCACCGTGTCATTGACGGGTTCATGGCACAGACCGGTGATCCGACCGGGACCGGCACCGGCAAGTCGGACTTGCCGAACATTCCAGCCGAGTTTTCTTCAGAAAAGTTCAAGCGCGGTACGGTCGGCATGGCCCGGTCCAGCAACCCGGACAGTGCGAACTCGCAGTTTTTCATCATGTTTGCCCCCGGCGACTTTTTGAATGGCAAATATACAGTGGTTGGAAATGTGTCCTCGGGCATGGACTGCATCGACCAGATCAACAAGGGCGAACCGCCGGCAAATCCTGACAAGATCCTGAAAATGAGCGTCAGGTAGCTCTGATTTTCAGCCCCCATTCCGTTTCATTCATGGACACAAAGAAGGAGAGCCTTGTGGCCGATCTAGATCCAGAAAACACACTCATCATGGACTCAACCCAGGGGCGCGTCGTCATCAAGCTGCGACCGGACCTGGCACCGGGCCATGTCACCCACATCAAGGAACTGGCCCGTGAAGGGTTTTATGACGGTACGCCGTTTCACCGCGTCATAGACGGCTTCATGGCACAGGGCGGTGACCCGACCGGAACCGGAACCGGCGGGTCCAGCAAACCGAATCTCAAGGCCGAGTTTTCCAGTGAACCGCATAAACGCGGCACTGCGTCCATGGCGCGCTCGAGCATGCCGGATTCCGCGAATTCCCAGTTCTTCCTGTGCTTCGGAGACTGCGGCTTCCTTGACGGTCAGTACACCGTCTGGGGTGAAGTTGTTGACGGCATGGACAATGTCGACAAGTTCAAGCGCGGTGAACCTGTGCAGGGACCTGATCGCATTGAAAAAATGCAGGTCATGGCCGACGCGGAGTAGGCTTTCGGCCTTCACGATTGGTAGCTGGCGGCGATTTGGATGAAAGTTGATCTATTTGATTTCGAGTTGCCGCCAGACCTGATTGCTTTGCGGCCGGTGAGCCCGCGTGATTCAGCCAGGCAACTGATTGTTCATCCGGACGGGCATTTGTCTGATGATCTGGTTTCCGGTTTTGCCGGTCACCTGAACCCGGGGGATGTCCTGGTGTTCAATGATACTCGGGTTATCCCCGCCAGGCTGACAGGGCGGCGGACCGGACGTGGTGACACGGAACCGGTTATTGAAGTCACACTGCATCAAAGAACGGATGACGCTGTCTGGCTGGCGTTTGCCAAACCGGGCCGCAAGCTCAATGTCGGTGACAGCATCACGTTTGCAGATGGGCTGGTCGCAGGTGTGCAGTCCAAGAACGACGGTGGCGAAATCGAACTGAGGTTCAATCTCGACAGCGCTGATTTGGACAAGGCCATCGCGGTTCACGGCGTCATGCCGCTGCCGCCCTATATTGCCTCGAAACGCCCCACCGACGAACGTGACGCGGATGACTACCAGACCATGTTTGCGGCCCGGGACGGTGCTGTCGCGGCGCCCACGGCCTCACTGCACTTTACCGGTGACCTGATGCGGCGCATCGCCGAACGAGGTGTCAACCACGAGTTTGTCACGTTGCACGTAGGGGCCGGGACATTCCTGCCGGTGAAGGCAGATGATACGAGTGATCACAAAATGCATTCTGAATGGGGCGAGGTGGGCACAGACGTGGCGGAACGTCTGACGGCCGCGCGCGCTGCGGGCGGGCGCATCATTGCCATCGGCACCACCGCCTTGCGCCTGCTGGAGAGTGCTGCCGGCAAGGACGGGCGCCTGCGGGGCTGGTCGGGCGTGACAGATATTTTCATTACGCCGGGCTACAGGTTTGCGGCGGTGGACGGCCTGATGACCAATTTTCACCTGCCGCGCTCCACCTTGTTCATGCTGGTCAGCGCGTTCTGCGGCCTGGACACCATGCAGGCTGCTTATGCCCATGCGATCGCCAAAGGCTATCGTTTCTATTCCTATGGCGACTCAAGCCTGCTATGGCCAGCCTCACAATGACCGACACATTCTCGTTTACACTGCACAAGCAGGATGGCCTGGCCCGCCGCGGCACCGTGCACACCCTGCACGGTGACATTCGCACACCCGCCTTCATGCCGGTTGGTACTGCCGGGACCGTAAAGGCTCTGTACATGGACCAGGTGCGCGATGCGGGCGCCGATATCATTCTGGGCAATGTCTATCACCTGATGCTGCGGCCCGGTGCCGAACGGGTCGCCAGGCTCGGCGGCCTGCATAAAATGTCCCGGTGGAAGGGGCCGATCCTGACCGACTCAGGTGGTTTCCAGGTGATGTCGCTGGCCCAGTTACGCAAATTGACCGAGGACGGCGTGACGTTCCAGTCCCACATCGACGGATCAAAGCACTTCCTGAGCCCGGAGCGGTCCATGGAAATTCAGCGCCTGCTGGGGTCCACCATTCACATGCAGCTGGATGAGTGTGTGGCGTTTCCTCATACCCCTGAAGATGCAGAACGTGCCATGAAACTGTCATTGCGCTGGGCCGAACGATCGCGCGTCGCATTCGGCGAACAGCCGGGCAGGGGATGTTTCGGCATTGTGCAGGGAGGAGCTGATGCAGAGCTTCGTGAACAGTCGGCCAGGGGGCTGGTCGACATCGGCTTTCACGGCTATGCGATTGGCGGCCTGGCAGTGGGTGAAGGCCAGGAGATCATGCTGTCGACCATCGAGGCAACACAACCGTACCTGCCGCTGGACAAGCCGCGCTACCTGATGGGGGTCGGCACGCCGCTCGATCTGCTGGAAAGCGTTGCACGCGGTGTCGACATGTTCGATTGCGTCATGCCGACCAGATCAGGAAGGCACGGGCAGGCCTTTACCAGCACCGGCAAGATGAACTTGCGCAATGCGAAGTTCGCCGAGGACGAACGTCCCCTGGATGAAACCATTGATCATCCGGCATTGCGCGATTATTCGCGCGCCTACCTGCATCACCTGGTCCGGGCCGGTGAGATACTGGGCATGATGATCGTATCGTGGGCGAACATTGCATATTACCAACATCTGATGGCCGGAATGCGCGACGCAATTGACCGGGATCGCTTTGAAACGTTCAGATCCGACACCAGGGCGAAATGGGATGCCGGAGAACCGCCTGCATGATGGGAGGTGTTGTTGACGCTTGTGCCGTGGGCATGCGACATAAAGCTATTCTCATTTTTTGCAGGAGTCTTACTACATGAAAATGACCGGAGAAGAAGTCATTGCAGCCCCGCGCCAGGCGGTATGGGACGCGCTCAATGATCCGGAAATCCTGAAGCAGGCCATTACGGGGTGCCAGGAGGTCAAAAAGAAATCCGACACCGAGTTCGAAGCCAAGGTGACCGCCAAGGTGGGACCGGTCAAAGCGTCGTTCATCGGGGACGTAAAACTGTCAAAGCTCAATCCGCCGCGCAGCTATGTGATTTCGGGCGAGGGCAAGGGCGGTGTTGCCGGGTTTGCCAAGGGCGGTGCGACAGTAAGGCTGAGCGATACTGGCGACTCGTCGACCAAACTGTCTTATGATGTTGACGCACAAGTGGGAGGGAAACTGGCCCAAATCGGTTCCCGGCTCATCGATTCGACGGCCAAGAAGATGGCGGCGGATTTTTTCAAGAAATTCAACAAGATTGTTAGCCAAGGTTCAGAAGACACTGACATGACAAAGAAACCAACCGCGAAGAAAGCGGCCGCAAAGAAACCTGCTGCGAAGGCTGCAAAACCTGCCGTAGCCAAGGCAGCTGCCAAGAAGGCAGCGGCAAAACCGGCGGCCAAGGCAAGCAAGGCCGCGGCCAAACCAGCGGCAAAAGCAGCCGCAAAGGCCAAGCCCGCTGCAAAAACGGCGGCCAAGTCGACTGTCTCTGCCGCTTCAAAGACGGCCAGCGCGGCTCGCAAATCCGCTGCGTCCGCTGCCGGTGCGGCGAGTGCTGCGGCGAGCGAGACGGCGTCAACAGTTGCGGACGCTGCAAACAAGGCTGCCAGTGAGGCCACTTCCGCGGCGAAATCGGCGGCGGCAAATGCCGGTCAGATGGCCGAGACGGCCAGGGACACTGCCAGCGACAACATTCCACCGCAGGTCAAATCCATGTCCGGCATGTGGACCTGGGTCATGCTTGCTGCTGCCGCCGGTCTTGTTTTGCTCTGGGCAACCGGAAAATAGCCGGGGCGCCAACTGCCGGATTCTTACCAGATATTAACCATGATTGCGTTTTATCGGTAATACGGCATACATTTCATCTGGGGGGTGTTCGCCGACGTGTGGAAACGCAGGGGGCAAGGTGAATAGTATGGCGACCGAAGAACAGCAGAACGCGCAGAACATATATGCTGCGTTGAAGAGTGGGCGAACGGCGCTGGTATCCACCGGGATATTCAGTTTCATCATCAACCTGCTGATGCTCACCGGTCCGCTGTTCATGTTGCAGGTGTATGACCGGGTCCTGAACAGTGGCAGCATATCTACGCTCACGGCGTTGGTGCTGCTCGCGGCAACACTTTATATTCTATACGGGTTTCTTGAATTCATCCGCAGCCGAGTGATGGTGCAGGTCGGGCGCCAGCTCGACGAAGGCTTGCGCGCGCGCGCCTTCGACATGATGGGTTTTCATGCGACCAAGGGTAATCCTCAGGTTCGCAACTCACCAATTTCGGACTTGCTTACGGTTCGCCAGTTCGTGTCCAGTCCCGGTCCATTTGCGTTCTTCGATATGCCATGGGCACCAATCTACCTGTTCGTCATCTATCTGATGCATCCGTGGCTGGGCATTGCGGCGGCTATTGCTGTCGTGATCCTGGCGGTGCTGGCCGTCATCAACAACCGGATCATGAAGGAACCTTCCGCCGAAGCACAGAAAGCCATCAGCCAGGCCCAGATCATGTCCGACGAAAGTCTGCGCAATGCTGAGGTGTCCAGCGTGCTGGGCATGTCAGATGTGCTGCGCAACCGCTGGGAGAGCGTGCAGTCAACGGCGCTCGATGCACAGACATCGGCGTCAAATCGTGGTGGCCTGATTTCATCCATGTCGCGTACGCTGCGGCTGATGTTCCAGTCCGGCATGCTTGGGCTTGGTGCGTTGCTGGCGGTACAACAGGAAATTTCCGCAGGTTCGATGATCGCCGCTTCGATCATCATGGCCCGTGCGCTGGCACCGGTTGAACAGGCGGTCGCACACTGGCAGCCCTATCTCGGATTTCGCCGGGCATGGGCGCGCCTGTCCGAACTGATGAAACAGACACCGGCGCCTGAAAAACCGATGGAGTTGCCGGAACCGAAGGGCTCGCTCGAGGTCGACGGCGTCAGCGCTTTTGTGGCTGACAGCGACAAGCCGATCGTTTTCAACGTGTCGTTCAAGATAGAAGCCGGCACCGGCCTCGGCGTCATCGGCCCGACGGGGGCAGGCAAATCCACGCTTGCCCGGGCCATTGTCGGCGCGTGGCCCAGAATGCGCGGCAAGGTTCGTCTTGATGGCGCGGAAGTGCGCCAGTGGGATCCGGTAAGGCTTGGCAAGCATCTCGGCTATCTGCCGCAGGATGTTGAATTGTTTGAAGGTACGGTGGCGGAGAACATTTCACGCTTTGAACCGGAAGCCGATCCGCAAAACATTGTTGCAGCGGCACGCCAGGCGGCTGTGCACGAGATGGTGCTGAAGTTGCCGGACGGATACAATACGCGGGTGGGCGCCGGCGGGCACCGGCTTTCCGCCGGACAATTGCAGCGTATCGGTCTTGCCCGGGCCATGTACGGCGATCCGGTGTTGCTGATCATGGATGAGCCGAATGCCAATCTCGATGCCGAGGGTGAAGCCGCACTGGTACAGGCCGTGGCCAATGCCCGCAAGCGGGGCGCGACCGTGATCGTCGTGGCGCACCGCCCCAGCGCGCTTGCCGCCATCGACACTCTTTTGATGCTGAAAGACGGAAAACAGGTGGCCTTTGGTCCGAAGGACGAAGTTCTTGCCAAGGTGCTGCAGAACGGCCAGCCGAAAGCCGACAAGCGTCCGGCGGCCCCTGCAGCCGCTCCTAAAGGCCTGCAGACGGCCAGCACGCTTTCAATTGTCTCCGACACGGGAAACCAGCCATGAGCGACACTACACGCAAGTCAATGCGACGCTACCAGCTGGCGGGCTTCGCCGGCATAGTGGTTATTCTGGGCAGTGTTGTCGGATGGTCGGTGCTCACTGAACTGCGTGGTGCGGTGATCGCACCGGGTACCATGGTCGTGGACGGCAACACCAAGCGCGTGCAGCATCGTGATGGTGGCATTGTCGCCGAGATCAAGGTGCGCGACGGCGACCTGGTCAAGGCGGGTGACCTGCTGATCCGGCTTGATCCGACAGATACAAAGGCCGAGCTCGGCATCATCGATGCAATTCGCATTGAATGGATTGCCAAGGCGGCGCGCCTGCGCGCCCAGCGCGACGGCAAGGACAAGCTGGTGTTCGATGACGCACTTGAGGCGCGGCGAAGCGAACCGATGATCGCCAAACTGCTGTCCGGCCAGGAAAGCCTGTTTGCATCGCAAACGGCATCCCTGAAGGGCCGGATCAAGCAGTTGCGCGAACGCGTAGCACAACTGAACCAGGAAATAACCGGTGTCGAAGCGCAGCTGAAGGCCAAGGAAAATCAGAAAAAGCTGATTGAAAAAGAACTAACGGCCATGCAGGACCTGCTCGCCAAGGGGCTGGTCCAGGTCACCCGAGTCCTCGGACTGGAGCGCGAGCAGGAGCGGCTTGCCGGCGAAACGGGCCAGCATATTGCCGAGATTGCCCGTGCACGCGGCCAGATCGGCGAAGTGGAAATCCAGATCCTGCAATTGCAGGATGATGCGCTGACCACCACGCTGACCGAACTGCGCGAGGCGGAAGCCAAGATCACCGAGTTTGACGAACGCCGGGTTGCTGTTTCAGCCAAGCTGAAGCGGATAGAAATTCGCTCGCCAAGAAATGGCTTTGTGCATCAGTTGGCCGTGCACACCATTGGTGGGGTTATTGCGCCGGGTGATGCGGTGATGATGATTGTGCCGGAGGAAGATCCGCTGGTTGTCGAGGCTAATGTGCGGCCGCAGGACATCGACCAGGTGTTCCTGGGTCAGGAGGCCATCATGCGCTTTCCCAACGCGGTTTCAACGGTCACGCCGCAGATCCTGGGCCGGGTCTCTCTGGTGAGTGCGGACTTAAAGCAACCGGAGCCCAGCCAGCCGCCATTTTACACCGTCCGGCTCAAACTGGACGACAAGGAAAAGTCCAAATTGAACGGTCTTGAACTCAAGGCGGGCATGCCGGCGGAAGCATATATGCAAACCAATGGTCGCAGCCCCTTGAGTTATTTGTTGAAACCGTTTAGGGACCAACTCAATCACGCGTTCCGCGAACGCTGATTCAGGTTTCGACCTGAAACCGACCTCCGTCAGGAGGTTGTATACCTGCCGGTTTTCAAGCGTTTCGAAACGTCACATGCCGGCTTTTGGGAGCCCGTAGCTCAGTTGGTAGAGCAACTGACTTTTAATCAGTAGGTCCACGGTTCGAACCCGTGCGGGCTCACCAAAAACTTCACTAAATCGCAGCCGGGCAGGCGACATGTACGTTGATTGACCTCGGTCAACATGACCTGCCGACCAACTGGTTACGCTTCAATCATGAGTTGGAGATTCGCAGTGTTGGCAATCGGTGCGGCGGTGTTTTGGTTCACTGTCAGCAGCACCGGTAAAGCTGCCGATAGTGAGCAGGACATTGATGCATGGTTCGCGCGTCATGGCACTGCCGCAAATGCAGACGGCAAGGAGAACTTCGACGCTGAAAGCCTGTATCTGTCGAGTTGTTCGCCATGCCACGGCATATCCGGGGACGGCAGGGGACCGTTGACCGCATCGCTGAAAGGCAAAGTGCCGGCGCTCAACAATCTTGCAGAGCGCTATAGCGGACTTTACTTCCCCGAACGCTTCCTGATTGAGGTGATTGACGGCCGCAGAAATACCGGATCACACGTCAAGAGGGATATGCCGATCTGGAGCGAGCGGTTCGGACTGGTGAGAGGCACGCAGACCAGGGGTGGAGGGTCTGCTCCAGATGATGCCGCGGCGCGACAGAAGATAGAGGCCCTGGTCGGGTACATCCGGACAATCCAGGTCAGGTAGTTCGGGATTGTTGCCAACTGGGGCTTCATGCGGATTTTGGGTTTCAGACAGGGTTGATACAAGTCAGAGATTTCCGGCTGTCAAATTGTATACAGCAGCAAAAAACCCCGCCGGAACAAGTCCGGCGGGGCCAATTCAAGTGCAGAGGCAGGCTCGTACTAGCCCTGGATGGCTGCCCACTCGTCTGCACTCAGTTCGCCGTTCTGGTCGCCATCGGCGGCCTTGAAGGCGTCTTCCGAGAGTTCAGGCATGGCAGCCTTGGCTTCTTCGATGGTCACTGAACCGTTCTGGTCGGCGTCTACAGCCGTAAAATCGGCCGCCAGTGCTGCTGTTGAAGCGAAACCAGTAGCAAGAATGATTGCGATTAATTTCTTCATGATGGTTCTCCAATTACACTAGGTTCTTGATGAACTGCACCTTGCGTCAGTGTTGAGACAGCATGTCGTACAGTTACCATCCGCTGAGCAACAAGATGACTGGCAACTGCGGCGGTGAAATGCGGGTTGCTGGGAAATGTCGGGGCCAATTTGTGAAGGTTTATGACGGGTGAAAATGCCGCGTAAGAGCGCTTCCGTGGCTTTTTTCACCTCACACACGCGCAATTCAGGTCACTGCAAGGTTGTCGGCGCACAGCAACCTGACTAACTGTGATGCTTGAATTTTCGTGTTGGGACACCCTTTGAAACAAGAGATCACTTTCAGTCGTTTGACCGGAATTGCGCCGGAGAAAATTGCGTCTCACATGTCCGACGCCCGTGTCGGCGAGCATATGCCGCTGCTGACATCTGAATGGGACGGTGCGGCTGTCTCAAGGTTCGTGGCGACCAAAGAGGAACGCTGGGAGAAGGATGGACTCGGGCACTGGGCGATTTTGTGCGACGGCGCTTACGTTGGATGGGGCGGTTTCCAGAAAGAGGGCGACGAGTGGGATTTCGGCCTGGTCCTCAAGCCTGGCGCGTTTGGATTGGGCACGCGTATTTTAAGGAAGGCGCTGGAATTTGCCGTTGCTGACAAACGTATTCCCTTCGTGACTTTCCTGCTGCCTCCATCGCGAAAAAACCTGGGTGCGCTGGAACGAGTTGGAGCCCGGTTTGTCGAGGAAGTCGAGTACGAGGGTGCGAAGTTTCTGAAGTACAGGCTTGAAACCGAATGAAGTCTTATTCGCCCGTGCTTGCATGGGGTGACCGGGCTGTGTCGGCGAACAGGTTGCCAGTCCTATTCATCGGGTATGGGGGCCAGCTTGCCGGCCCAGTAGACCAGGATAAGGACCGGCAACCCCAACAGGGCGGTGAAGATGAAGAAACCGGGATAGCCGGTTGCGGTGACGATCGAGCCGGAGTACCCGGCCAGCGCCTTGGGCACCAGCAGCATGATCGAGCTGAACAGCGCATACTGGGTGGCGGTAAAGGTGATGCTGGTCAGGGCGGACAGATAGGCCACGAACGAGGCCACCGCGAACCCGGCCGACAGGTTGTCGGCGGTGATCACCGCGATCAGCAGATTGACGTTGGCACCCTGTGTCGCCAGGTAGGCAAACAGCAGGTTGCTGGCAGCAGCCAGCAGGGCACCGATGAACAGTCCGCGCATGACGCCGATGCGGCTCGCCAGAATGCCGCCGAGAAAACCGCCTGCGATGGTGGCAACGAGACCATAGAATTTCGAATAGGTTGCAATCTGGGCAATGTCGAACCCCATCTCCAGATAGAACACGTTGGCAACCGCACCCATGACAATATCGGCAATCCGGTAAATGCCGACGAGGCCCAGGATCACCACGGCTGCCTTGCCGTACCGCTCGACAAAGTCGGTGAACGGTTCGACGTAGGATTTGCGGGCTTCCGCCGCCGGAACGATCTTCAGTTTGGCGAGGCCATAGAGAACAACGCCGGCAGCACCCAGGCTGACGAACAGGCGGGCGGTGTTGTAGAACAGCTTGGTAAAGGGCTCGAGATCCTTGGGCGTATCGGGGAACAGGTTGAACATGGCAATCAGTCCTGCCACGCCCGCAATGAAGGCCAGAAACAGCTTCATCTGAACCATCTTGTCGGTAGCGATATCGCCACCGACTTCGGGTTCCGGCGACAAAAGGGTAGCGAGGACACCGACCAGCATGAAACCGGCCATGACGCGATATACGGTCTGCCAGGTTTGCGCATCGTAGGTTTCAGCGCCCAGCCAGGCGGCGAACCACAATGACCCGGCACCGGCGGTCAGCATGGCGATGCGGTATCCGGCCACATAGGTGGCGGACAGGAATGCCTGCATGCGCGGCGGGGCGGACTCGATGCGATAGGCGTCGATGACGATGTCCTGGGTGGCGCTGGTGAAGCCGATGGCAACCGCGCCGACGGCGGTCCAGACCAGCGATGTCGCAGGATCGGTGACAGCAGTGAACAGGATCGCGGCCATGATGCAGAGTTGTGATACCAGGAGCCATGCGCGGCGGTGGCCAAGACGCTGCGCCAGGTAGGGCAGGGGTATCCGGTCTATCAATGGAGACCAGACAAACTTGAAGCCGTAGGCAATGCCGGCCCAACTGAAAAAGGTCACGACATCGCGCTGCACCCCGGCCTTGATCAGCCACACCGACAGGGTGGAGAATACAAGCAGGATGGGCAGGCCGGATGAAAACCCCAGCAGCAGCATGCGCAGGGACCGGCCACTCAGCAAGAGGCTCAGCGTTTCCTGCCAGCTATCGGCTCTGCCGACAGTGTCGGTCTGCATTCAGGTACCCGGATGTTGTTGCGAGACCATTATCTGCCCGACAGGCCTCGATGATTCTGTCTACCCGGCGAGAGTGGCACAGGCAACATGGGTTTTCCAGTGTGCCGGATGAAGGTCAATTGCGGTTGTTCTTGCGCCATTCGAGAAACGTTTCGAAATTGCGCCAATCGCGAAACCCTTCGAACAGCTCGATCTGCCGGTCCTGGGTCAAATCGGTCGGGGTTTGCTCATTGGCTGATGTGCCCGCGATGGATTGATCTTGCAGGGACGGTGCGCAGGCGCCCGATATGCATTCAAACCGGCTCACGTCGAAGCTCATCTCACCGAAAATTTCGGTCTCGAGTACATAAACGGTGCCGTCAAAACTGATCAGCTTGCCGGAAAACGTCTGGCTGGTGCCGCGCATACGCATCTCAACCTGAGCGGACAATGCGGAGGTGGTCACTATCGAGCAGACGATCAGGGTGAAAACGCCAAACTGGATGTACCGGATCATGTGCACCTCCGAGGTGTGCGGGCTAGTTCCTGCGCTGGAACAAAGACCAGATGCGGTTGTAGGCTTTTGTCACCTCGACTGAATCGCCGGAGTATACGACACGCAGGTTCTTCATCACTTCGGGCGGTGGATACACGCCGGGATTGTTTCTGATTTCCGCCTCCACGAATTGCTTGGCCGCGGTGTTTGGCGACGCATACTGCAGGAAATTTGTATTAGCTGCGGCTATTTTCGGGCGCATCAGGAAGTTGATGAACTTGTAGGCAGCGTCGACATTCTGCGCCCTGCCGGGGATGACAAGCCGGTCAAACCAAAGCAGGCTGCCGGTCGCAGGTACATGATAGGAAATCTTGCCGGTCCCGTTTTCTGCAGCGGTGTCACGGGCTGCAAAAACGTCGCCAGAATACCCAACTGCAACGCAGTACTTTCCTTCCGCGATATCATCGATAATGCGATCAGAAGAAACCACGTTGATAAATTCGGCAACTTTGGAGACGGCCTCTTCGACCCTTTGCAGATCCTCGGTCTTGATGTCGAGAACGTCGCCGCCATGGTAGGCGATCAGGATCGGCAGCATGTCGGCTGGTTCGTCGACCAATGCCAGCCCGCACCTGGAGACGTCAGCAGCTATGGACGGGTCCATGAACAAGGACATGCTGTCCAGGTCCAGCCCCGTCCTTACTTTGCGCAGTTTGGTTTCATTGACGGCTATCCCCACGGTTCCCCACATGTAGGGCAGGGAATGCTTGTTGCCCGGGTCCATGACCGATGTGAAGGTCAGGGCTAGTTTGTCGAGATGTTTGCTGTTGGGCAATTTTTCGAGATTGAGCTTTGTCAGCGCTTTTCCCTCATCCACCAACTGCTTCAGTTTCGTGTCGGTCTGCACCATGACGTCGTACTTCGCGGAGCCGGCTTTCAGGAGAGCAAATGTTTCATCCGACGATTCAAAGACTTCATGCACGACCTTTATCTTGGTTTCTTTCTCAAACTCCGTCAGCACATTCGGATCAATGTAGTCCGGCCAGTTCAGTATCTTCACCACGCCGTTCGATGTCTCGTCACGCAGGGTGTTGCGGCGCAGGATACTCTGCTCCGTATTGCGGGTCAGAAGGCCGGTAACGTTGAGATCATTGTCTTCCTGGAAGATTTCCACACCGGAAAACGTGGCAGGTCCGAAGACGCCGTCAGCCGGGCCGGGTGCATAGCCGAGCCGGCGCAAGGCGTCCTGTGCGGCGCGCACTTCTTCAGGTTCAACGACAAGGTCCTGTCCGGCGACCTTCTTGGCTCCCCAGCCTTCTTTCACCCAGGCGGTACGGAACAGCGACCGGATAACCTGGTAGCTCGTAACTTTCGACTTGAAATTGACTTTCTTCAGATGCTCAAGCAATCCGGAAACTGTCCGCTCGTCCAACTTCCGGGTCATGTCGGCATCGGAGAGATGCCCAAGCCGGCGCAGCAAACGCTGAATGGTTGCAATTTCGGAAGTGTTGAACTTCGCCAGGTCGCTGGCTTCGAAGTTCCATCGGCTCTGGGCTGCAGCAGACCCGGAAAGGAGGACGACGCCCAACACCAGTCCGGATGCCAGGGAAGCGCAAATTTTCTTATACATGACCGGAAACCCGATTACGATCCGCTGCACCGGCGGATGTCTCACACGGTGCCTGCAAATCTTGCAATCGCCATCCTCCGGCCCAAATGTAAATGTTTATGTGGCGATATTCTGACGTATGCGTATTATCGGCATGATGACGGTCGCTGGCAAGGCGTAGCGACCAGCATTCAATCTTCCGTGTTTTCCCGGTCGGCAAAGGTTTTGTTGAACGGCTCGGGCTTGCCAAGGAGGTAACCTTGCGCTTCGTCGCAGCTTCCGGCCGTCAACATGGCGAGTTGTCCGTCCGTTTCAACACCCTCTGCCGTTACCTTTATGCCCAGCGAAGACGCCAATGCCAGAATTGAGGTGACAAGCGACCGGCTGCGATCATCCAGCAGCATGCGCTCGGTGAAGCAGCGGTCAATCTTCAGTTTGGTAAAGGGAAACTGGGTGAGGTAGGCCAGAGACGAGTAGCCGGAGCCAAAATCGTCCAGCGACAGGTTGATTCCGAGTTCACGCAGTTGCGACAGGATCTTCACCGTGTTTTTGGTGTCTTCGATCAGAACATCTTCTGTTATCTCGATCTCCAGCCGGTGTGGCTCCAGCCCTGAAACCTGTAATGCGTCAGTTACGTCGCAGACCAGATCGGATTTTACGAACTGGACTGGTGAAACGTTGACCGCCACACGTGTGGAGTGATCCAGATTAGCGAAGTCAATTGCAGCCTGGCGCAGTGCCCAGCGGCCCATATCGACGATCAGGCCGGTTTCCTCGGCCAAAGGAATAAATTCAGCAGGCAGGACAAGCCCCCTGGTCGGGTGCTGCCATCGCATGAGTGCCTCGTAACCGACGTTCTTGTTGGTCCGCAGGTCGCGTTGTACCTGATAGTACAAAACCAGTTCGTTGTTATCCAAAGCCGACCTGAGGTCCTGCTCGAGAGAATATTTTTTCCGGGCTCTTTCGGCGAGTGCGGGCTCGTAGACCCTGATGACGCCCCGGCCTTGTTCCTTGGCGGCATAAAGCGCCAGGTCGGCGGCCATCAGAAAGTCTTCAGTCCCTGTGGTTTCGCCGGACAGAAAGGCCACACCTACCGAAGCATCAACCTTGAGTTCGGTTTCCCCGACAACAACCGGTTCTTTTGCAGCGTCGCGAAGACGGACTGCGAAATTCAAGGCATCGCGCTCGTTGGTGACCTCAACAATAGCGGCAAATTCATCGCCACCGATTCTGGCCATGGTATCACGTTTTCGAATGATGCCGCGGAACCGGTCAGCAAGTGTATGCAGCAAGGCGTCACCAAGGGCGTGACCGTAGGTGTCGTTGACCGGTTTGAATCTGTCCAGATCGAGAAGGATCAGCGCCACCATGCCGGCCTTGCTGCGTTCGCGTTGTGCGTTAACTCTAATCGAGAGTTCATCGTCGAAGGCGCGTCGGTTGGTCAGGTTGGTCAGGCAGTCAATTTCCGCAAGCTTGCGGACTTCCATTTCCTTTTCCTGCAGTTGCAATTCGCGGGTGCGCGCATCTGTAACATCGGTGTAGGTGACAAACATCATACCATGCCGGTGACGGCATTCGATAAGCAGGGTACGTGATCCGACCTGTGTCTCTGCGGAAAATTCCTGTCGGGATGCATATGCCTCGCGTGCCCGGACCAGGTGGTTTTCACCGTCTTCGTAATCTCCCCGTTCAATCCGATAACGAACCATATCTTCCCATGGCTCGCCCGCGGCCAACATATGCGACGGGATTCCGAGGACCTCGGGCAACCGCAGGTTGGAAGCTACGATTGATTTCTGGTCATGAACCAGGAGGCCCTGGGCCATGGCTTCAAAGGTGGTTTCAAGGACGGCTTTTTCCTTTGCCGCCTGGGTTATGTCGGTGTAGGTGCCGATCCCCATCTTGCCCTGGTGGCGACAATCGATGCGGATCGTGCGACCGTCCGGCAACTGGCGTTCTACAACGTAGTCTTTTCCGGTGGCGATGTGCATGCGCATGGATTGCAACGTCAGACCGGCGCTTGCCGAATAATCGCCGCGATCTGCTCCAAACTGAATGAATTTTTCGAGGTCTGCGCCGGGTACTACGAGTTCCGGCGGGCAATCCAGGAGCGGGCACAATTGCGCATTCGCCCCGAGAATGCGCTGGCTGTCATAGACCAGAACACCCTGTTCCATCTGGTCGACAATGGTGCGGTATGTAGCCATGCCAAAGCTACCAAGCGAATGTACACCTGGTTCGTTGTGCGGATCGGAAATTTGAATGTTTGCTGATGCTTTCACAAACGTCACATGAATACTGGGTTACCGGTGCTTCAGTCTACGTTCATCAGGTTACGGAGTTCCCAAGCACTCACGGCTGATAGCAGTGGCATTCTTTACACAATGTTAACGATACGCCGGCCCCAGATTCAGTAACCGGACGCCATTACCGCGGCATTCGGACAACGCAAGGTTCGCTGACGGCATCTGTCCCAAGTTGATTGAAACTTTCGGCAAAACAGAAGGTTGCGCCAGTGGGATATGGTTATAGCGGCGGGCTGGGACACCGGGCGCAGCAACCGCTCCGATTTGCCCGGTGTCTCTTTGATGGGGGCGAGCTTGAAACTATTGCAGGGAATTAGTTGACGCTACGTCGTTATGGAGTCACTCTGTATACATCTCGCAAATCCACACAGCCAGAAACTGCTCTCAGGTTTGGATTCCACAAGATGACCAAAAGTGTCCAGAAAATGATTGTGCTACGCGACAATTCAGTTGTCCGCACGAAGGCGCGAAAAGGCGTGAATTTCGACTTCAGTGAGGGGCCGCGCCCTTCGGTTTCCAACTTCGAGGCAGCAACAAGCGAAAACCTTGCTACTGCGGAACCCGAATTGCTGGTTGAGGATTACGACAAGAAGAACTTCAGCGAAGCTACAAGGGACCCGAGTGTCGTTGCCGTGGCGGAATCGATGTCGCTATCCCTGGTGAAGCCACTGACCAACAGGCAACTGTCGAAAAGCGAGTTGCTGGACGACCCGCTGGGTCAGTTGAAAAGCGACGGGGTAACCTGGGGAATCAAAGAGATCGGTGCCGACTTCTGTTTGCCGGACGGCAGAGGTGTAAAGGTGGCGGTGCTCGATACGGGCATTGATACGTCACACAAGGCTTTCGACGACGCGAAGCTGAATATCGTCACGGAGAATTTTACAGAAACAGTCGACGCCGACACTGACGGACATGGCACTCATTGTGCCGCGACCATCTTCGGGCGTGATGTGGACAGTTGCCGTATTGGGGTTGCCCCAGGTGTGAGAGACGCACTGATTGCAAAGGTCATTGGTGGAAAAGCCGGCACTGATGCATTGTTGCAGGCGTTGAACTGGGCCATTGAGAATGGCGCAAATGTCATTTCAATGTCGCTCGGGTTTGATTTTCCGGCTTTCCGGGAAGGCCTGGTTCGACGGGGAATGCCCGCAAAGGCGGCGACTTCAGCGGCCCTTCAGGCCTACCGGGACAACATAAGACTGTTTGACCAGTGGATGGCGTTGAATGCTGCCTACGAGGCTTCCGGCCAGTCTGCAATCGTGGTTGCCGCAAGCGGTAATGAAAGCAAGCGGAATGCAGCGAAGGCGTATGAAATTTCTGCCAGTTCACCCTCGTCATCTGCCGGAATCGTGTCAGTCGGCGCGCTTGCCAAACATGCCGATGGTCTGAATGTTGCCGGCTTTTCCAATACCAATCCACAAATTTCGGCTCCTGGCGTCTCGATAGTATCCGCAAAAGCGGGCGGCGGTCTGGTTGCCATGAACGGAACCAGCATGGCCTGTCCTCATGTTGCGGGCGTTGCGGCGCTTTACTGGGAAGAGTTGGCAGGAAGCAGAGTCAGGGCCAGTTCAAGCCGGGTGCAGGACCGGTTGCTCGGTGGCGCCCGGTACGAGGGCAAATTCCAGCCAAATACGGATTTCTCGGATGTCGGCGTGGGGTTGGCGCATGCGCCCGATTGACTACGAAAAAGGAGATCAAGATATGCGGGTTCGAAGGTTCACCTTCTTCAAGGCGATGCTGTCGGTATTTGTTTTGGCCCTGATTTGGTCGCAGACCGTCCAGGCGCAGGTCTATGGGGCAAGGTGCGCGGTGGCAGCCGGCGTATGCAGCATTGCACCCCAGCCCGTCGGTTCAGTTTGTTATTGCGGACAAATGCAGGGACGTACAATTCAGTAGGAAACAGAAAATGTCTGAAGAGAAACAAAGAACGACCGCCATTATCGCCTGCCTGTTGTTAATTCCGTCGATCGTTATCCTGTTTTTCAAAATTGAAACCTCATTCCTGAAGATGTGCCTGAATGTATTTGGTGACAAATGCATCTCCAGCGACAAGTACTCAAAAAAGCTGGTTGAACTGGCGACATCAGAGTCGGGCTGGGACAATGCCGCCGCGAGCATAGCAGGTGGAGCGGAGCTGTTCCTTATCGCGATAACCGCGGCCCTCGTCGGATTTCTTATTGCACTGATTGCAGCGATCCTGTTTCCCAATGGCATTCAGTTGACAGGCGAGCTCGAAAAGTTTGGCGGGCACGTCAAGTTTGGCGGGTTTGCGGCGCTCTTCCTGTTGTTCTCCGGGGGAGGGTACATGCTGGCCTGGCAAGGCATTCCTGCAGCCACCACCGCTGAGGTAAATGAAACCGCGTTTCGTGCCCTTGCGCAGGCTCATAAGACCCTGAGCCAGGAATATGCCGAAGACATGAATGAAATGCAGGAGGACATTAGTAACAAGTACAAACAACTGGATGGGAAATTTACGACTACTTACAATGGGTTGTCAGAAAGTTACGTAGGGTTTGGCGAAAATCAAACCAAGTTTGTCGAGCACATATCCAAGTACGAAGAAAAAATACTGTTCAAACTGCTGAATAACGGGTTCTTCGGAAAATTACATACAACCATCAAAGTGAATTGCACCAAGGACAATGTGGCGCAAAGAAATGAACTGGCTCTGGTCACGAGGAGTGAGACCAAAGCCACGTTGCCGGTCAAGGTTGTGGTCAAGATGGAACCGAAGGAAATAAACAAGCCAATGGCGACGATTTACCTGGCGGAGCGCAACAATATCGATGACCAGCTTGGTGACGCCAGGGAGCCGCTGGTTGTCATTCAGTATATACCGATAGAAACCAAGGCAATTGGCAATCAAAGAATCGATAGGTCCGTAGATTTTGTGGCCCGGATAAATCAATTTCATATCAACAGTTACTGCAACTCCGAATACCAGTCAGTCGAAGCGGACGTGTTTGAATGAACCGGCGTCTCCGACATCTCTTCAAAAACCTGCGCATGACGGGTTTCCTGGGCGGTATGGGGGCTGTGGTATTGTTTCTGCTGGTTGTCGCGCCAGTTGGAGCAAGCGCTGCTGAGTGCAAACAAAGGCAGTTTTATGCCAGTGAGGCGTTGTCTTCAATCAAGAGTACTTCCGACGCTCGCAGTGTGGCCAACACCATAGGGGAAATGTCCCTGAATACATTCCGTTGCGAGGTCGAGGTGCTTGTAAACGCTGCACTTGATCAGGATCACAAGACGTATTTTCAACAACTCAGCAAAGGTGATGTCCTGCAGGAATGCGGGTACACGGACCCAGCCAGAATGTTCAACAAGTTGACGGTGAAACGCCGTCTGGCAGCACTGCGGGTATTGTATATGTTGCCTCGGGAATGGAGTGTTCCCAGTTTTACCGGCAACGCGGCATCGTCAGTTTATTCTCTCCTTAAATGCCTGGAATCACAGCCGGTGAGGCTGGGCTCGCAACGTGACAGATCCTGGCGTGAACTTTGGAACGCGATTGAAAGGGCACACGCAAAGGCCGAGGAGCTTTACAGGGCAAATGTTTCGGTAAAGCAGCAGCAGATTCCCACCTGCGATGACCTGACAAACAGGCTGCAGGCTATCAATTCATACCAGAAATACACCCGGTCGCGTTTTGGAGCGGCCTCGTTCCTCGTTTCGGCGCAAATGAGAGTGGGGATTGCAAGCAACGAAAATTGCGATTTTGACGATAACTGGCTGGACGCTGCCGTGAAAAACCTTGAGGAAAGTTTGAATGCCGGCGCTTATTCGAAATCCCTCGAAGGATGGAGATTTGTAAACGACGCCACCTACATGCTTGTCCTGCTTAATGTGCTCCGGGGTGATCAGGAGAAGTTTAAAAAATACATGTCGCTTTTTGTTCAACCTGTTTCCCTGATCGACAAAGACAATGAATTTTCCGGTAACGTCCACCCCGTGGCGAAAAAACTCCTCGATGCTGTCGATGCTGGCAGGGTAAAAAAGTCCCTGAAACCCTATGTGGACCAGGTTTACGTCAAATTTCCCGTGCCCGGGTACTCGCGGAAAGATTCCATTCGCGGCCACTACTCAATGGTGGAATTCGGAGATGTGCTTAAGGAAATTTCCAACCAGTCAAATTGGAAGTG
Organism: Anderseniella sp. Alg231-50; assembly: GCF_900149695.1. Lineage (NCBI taxonomy): Bacteria > Pseudomonadati > Pseudomonadota > Alphaproteobacteria > Hyphomicrobiales > Parvibaculaceae > Anderseniella > Anderseniella sp. Alg231-50. Next base: position 138,729 of record NZ_LT703005.1, on the reverse strand, counting down.
TTCCGGCAGGTGCCTGCAGGGAATTTTGCGACTGGATGCTCTGATCAGGAAAAACCTGGTCAAGAAAGACGTTAAGGTGGTGGCGGGTTCGTATATAGAGGAGAGTGCGGCATTGAACGGGAAACGTTCAATCTGTGGAACATTCAGAAAGGGTGGCAGGAAGTGTCCGTTTGTTGTTGAAAGATTTGATCAATATCACCGTGTTTCAACTGTGGAGATGAACGAGCCGGATGCTCGGAAGTCACAGGAGTTTCTCAACTCCAACGGGATACAGTCCTTTTTGTCTCGTCCAAGGTTATTGCCGCCCCTTTGAAGCCTGGATCGGGCACCAGCGTGAGATGCGATGCAACGGTTTTGCGTGGCGCAAAATCCAAATTGGCACGTAATTTGACGCTACCGCGAACTCGCCCATATTTAAACACAATTTCACCTAATTCTCTTCCTGTTTACATCGAACTCGATGCATACAGTTGGTGAGTTAGTTGACAACAAAGGGACGGCCTTTGTGATGTGTAAGTGTTTAACCGCTTACCCGGGATCCTGGCTTCAGCCAGGTGGAGGGGCAAAATGAATAGTGTAAATTTAACTACAGCTGCGCTGTTTTCTCTGTCACACGTCCGGACAATGTCACGGGGCGCTTTTCGGCAATGTCGATCTGCTTGAGTGAGGGAATTTCGAACGCACACTAAAGACCATCAGAGTCTGTGTGGAACGACCGCCAAGCTGATCCAGTGAGATCGTGAGCGGAACAGGGGAATAGCGTTATGAGTAACAATACAGACGACAATCGAAGTGGGTTCAAAAACAGCCGAATTGATTTGAGCCAGCTTGGCGATGACAACTGGAACAAGCCACTGGCGCACAACCCCGCGACACCGGGCCCGCGGAGAAAACCGGGGACGGCCAGCAGCCGGCGAGCGAACCTGGATGATGTGTTTGAGAGCAGGGTGCACGCGGCTACCACCAGGCGGGCAGTAAAGCAAAACAGTGGACAAAATCGTGTCTGGCTTTTTGCCAGCGGACTGTTCCTGGCAAGCGTGGGCGGTATTGCAGCGGCCTATTATCTGGTCGGGCCTCCCATGGCCATGACGGCCTACAACACAGACGAGGCAGGGTACGAGGCAAGCCAAACTTCATCGCTTGAAGTTGACGGCAGTGTCGAAGGCACAAGTTCGCACTTCCAGGGCGTGCCCGTATCGGCAAGCGTGTCCAGCGAAACCCCCGACTACAGCTCCGCGACTTCGGTCATGGTGCAACCTCCTGCCGGTACTCAAACTCTTGACACGCAAACTGAAACCGAAACTGCAGCGCGGAGCCCGGTTGCACCGCCAGTTTCCGAACAACCGGCGCCGGCTGATACAACAGCTGTGAAAGTTGAGACAACAGACACCCCGCAAGACGACGTGGCGGCGGTTGAACCAGCTGCTGCGCCAGTGTCCGAGAAAGACGCGGTCAAAGCCGAAACCGAACGAATGGTGCGCATTGTTCCCACGGCTGTATCTGAAGAGCTTGAAACCAAAACCAACGTAAATGCGGCAAAGACACCAGCTGTATCGGAAGCTGAAACCGGACAATGGGTCGCGCTTCCGACAGAGACAAAGCCAGCTGCTCCATCCGTGGTGACGGCCGCTGCTTCACAACAGTCGGGCGAGACCAAACCGTTTATCGATCCGGTCAAGTCACAGCAGGAATTGTTCGAAGCTTTTCAGGAATATCTCGAAAGCTCAGGCCATACGGTAACGGGTAAAAATCAAGACCAGGAAGAATTGTTCAACAAGTTCATCCGGTGGAGCGTCGAAGCCCCCAAGGGAAACTAGGCACCGTAGCCTGTCGGTTACCTAGGCATGGGTAACCGGGCAGACTGGCGTTCAGGGCGCCGCAAAATATTTGAGCGCGGTTTTGATGTTGTCAAAACCGCGCTCTTTTTTTGTCAGTGCGAGACGTCCTGCTTATTTCGTCTTGGCACGGTGTTCCGCCATCTGCCGGGTGACGATCCGGAACCATTCACCGGATTCTTTCAGCTTGGTGATGCCACTATCGAGTGCGGCGAGATATTGTTTTCCGTTCGGATTGGTCTTGGCAATTACGGCATGCATGGTTGCCACATAAGACAATTGATCCTGAAACGCCACCTTGTCCTTGGCTCCCAGTTTAGCAATCGCGCCTTCGGCCACGTCCGACGCCAGCACCACGGCATCATACTTACCCGAGAGCAAGCCTTCGAAACATCCCGCGGGACTGTTTTCACGGGTGAACGAGATATTGGGCTCGACGAGACCATACTCTTCCATCATGAAGGTGGCATAACCGGATGGCCGGCAGAGATGCTTGCCGAACAGATCCCGATGGGCGGCTGGACGCGCCTCACCCGCACGGGTGTAGTAACCGATGATCTGCTCGAACAGGGGCTGGGACCAGTCAAGGTTGTTGCAGCGGAACTTGGAGCCGTCACCCAGCTTGTCTACCAGGTCACAGTTCGGACGGAACCAGACCAGGCTGAAATCATAGGCATGGTCCGAGATGAGCGGTTGCAGATGGGCGCCCCAATCGTTGATGAAGTCGATCTTGTAGGATGGTTTGCCATCAGCAAGTGACATGGCCACATTAGCCACTTCAGTGATCATGCCACCCTGGGCCTGGTCCTCGTTGGTGAACGGTGCCCAGTCTGTTCCGACGACGAAGCGTATTTGGCGTGGCTTTGGCGGTGGCAGCGCTTCTGTTGTGGACGCGCGGCGCAGGACAGATGCGTTGGCAGTGGACGGCGATACGTCATCCAGGCAGGGAATGCTAAGAATGGCGCCTTCCTGAATGAATGAAGGGTCCGGTCCGATCGCAGCGGAATTGGCGCTGTAGACGAACTGGAAACTGGCAGCGCCGGCATAAGCGCGCCAGGCAATCCGATTAAGGCTGTCGCCGCGCACAATCCGGTAAGGCTCGCCGCATTCTATTGACTGGGCCTTGGCCGGAGTCGGGCTGAATGTCGTACCGGCGCCCAAGACGCCGGCAACGGCAAATGCTGAAAACAGATTAAGTAGTTTCATGTTGTTCTCCAGAAGTCGAATCCAGGTGAGGTTCTTTGAAAATGATTTGGCTGAATGTGTGAAAGCGGGCGTAAGAGGAAAACAATCCGGTTATCGGCCACCGGGCCAATGCATGCTCCTGATCTGGAAGGTCACGACTTTTCCTGATACCCGCGAGGGCAGGGCGCAGTCGGGGTCAGCGACAAACTTGACGCCGTCATGACGTGAGTGATGCCTTGCCCCAAGTCGAAGCCTATCGTGTCATCGCATTGATTGCGTTTCCCGCCGTACCCTCTTTTCTCGCCGTCCCGTGTTTTTCCCTAGTGTGTGCCCGGTTCGGTTGCTGGACCGGTGCTTCACATTGCAATTTAATTTGCGGCGTTTCTTTTGCGCCACTCCAGGAATTCCTGGAAATCCTCATTGTTCTTGCGCCACTCGAGAAATGCGCGGAACAATTTGAGTTGCTCATCCTGGCTGAGTTCTGTCTGTGGTGGAGCTGCGGCTGTCGCGGGCGACGTATCAGGACAACCTGCGCCTTCGCAACGTACATCTGCCACTGGAATTCTGATTTGGCCGACGGAAGTGGCGACCACATAGAACTCATTGTCCAATTTGAGCAGATCGCCTTCGATCCGGGTGTATCCGTCATTGGAAACGAGTACGACCGGCTCGGCCTTCGCGACGGAGCCGAAAGTTATTGTACTCACCAGACAAAATGTAAAAATGACCGCACGCCGCATCTTGATCTCCCCTGATCACAGCCTTGCCCGATAACATATGAAGTTTGCCAAATAGTGTCGCCAACAACTACTCGACATTGTTACGGGAGCGCCTGATCACCAACCGCCACGCGAGCTCTTCGAATAGTCATATTCAGCTCACAGAATGGTCTTTGTTACATCCAAATATGTCGAAATTTAGCAGGGCGACTGGCGTGCCTGCTGTTGTGATGAAACACCTGAACAGGGGTATACGGAATTTTCGCTTTGGCACGAAATCCGACCCTGAAATCCGGCGGATAGCTGTTGCGGATTGTTCGCCGTGACGTGTTGTCGAGATATGTTTCTATCGCGCCAGGTCACGCTGGAAAACTGCACGAGCAAACCTTTACAGGGCGGGTATGTGATCGCCCCGGGACGCCGGGTTACCCAGAGAAGAAGTATCCGATATCCCTCAGTTGACGGCCTTGGTTTCCGCCAAAATCTTGCGATGTGCTTCCTTGCCGGAGATCCAGTATTCCATAAGGGTATCGCCGGTGGCGAATTCGCCGCGCAGGCTGTTGGAGTTCATGTAATCCTGCCATTCCTTTGATTCATATACCGCCTGAAAAATCTCCTGGTAGAATGCGACGACATCCGGCGACAGGCCTGGTGGACCGACAATTGACCTCTGCATGAAGTAAGTCATGTCCTGGCCCAGTTCCGCAAAGGTTGGCACGTCCGGATACTGGTCCAACCGTTCAGGTGTGAAGGCCGCGATCGGGCGCGACTTGCCCTCCCGGTAATACTTGTCCTGTTCGGAAGGATTGTTCACCGTGGAGTTGGCCTTGGCAGCGATCAGTTCCTTGGCCACCGCGCCACCGCCCTTGAAGGGCTTGTAGGCCATTTTCAGATTGTAGGTCTGGTTCAGCAGATTGGTCAGCAGGTTGTCCTCGCCACCTTTGCCGGTGCCGGCCATCAGCCAATTCGGGCCCTGTGCGGAAGCCTTCTTGATGAACTGATCGAGATCGGAGATGCCGCTGTCGTTGGTCACCCACAGCAAGAACGTATCTTCGGCCATGCGTGCAATCGGTGCGAATGTCGTGATATCTATGCCCAGCTTCGGCTGGCGCAACGGTGTGGTGAAAAAACTGTTCAGGGTTACCATCACCACATTCGAATTGCCGCTGTTGGCCTTCATGAACTGCAGTGCGTCACCACCGGAGTTGCCCGGCATGTTGACCGGTTCGAATGGAACCGGTGACATTTCTTCGTCGTTTATGATCTTGATGAACCGTCGTGCCATCTTGTCGGCACCGCCGCCTTTGCCAGCCATGATCACCAGCTTGACCGGTTCTTCCGGATACCATTCAGCAGCGGCCTGTCCGATGGTCGTGAAAATCAAGCTTAGCGTTGCTGCTGCAATCAGGCTTAGACGGTGAAAGAGGCGGAATGAATTCATGACTAGGTTCACACTGATCTGGTTGGTCCGGCAACGGCCGGACTAGAGGTTGGCGTTGTTACTGGTTTGCGGTGCCGGTGTTGACCCAATCCTTGAAGCCCTTGAAAATCTGCTCGGCATCGGTTTTTGAAATTTCCCCGGCCACGCGAATATTTGCTTCAGCAAGATACTGGGTGAATGCGGCTCTCAGATCGGCGGCACTGCAACTGCCGAAATTTCCTGCAACAACCGGTTTCGGCGCGGCATCAACGGCAGCCTTGACCCGTATCCAGTTGTCGAGGCGGGCCGACATATTGAATTCCTGCCACTTGGGGTGATTTGGCCGTTTTTTCAGTTCACCCGCATTGGGGAAGAACTGATTGATGAACTTGGACACTTTGCGATAGCGCTTGGTGTCCTGCTTCCAGTTGAAGGCCAGCAGTACGTTTTGCACCGCCACTGTGGTGATGTTCTTGCCCGCAGGGATCAATCGCGGATAATCGCTTGCATCGATATTTGCCGGTATGTAGTCGGGCATTTTTTCAAGATTGAGAGGCACCGGCAACAAACGCAGTCCGGCCTTGGGCAGGTTTTCGTACATGCGTACCGGTTTTCCCGACACGCTGATTACCGCATCCAGTTCGCCCTTCTGCAGTTTGAGCATTGCCAGCGCGTAATCACCATAGACCGGTGTATACTGGATGTTGGCCGCCCCAAAAATAGTGCGTGCCGAATAATCGCCGCTACCGTCTTTCGGACCCACGGCGATCTTGCCGCCGGCGAGGTCCTGGATCTTGGTGGCCTTTTCGGGTGCCAGCACATGGACTTCCTCATTGAACAACTTGGTGACGTAGGCCACTCGGCGTTCAAGCTTCGGGAAGGTGTTTTCGGCTTTGATTTTTTCCAGCGTATCAAGCGAGACAATGGCAAGGTCGATGTCACGCAGAAACAGGAGGTCGGAGATGTTTTCCGCACCCCCGCGACCAGATATCGGCATCAGCCTGAGACCGTCCGCACGTGCCAGAAGGCTGGCTATTTCGGACGCTGCACGAAAAGAGGTGCTGTTGACGTCCTCCGCTACAACCCGGATGACCTTGTCCGCCGCCTGTTTGCGCAGCTTCCATTCGGCTCCGGTAGTGGCCTGTTGAGAATACGCGCCCGGGGCTAACAAGGTGAGGAAGAAAGTGAGGAAAATGAGTATGGTAGCAATTGACAGCGGGTATCTATTCGCCATGACGAACCTTTCATCCAAATACCAGCAGTGCAAGGCCCCCGGCACTGTCGTAACCGCCCCTGTCCGCTTGTTAAATCAACTATGCCGTTGAAGCGACATTCGCTTCCGGAAGTGACCTTAGTTTGCGGATTTCGCGTCATAAATTAGGCGAAAACACGTTCAAGAAAAGGCGGTCTATACATTGCGTGTCAGGTCGGACAAGAATTGACCGCAACTTGACGGACCTTCATGCACACGGACATATAACCAGACCGGTAAGGAATTCTTATGGCGAACTCGTCCTCTGAAAGACGCGACCTGATCGAAGGCCGCGCCGCGCTGATCGTTATCGACATTCAGGCGAGTACTTTCATAGACAGCAGTGACATGCGCGCGATTGACAACATGCCCGGCTACAAGGAGCGCATGGAGCGGGCACGGCTGGCAATTGACGCAGCGCGTGAATGCGGCATTCCGGTGATATTCATCCAGGAGGTACACCGGCCCGACCTGGTCGACTTCGGCCGCGAACTGGACGGCGATGAGGATATCCACTGCCTCGAGAACGATCCCGGCACCGAGATTGCCAAGAAGGAAATGGGATTCCTGGCCACTGATTACCTCATAAGGAAACGTCGGTACTCGGCATTCTTTGGCACCGACTTTGAAATTCTGTTGCGTGGACTGAAAGTAGATACCCTCCTGCTGTGTGGTGGTCTGACCGATGTTTGCGTGCACTACACCTTCGTAGACGGTCATCAGTCGGATTATTATTGCCGGGTCATCGAAGATTGCGTGGCCGGATCAGGTCTTGAGGCCCACGAAGCTTCCCTGCGCGCCATGGAGTACCTGCAATCAGGGGCCCGCAGGTCGCTGGATGAAGTCATCACGGCAATGAGTGGCGCTACAAAAGTTCGTGTTCCGACATAACGATCCGCTCTGACATCTTCACTTCACAACCAGAAGTATTATGATGACCATTATATTCATGTGCGACAGCATGTGACCAACTCCGGGGGATGTCGAAACCTGTGACGGAAGGTCCATAATGAAAAAAAGAGTGATGATTGCAGCACAGACGTTGCTGCTGGCCGGTGGGATGATCGCGATCCAAGGCGTAGCCGCGCCGGATACGGCACATGCGGCCAAGTCCTGTGGATTTGGCTGGGCAAAACCGGGCAAGTACAGAGTATCCGGTAACTTCCGGGGCAGGGTTGAATCAACGTCTGCCCGCCTGACAACTGACTGCCGTGTTTCCCTTCAGATCCCCGGAGTGTTTACGGGTGGCCGTGTGAAAAAGAGGGGGAAGTGCCTGCGCTTTGCTCTCAAGGTCGAAGGTCAGCGCAAGGTGTTTTTTGCCAAATGGTGCAATACCTATGGTCTGGTTCCTTGGAAGGGCAGGAACATTCGTGCCGAGATCAAACCGATTTCCATTGAGGTGCCCAGCGTGCGGCCGAAGACCAACTTTAACAATTGAGCCTGCCATCATCCGGGTCGGAGACGCGTTGCCTCCCGACCCGGATCCGGTTGTGTAAAGCCGGCACCAGCCTGGATTTTCACCCGTAGCCGGCCTTACCGGTTTTCATGGTCCATTCGTTTTTGTAACGACAAAAATTTACAACATTACAAAAGTCAAATTTGTAAACGACAAGGTTTGCATCGTGACCCAATTTGGCTCGGGTTTTGCTTTCGCATGCCATAGACAGGAGGGATACGGAAAGCCCAGACACGAAAACAGCTTTCCTGCGATGTCACATTGGAGGAGACACCATGAAAACCGGTCAATCGCATTTGTTCATCCCCGGACCGACAAATATCCCGGACCGTGTCCGGCGGGCCATGAATGTTCCCATGGAGGATATGCGAGCGCCTGATTTTGGCGAGCTGACCAAGCCTTTGTTCGAAGGCCTGAAGCGGGTTTTTCAAATGACGTCCGGCCGGGTTTTCATGTTTCCCGGATCAGGCACCGGGGCCTGGGAAAGCGCAATCACCAACACCCTGAATGCCGGCGACAAGGTGTTGATGTCCCGGTTCGGTCAATTCAGCCATCTCTGGGTGGACATGGCGCAACGCCTCGGTCTTGACGTGCAGTGCATTGATGTGGAGTGGGGCAAGGGTGTCCCGGTGGTCGAGTACGCGAAAATTCTGGATGCCGACAAAAGCCACTCGATCAGGGCGGTTTTCATCACTCAGAACGAAACGGCGACCGGCGTGACTTCCGATGTGGCTGGTGTGCGGGCGGCGCTCGATGCCACCGGTCACCCGGCACTGCTGTTCGTCGATGGTGTCAGTTCCATTGCATCTATTGATTTTCGGTTCGAGGAGTGGGGTGTCGACCTTGCGGTGGCCGGTTCACAGAAGGGGTTCATGTTGCCGGCAGGCCTGTCGATGCTGGGGGTTAGTGAAAAGGCACTTGATGCATCCAGGACCGCCCGGATGCCGCGCTGCTATTTCTCGTTCGACGACATGCTCAAACTCAATGATGACGGTTATTTCCCCTACACACCACCGACACAGCTGTTTCACGGATTGCGCGAGGCGCTGGCTCTTATCGAGGAAGAAGGGCTGCAAAACATATTTGCCCGGCACAACCGCCTGGCGGAAGGTGTGCGCCGGGGGATACTGGCCTGGGACGGCTGCAGTCTTTGTGCGCACTCTCCGCAATGGTATTCGGATACCGTTTCGGCAATTGTCGTGCCGGAGAACATAGATGCCCGCGAGGTTATCAGATCCGGGTATGAGCGCCATCGCACCAGTTTCGGTAGCGGCCTCAGCAAGGTTATGGGCAAGGTGTTCCGCATCGGTCATCTGGGCGACCTGAACGAAGTCATGTGCCTGACTGCCCTGGCATCGGCTGAAATGGCGCTGCGTGATGCCGGCGCCAAGGTTGAATTCGGATCCGGTGTTGCTGCGGCGCAGGACTGGTACAGTTCGAGCCAGTCGGTCGAGATCAGCGTGGCAGCCGAATAGCGCTCCGTAACGACCAGCCATTCCTCCAGAGTGGCACACTGAACGGGCCGGCAACTCCCTTGCAGAGCCGGCCCGTTTCTTTTTGCTTGGCAGCAGCACAAGATTCAGCAAAGTATCGAAAACCGGTCTGGCTTGTTCAAGGGATGTGAGCCGTTGCAGGACGATCAACTGCTGTTTGACTTTGTTATTGTGGGGGCGGGGTCTGCCGGGTGTGTGCTTGCCGGAAACCTGTCGGCTTCGGGAAAGCACTCGGTGTTGCTGCTGGAGGCAGGACCCGACCGAACCGGCTTCTGGATAAAGACCCCGCTCGGCTACGGCCATTCCATCGTCAACAAATCCGTCAACTGGATGTATGCCAGCGAACCCGAACCGGGTCTCGGCGGGCGTACCGTTCCGGTTCCTCGCGGCAGGATTGTCGGCGGCTCGAGCGCCATCAATGCGATGGTCTACATGCGCGGCACAAAAGCCGATTATGACGAGTGGGCGCACGATGGTAATCCTGACTGGGCATGGGACAAGGTCCTGGACAGTTACAAACGCATGGAAAATCACTGTGTTCGCGATGCCTGGCATGGGACAACCGGCCCTTTGCAAGTCAACAGCAGGGCAAGTGTCGCGCATCCGATTTGCAATGCGTTTCTGGAAGCAGGCGACCAACTGCAGATTCCCCGCAATGACGACTTCAACGGCGAGCGTGTCGACGGGCTGGGTTACTATCATCACACGATTTGCTCATCTGCCAAACGCATGTCGGCCTCACGGGGCTGGCTGGACCCGGCACGCGGGCGGTCCAATTTCAAGCTTTTGGCGAATGCCCGGGCCATAAGCCTCGAGATCAGTGATCACGCAGTGACGGGTGTGGTTTATCGCCGGAACGGGCGCGTGTTCACTGCCCGGGCCCGGCGCGAAGTTGTGCTGGCAGGTGGCGCCATCAATACGCCGCACCTGCTTATGGTGTCGGGCATCGGGCCAGGTGCAGCATTGCGCAAGGCGGGCGTTGAAGTGCGTCATGAACTTCCGGCGGTCGGGCAACATATGCAGGACCACTTTGCCTATGACATGCAGTTCCGTTCACGGGTGCCGACCCTGAACCAGCAACTGAGCACCTGGCCTGGCAGATTGCGCGCCGGCTTGCAGTACTATCTGTTTGGATCGGGGCCGTTATCGTCCGGGACAACCCATGCCGGCGGGTTTGTGAAATCCGCGCCGTCACGGGACATGGCGAACCTGCAATTGTATTTCTCTCCGCTGACCCGCGACCTGGAACCGGGTTCTCCCGGGCGCATGGCGCAGGCAGACCCATATGCCGCATTCTCAATGGGGATCTGCAACACGAGGCCAAGGTCACGGGGGGAAGTTTCCCTTTCCAGCAATGATATGACCGATGCGCCGTTGATCCGGTTCAACTTCCTGGATCATCCGGAAGACATGGCTGAGATGATCGAGGGTGTGGGTGCATTGCGGGCGCTGGCGGATGCACCCGCGTTGCAGAAGATCATTGAAAGCGAGTATCTGCCAGGACCAGATGTCAGGTCGGATGAGGACCTGGAGCAGGATATACGGGCGAGGGGATATTCGATTTATCATCCCTGCGGGAGCTGTCGAATGGGCCCGGTCAAAGACGAGGCCGTCGTCAACTCTCGTCTCAAGGTGCACCAAATTCAGGGACTAAGGATCGCCGATGCGTCTGTGCTGCCCTTTGTGGTGACCGGCAATCTGAACGGCCCAAGCATGATGATCGGGCAACGTGCCAGCGAAATCATCCTTGAAGATTCAAGCGCTTGACTGTTTTCGACATTGTTAGTTTGGAATTATTCCAATTTTAATTCTGCGATTTCAATCGGTTACAGCCTGTCAAAATGTCGCAAGATCGCAATTGCCGCTTGCAAAATTTAATCCCGACTGATTTAGTCGGTTTATTAATTCACCACTCAAGAGATGTTTCACATGTCAGTTGTCAGCTCACCCCTCAATCGCCGCCGCTTCGTTCTTGCCGCAACCGGATCGGCTGTCGGCCTGCTTGCCGCTCCATCGATCCTGCGTGCTGCAGGTGAGATAAACCTGTATTCGTCGCGCCATTATGATACCGACGAGGCGCTTTATGCCAACTTTACCAAGCAGACCGGGATTGGCATCAACAGGATTGAGGCAAAGGCTGACCAGTTGATCGAGCGGATGAAAGCCGAAGGCGCCAATTCGCCGGCGGATGTGTTCATCTCGGTTGATGCGGGACGGATTGAGCGGGCGAATGTCGAAAACTTGCTGCAGCCGATCCAATCGGAAGTTCTGAGCTCCCGCATTCCATCCTATCTGCGCCATGCAGACGGCAGCTGGTTTGGCTTCTCCAAGCGCGCCCGCGTGCTGGTGGTTGCAAAGGACCGCATGGATCCGAAAGACGCACCAAGCTATGAAGCTCTTACCGGCGAGGCAATGAAAGGCAAGGTGCTGATCCGGTCTTCCGGCAATATTTACAACCAGTCGCTCATGGGATCGATTATTTCGGCCCACGGTGCGGAAGAGGCCGCCAAATGGGCAAGCGGCATGGTCGCCAACTTCGCCCGCTCGCCAAAGGGCGGCGACCGCGACCAGATCAAGGCAGTAGCCGCCGGCGAAGGCGATGTCGGCGTGGTCAACAGCTACTATCTCGGTAAAATGATGAAATCGAGCAAGGAAGATCAGCGCAAGGCGGCAGACAAGGTAACACTGGTGTTCCCGAACCAGGCGGATCGTGGCACCCATGTGAATATCTCCGGTGGTGGTGTGGCTCGCCATGCCAAGAACAAGGATGGTGCCGTCAAGTTCCTGGAGTATCTCGCCTCCGATCAGGCACAGGAGTATTTCGCTGCGGGCAACACCGAATACCCGGTGGTCAAGGGTGTGCCGCTTGCAAGCCCGCTGGATACGTTTGGCGAGTTCAAGGAAGACACACTGAATGCGCAGAAGTTTGCATCACTGAATGCAGAAGCCGTTCAGATCATGGATAAGGCTGGCTGGAAATAATCTCGGCTGCCGGTTGAAGGTTAGATCTGTCCGGACTGAATATGGCGACAGCACAGGATTTCAGAGGCAATCGAAATGGATTGCCAGCGACAAAGGGGCGGTCCTTCAGGGTCCGCCCCAACGGCGTTTTTGTGGCGACGGCTGTTCTGGCGCTGTTGGTATTGCTGCCGATTGCCGCGGTGCTGTCCAGCCTGTTCGACACCAGCGGCGGGTCGCTGGGCCATCTTGCCGCAACCATCCTGCCGGAACTTGTTCTCAACACACTGGGACTGGTCCTGATGGTTGGCCTGGGCACGGCAGTTGTCGGCACCGGAACGGCCTGGTTGGTCAGTGCCTGCAGGTTTCCGGGATCGCGCTTCATGCAGTGGTTGCTGCTGCTGCCGCTGGCCATGCCTGCCTACATCATCGGGTATGCCTATACTGACTTCCTGGTGTTTGCAGGACCGCTGCAAACCGGGTTGCGCGACCTGTTCGGATGGACCCGGCACGATTACTGGTTTCCGGACATACATTCCTTGTGGGGCGTGAGCCTGATGCTGGTGCTGGTGCTCTACCCATATGTGTTCTTTCTGGCACGTACAGCATTTCAGGAGCAATCACGCGGCCTGCTTGACGTGGCCCGCACGCTGGGACGCAGCCCGTGGAACGTTTTTGGTACGGTGGCCCTGCCAATGGCCCGGCCAGCCATCGCGGCCGGTGTTGCCCTGGCCCTGATGGAGGCAATCGCTGACTTCGGCACGGTCCAGTATTTTGGTGTCCAGACCTTTACCACCGCCATTTACCGGACCTGGTTCGGCATGGGCGACAGGGTTGGTGCTGCACAACTGTCCTCCGCCCTGCTGGCATTCGTCTTCGTGCTGGTGGCGCTGGAGCACTGGTCCAGATCCCGTCAGGCCTACTACGACACGTCAAGCCGCGCTCTGAAGCCGCAACCGGTCTTATTGCGGGGTTGGGCGGCCGGTTTTGCTTTTGTGGCTTGTGCTGTTCCTGTTCTGCTGGGCTTTGTACTTCCCGTCCTCATACTGCTGGATCTTCATATTGACGGCGGCGACGGCTTCCTGGGCAGCCGGCTCATGGTCTATGCCGGCAACAGTTTCCTGCTGGCAGGCGGTGCCGCAGTTGTCGTTACCGCTTGTGCAATCCTGACCGGATATTGCCTGCGGCGTTCCGGCGGTGGAGCGGGAGCCGCTCTCGTGAGGCTATCCACGATGGGGTATGCTATTCCCGGCACCATAATCGCGGTGGGTGTGTTGATTCCGTTGGGAGCATTCGATAACTGGCTGGACGGGCTGGCGCGCAGCTGGTTTGGCATTTCAACCGGTCTTTTGTTGTCAGGCACTGTGGTGGCGTTACTGTTCGCCTATACGGTAAGATTTCTGGCTGTTGCCAACGGTGCAATTGAAACCGGCTTCAAGCGCATTCCGGTTCACATCGACGATGTAGCGCGCACGCTGGGGCGTACGCGGCGCGGTGTCATTGCCATGGTGCACCTGCCGTTACTGCGGCGGTCGGTGCTTATGTCCGCCGCAATCGTGTTTGTTGACGTTCTGAAGGAGCTGCCGGCAACCCTGATTGTCCGGCCGTTCAACTTTGACACTCTGGCAGTCCGGGTCTATCAGCTCGCGTCTGATGAACGGTTGTCGGAAGCGGCAACCGGCTCGCTGGTGATAGTCGCCATCGGCCTGGTGCCAATTTTCCTGCTGACCAGATTTACTGACCGTCGCAGCGGGCAAATGTCTTCGTCACCTGCAATAAAACTTCCGCAATAAGGTTTTCACCGCAGCCGAAGTCCCGGGCAAAGTGCTGCACAACCATCAATGCGCTGGCGGTCCAACAATAACAGGTAGTACTACGCTTGCGAATCGCATTTTCATGTTTGCGGTTGATGTGCCAGGTAAACCCTCCAGCCGGAGCAGGAAGATTCCGACCCGCCTGTGGGTTGTTTTGTGGGGATCAGCGTCTTAGGAACAACGGATGCTCAGCAATGAACCAGATTGTAGAATGATCCATAAAGCGGACAAGGCAATGGCTCCATGACAGATATTGCATGTATCGTACTTGCAGCCGGTATGGGAACGCGCATGTGTTCTCAATTGCCAAAGGTCCTGCACAAGGCTGCCGGACGCACTCTTGTCGGGCACGTGGTGACCGCCGCCAATGATCTTGGCGCTGCCCGTATCTGTGTTGTCGTCGGCGACGGAGCAGAGGCCATCGAGGCGGAAGTCAAGGGTTACGCGCCCGGTGCCGACATTGTTGTTCAGTCACCGGCATGCGGCACCGGTGATGCTGCATCCAAGGCCATGCCTGCGCTGGACGGATTTGACGGCACTGTCCTGGTGTTGTTCGGGGCTGATCCGCTTATGGGCCAGGAAACGCTCGGCCGGATGACGGCGGCAGTGGCAAACGGTGCCAGGCTGGCGGTGCTGGGATTTAATGCTGTCGATCCATCCGGATACGGCCGCTTGCTCACCAATGGACCGGATCACGTATCGGGTATTCGCGAACATGCAGACGCATCGGAAGACGAACGTGCCATCACACTTTGCAATTCCGGGGTCATGGCATTTGATGCGAAGTTGTTGCGCGACCTTCTGCCGAAGATCGGCAACGACAATGCAAAGGGCGAATATTATCTGACCGACATCGTTGCATTGGCGAACAGTGCGGGCGAACAGGTTGCGTTGGTCACCTGTCCCGAGCATGAAATTCAGGGGGTCAATACCAGGGCCGAACTGGCTGTGGTGGAGGCTGAATTCCAGCGCCGCTACAGGCACAGGGCCATGGCCGAGGGAGCGACGCTGATCGCGCCGGAAACCGTATTCCTGAGCGCCGACACCGTCATTGGCAGTGATGTCGTCATAGAACCGAATGTCGTCATAGGACAAGGCGTGTCAATCGGGTCGGGCAGCGTGGTACGTGCGTTTTGCCATATTGAAAATGCGCAGATCGGTGAAGGCGTTGAACTTGGCCCTTATGCCCGCATTCGGCCGGGAAGCAGGCTTGCACACAATGTGAAGGTCGGTAATTTCGTCGAAGTGAAAAACGCGCACCTGGAACAAGGTGCCAAAGTGAACCATCTCAGCTATGTTGGTGATGCGCGCGTGGGCGAAAAGGCAAATGTGGGAGCCGGCACCATCACCTGCAATTATGACGGGTTTTTCAAACATCATACGGATATCGGCCAAGGGGCCTTCATTGGATCCAATTCTGCTCTTGTCGCACCGGTTAAAATAGGAGAAGGCGCCTATGTGGGATCCGGCAGCGTGATCACCAGGGACGTGGAAGCCGGCGCACTGGCGATTGCCCGCGGCTCGCAGGAGACCCGGGAAGGCTGGGCGACCCGTTACAACCAGGTTCAAAGTGCACGTAAGCAGAAATCTGCGGCTGCGGGGAAGAAAAAGGAATAGGCATCTATGTGCGGTATTGTAGGCATTCTGGGCACCGAACCTGTCGCCATGCAACTGGTCGAGGCGCTGCGGCGGCTGGAGTATCGCGGTTATGACTCTGCCGGCATCGCGGTTTTGACGGACGGCGCAATCGACCGGGTCCGGGCGCCGGGAAAACTCGACAACCTGTACGCCAAGGTGACCGGCAACGGATGGGACGCCACGACCGGGATCGGACACACCAGGTGGGCCACTCATGGCGCTCCGAACGAAACCAACGCGCATCCGCACCAGGCCGGTAATGTTGTCGTCGTTCACAACGGTATCATCGAAAACTACCGGGCGTTGAAAGACGAGCTCGCGAAAGACGGCATTGTTTGCGACACTGAAACTGACACAGAGGTTGTGGCGCAACTGGTCAACCAGAAGCTGGATGCCGGTTTCACCCCGAAAGACGCGGTGTCAAAAACCCTGAAGCAGCTTGAAGGAGCCTTTTCGCTGGGCATTCTGGTGCGCGGCGAGCACGACCTGATGATGGGCGCACGCCAGGGTGCTCCGCTCGCCGTTGGACACGGCGACGGCCAGATGTTTCTGGGCTCGGACGCGGTAGCGCTGGCTCCGTTCACCAACCGGGTCAGTTACCTGAATGACGGCGACTGGGTTGTCCTGACCCGTGCCGGGGCCGAAATTTTTGATGAGAACGATCAGCCGGTGGTTCGCGACGTCAATTTCAGCCAGGCGTCGACAATGCTCGTCGACAAGGGCAATCACAGGCATTTCATGGCCAAGGAAATCGAGGAGCAACCGGAGGTCATCGGTCACACCCTGGCTGAGTATGTCAGTTTTTCCGACAGTACAATCATGCTGCCCGATGACATGCCGTTCGACTTTTCGGACGTTTCGTCAGTGACGATTACCGCCTGCGGGACGGCGTTTTACGCCGCGCTCACTGCAAAGTACTGGTTCGAGAAAATTGCCCGCCTGCCGGTCGAAGTCGATATTGCGTCAGAATTCCGTTACCGCGAAGCGCCGCTGGACAAGAACGGCATCACCATCGTCATATCGCAATCCGGCGAAACCGCCGACACCCTTGCAGCCGTCCGCTACAGCCTGTCTCAGGGGCACAAGGTGGTGGCAATCGTGAACGTGCCTGAATCGACCATTGCGAGAGAGAGTTCCGCCGTCTTGCGAACTTTTGCCGGGCCCGAGATCGGCGTAGCATCGACCAAAGCGTTTACCTGCCAGCTGAGTGTTCTGGCCTGCCTGGCAGTTGCTGCCGCGAAGGCCCGGCAGACCATCGACGCCAGCGAAGAACAAAGGCTGGTCAAGGCGTTGATCGGCCTGCCGCGCATCATGTCCGGCATGATGGCAATGGAGGGTCATATTGAAGACGTGGCCCGGAAGGTGGCCGTAGCTCGCGATGTGCTCTATCTGGGCCGGGGGGTCAACTACCCGATCGCCATGGAAGGCGCGCTGAAGTTGAAGGAAATCTCCTATATTCATGCTGAAGGTTATGCAGCCGGTGAGTTGAAACACGGCCCCATTGCGTTGATTGACGAGCATGTTCCGGTGGTTGTTATTGCACCGCGCGACGAGCTGTTTGAAAAGACCATATCCAACATGCAGGAAGTCGCAGCACGTGGCGGCCAGGTGATACTGGTGACCGATGAAACCGGTGCATCGGCCCATGCAGCGGACGCATTCGAGACCATTGCGGTGCCGGAAGCAGATCCGTTCATTTCACCGATGATCTATGCCGTGCCCATGCAACTGCTGGCGTATCATGCAGCGGTATTCATCGGAACGGATGTTGATCAGCCCCGAAATTTGGCCAAATCGGTGACGGTGGAATAGACCCGGCAGCAGCAGTGCCCGGGAAAAAGCGAAATTTTTCTTATTTCGCTTAGGCTTTGTTTAACCATGTGACGGCACTATCGCCGGCATGAAAGTACAGTTAGTTGTTCGTGCGTCTGTTTTATCTGCGTTCCTGGTTGCCGGAGTAGCCACCAATGCCGTCGCAGCCGCCTCAAAAACCATCGGGGTCAGCTCCGCCGCGCCGGCTGCCATCATGCAGTCAGCCTACACAAACCTTGTATCCGGCAAGCCGACAATGGCGATTGCCGAATATTCAGTTGTTATTTCTCTTGAAGATATCCCGCTTGCCGACAAGGCCCGTGCATTATTGAACCGCGCGCTGGCACATCAGAAACTGGCAGCCCATGACGCGGCGATTGACGATTACAGCCAGGCGATTGAACTGGATGCCCTGAGCGCCAAAACGCGCGCCGTGGCCTTGTACAATCGCGGTCTCGCATATTCGAATTCGGGCCGTCAGTCAGCAGCCATAGATGATTATACAAACGCGTTGTACCTGGACCCGTATCTGGCGGAAGCTTTCTACTCGCGGGCCAACGCCCTGCGTGAATCGGGTCAGTACGATTATGCGCTCATCGACTTTGCCCGCGCCACCAAGCTGAATTACCCGCACAAGCATCTGGCGCTGTATGGCAAGGCATTGACCCTGGCCAAATTGGGCCACCGGGATGAAGCTACTGCGGTTCTGTTCCAGGCCTATTCGATCAAACCAGATTTTGCACCGGTTCGGGAACGGCTGGCTGATCTCGGCCTGGATGTGCCGGAAAATCCCAGCGAACGACAGATCCGCCTTGCGGTATTGCCGACGCAAAACCTGATGGCGGATGACATCATCACCGGATCTACCAAGGCACCGTCTGGAGCCGTAACGCGGATTGCACTGCGGGAACCGGTTGCGCCGTCAGCCAATCTGACCGGTGGTGGCGAACCAAACGATGCCGCGACCACTCTGGCATCAGCGAAGAAACCGGAAGCAAAGGTGGAAACGATTGCAGCGGCGGTGTCGCTTAAGTCTGAAAACCCGGAAAGCATATCAGTGGAGCAGGTTGCCGCCGTACCGGAAATTCCTGCAGAGACAACTACAAAAGCGATCACTACTGCTGCGACAACCAAAGCGCCGGAACCGGTCAATGTCGAACCTGTCGCCGCGCCTGTGCAAACAGCAAACGTCAATGCGGCAGATGAAGCATCCAATGTCACCGCCAAGCTGGAAGGCTGGACCGTTCAACTGGTGTCGCAGCGCCAGCCGGACAAGGCATGGGACAACTGGGATTCGCTGAAAAACCGTCACAACAAATTGTTGCGCAACAAAACAGCCGCCGTCGTGCGTGCCGATGTCGAGGGGCAGGGCATCTACTACCGGCTGCGCGTGCACAAACTCAAGAAATCACAGGCCAAGCGTCTCTGCCGCAGCCTGAAGCGTAAAGGTACCGGCTGTTTCATTGCCCGGGCCACGGGTTAGGCCGACGAGCAACTACCGTGATGTCGGCCTTGTAAGGATATAGGCCGCGACGCAGATCAAGATTGCGCCCGTCATCCATAATGCGATGGCGGGCGCACTGGTTCCCAGCGCCAGCCAGGCAAAACTTGCCGTCATCATTACAATCGACATCAGCTTCGCCGCCAACGGGATCGACCGGTCGCGTTCCCAGTCCACGATGTAGGGTCCAAGTATGCGGTGACTGATCAGCCAATCGTGTATGGCCGGGGATGATCGTGCGAAGCATGCCAGAGCCAGTAGCAAAAAAGGCGTGGTTGGCAGCAGCGGCAGGAAGGCGCCGACAAATCCCAACCCTACAAATACAACACCAAGAGCCCGCAAAATGTGCTGGCGCGCTGTTAACCGGGCTGACAAGTTTAACGACTCCTGCGATGATGGTTGTCAGGGTTTGTGATTTGCAACAGGGTTGTAGCAGTCGTGCTGAGACCATGCTATGGCAAGCACCATGACACTTTGTCCATCAAGCGATTGTTTGGTTTTTTGAGGGTATTTCCGTAGTCGATGCTTGGCAGGTTGAGAACATATTTCCTGACCGGCGTTGTTGTTGCTGCGCCGATTGCAATCACAGTCTGGCTGGTGTGGTGGTTCGTATCGCTGTTCGACAGCTGGCTCAAGCCATACATCCCGACAGTCTACAATCCCGATTCCTATCTGCCGTTTTCAGTGCCCGGGGTCGGATTGGTTTTCGCACTTGTCGGGATCACCCTGATAGGTGCGCTGGCGGCGAACCTTGTTGGCAGGACACTGCTGAATTTCGGCGAACGGACGCTCGACCGGATGCCGATTATCCGGTCTGTCTACAAGGCGGTAAAACAGATTTTCGAAACGGCGCTGTCTTCCAATGCCAGTAATTTTTCGTCCGTTGGGTTCATCGGTTATCCCCGCGAGGGCGTCAATGTGGTCTGCTTCATTGCACGCGAACTTGATTCCGGGGAGATCGGTCTCGAACCCGGCACGACCTACTATTCAGCGTTCATGCCGACGACACCAAATCCCACTTCGGGTTTCCTGTTTTTCGTCGAGAAAGACCAGGTCACGATCATGGACCTGACTGTTGAAGAGGCTGCCAAGCTGGTGATTTCCGCAGGACTTGTCACACCGAAGCAGATGCGGGAAGCAAACGTATCAATTTCAGAAGATGATGACACGCTGTCCATGCTGATAGCGCACCCGGATCAGGTCTTGAAACCAGGACAGAAGCCCGCCAGGTCCGGCAAGAAACCGGCAGCAAAGAAACCGGCCAAGAAACGCTGATTGCGGCTCCGGGATTGAAACATGTTCCGGCCGGACAGGGTTATCAACCTGCAGACAGCAGCCGGATGGCATCATCACGCTCAAACAGGTACAGCATGATGCGCAAGGCTTCCGATCTCGCGCCGGTCAGGTGAGGATCTGTTTCCAGTATGAGTTTTGCGTCGTCGCGCGCCGCCTGCAGCAACTCGCCATGCTGGCCGAGGTCAGCCAGTCTGAAGCTGGCGACACCCGATTGCCTGGTACCGAGGACTTCTCCGGAACCGCGCAGTTTCAGGTCTTCTTCGGCAATGATGAACCCATCCTCGGTTTCGCGCATTGTTTTCAGGCGCGCGGCTGCGGTTTCGCCAAGTACCCCGTCATAAATCAACACACAGCTTGAAGCATCAGAGCCACGACCGACACGTCCGCGAAGCTGATGTAACTGGGCCAGTCCGAACCGTTCGGCATTTTCAATGATCATGATGGAGGCTTCAGGTACATCCACACCGACCTCGATGACCGTTGTGGAAACAAGGATGGATAACTCGCCGGTCTTGAAGCGGGCCATCACCGTGTCCTTTTCGGCGCCTTTCATACGGCCATGGACCAGACCAACTTTGTCGCCGAACCGGGTCTTGAGGCTGGTGAACCGGGCCTCCGCAGCGGTCTTGTCGATAAAGTCGCTTTCTTCAACCAGCGGACATACCCAATAGGCGCGCTTGCCCTGGGCAACTGCCCGTTCCAGCCCGTCTGTAATCTGGTCGAGTTTCTCCAAGGGCATCACACGGGTGTCTATCGGCTGACGGCCGGCAGGCTTGCCGGTCAACCGTGTTATGTCCATGTCACCGTATGCTGTCAGCGCCAACGTGCGCGGGATCGGTGTGGCCGTCATAACGAGGAGGTCGCTCGGGCGTTTTGACTTGGATTGCAGGGCCAGGCGCTGGTGCACACCGAAGCGGTGTTGTTCGTCAATGATGACGAGACCGAGATCGGCAAAACCGACACCTTCCTGGAACAATGCGTGCGTGCCGACCAGTATGTCGATATCACCGGACGCAAGATCGTCGAGGAGTTGCTGGCGCACCGCACCTTTTTCGCGGCCGGTCAGAACGGCTGCCCTCAAGCCGGCGGCCTGGGCCAACGGCTCAATGCCGGCAATGTGCTGGCGGGCCAGGATGTCGGTTGGCACCATTAGCGCGGACTGGGTGCCGGCCTCGGCGGAGGTGGCCATGGCGAGCAATCCGACTATCGTCTTGCCCGAACCGACGTCACCCTGCAGCAACCGCAACATACGGTCAGGTGACGCCATGTCGGCGAGGATTTCAGAAACGGCGAGTTCCTGGCTGACGGTCAGGGAGAACGGCAAAGCGTCGATGATGTTTTGCCGCGCCCGACCATCGCCCTTTATCGTCCTGCCGGTGGCCCGTTTCATGTGACGGCGCACCAGCGACAGTGCCAGCTGGTTTGCCAGCAGCTCGTCATAGGCAAGCCGTTGCCGCGCCGGACTGTCCGGTTCCAGGCCGGTTGTGTCTTGCGGACTGTGCAAGGTTTCCAGCGCGGTCTGAAACTCCGGGAGCTTGCGAGCGGCTATCCATGCTGCATCCTGCCATTCCGGCAATTGCGGGATGTCGGCGAGGATCTGTCTGATCGCCTTGCCGAGCACCTTGCCTGATACACCGGCGGTTAGCGGGTAGACCGGTTCAAGCAAGGGCATTTCGGAAAACTGTTCTGCCGTCAGAACATGGTCCGGATGAACGATTTGCGGTGTGCCGTCATACCATTCGATCTTGCCGGAGATGAACCGGGTCTCGCCTTCCGGCAATGTTCGTTCAAGATAGGGGCCGTGTGAATGAAAAAACACCAGCGGCAGTGATCCTGTTTCATCAAATACTTCAACACGGTAGGGCACCCGCTTGTTGTGGCGTGGAGGCGCCTTGTGCCGTCCCACCTCAGCTTCGATTGTGACGATGCCGCTTGGAGGCAGATTGTTGATCGTGGGGCGATTGCGCCGGTCAATCACACCGACCGGCAAATGAAACAACAGGTCGACCAGTCGGGCGGACAGGTCCGCAGAACCCGGTTCGCCGCTTTGCGGACGCACCAGTCCGGCAAGGGTCTTTTCGACCTTGGCACCGATGCCTTTCAGTGCGCTGGCGGAGGCAAAATACCTGTTCAGGATTTCCGGTCGCATGGTTGTCTTGTTTTTCGGTTGAATTGTCAGGACAGTCGTCTTGCCCGGTTGCGTTTCATGTGTGGTTCTTTCATAAACCGGCGAGCACGTTATCTCCAACCTCTACATGCTGTTCATTCCTTTTCCATCGGACAAAAGCTGTGACTGTAACTGACGAAAATCGGCGCAAACGCATTGTCTGGCGAGCCTGCCATCGGGGCATCAAGGAGATGGATATTGTCGTGGGTACTTTCGTGCGCGACCGGATTGAGCAATCCGACGAAGCGGAACTGCGGGAACTGGAACGTATTCTGGAAATCCCGGACCAGGATCTGCTTGCCTGGCTTACCGAGGCACAGCCGGTACCGGAAGACCAGCAGTCGGCATTGCTGCAAGAGATGTTAGCTGCGCGATTTGACGAGACATTTTTCGGTAATCCGGAATGAAACGCGTTGAACTAAAAAGTGCTATTGCGTCACCCGGCAAGGTGATCGTGTCGGGCGCGCCCGAGGGTATAGACGGCAAGGTTGCCGGTGAGATAGCCCGGCTGGCGGAAGACCGGTTGGTGGTGCATGTGGCACGCGATGACCAGCGGGCTTCGATGATCGGAGAGGCGATATCGTTTTTTGCACCGGATGTGAACATCATCCAGTTTCCGGCCTGGGACTGCCTGCCGTATGACCGGGTGTCGCCGGTTGCAGACATCCTGGCCCGGCGCATGAGCGCGTTGACGCGCTTGTCCGCAGGCAAGATTGACAAGCCGGCTGTTGTTCTGACGACTGCCAATGCCATCGTCCAGAAAGTACCACCCCGGGACATCATCCGGTCCGCCAGTTTCGAGGCCCTGCCGGGCAACCGGGTGGATACGAACGAACTGCAGGAATACCTGGCGATCAACGGGTTTTCCCGCACCGGCACGGTGGTCGACCCCGGCGACTTTGCCATCAGGGGCGGTATCATCGACATATTCCCACCCGGAAGTGAAGAGCCGGTAAGGCTGGATTTCTTCGGTGACACACTCGAATCCATTCGCAGTTTTGATGCCCAGTCGCAGCGCACCACAGGCCAGTTGCACGGCCTGAAATTGGATGCGGCAAGCGAAGTCCTGCTGAACGCTGACACAATTGCCCAGTTTCGCACCGCCTATACGGCCCAGTTCTCCGGCACTGGCATGAATGATGCTGTCTACGAAGCGGTATCAGCCGGCAGGCGGTATCAGGGTGTCGAGCACTGGCTGGCGCTGTTCTATGACAAGCTGGAGACCCTGCTGGATTATGCAGGTAACTGCGTCCTCACCATGGATCATCTTGCCGATGAGTCCATCGAGGCCAGGAATGCCCAGATCGACGAATACTATCAGGCGCGTATTGAAGCCCTTAACAAGGACACATTCGGTGCGCCGGTCTATAAACCGCTGCCGCCAGAAAAGATGTTCCTGAACGGGGAGGCATGGTCTGACCTTGCCGCGCAGCACCCGGTTATCGCGTTGACGCCGTTTGAAGCACCGGAAGGCTCAAGCCTGCGGGTGATTTCGGCCCAGGGCAGGCAGGGGCGCAGTTTTGCCGCTGAACGCGCCGAAGCCGGGCGCAATGTCTATGACGCAGTGGTCGACCACGTCCGCGCGCAACAAAAATCCGGCAAACGGGTGTTGCTGGCGGCGTGGACCGAAGGGTCGCGTGACCGGTTGCAGGGTATCGTGAAGGACCATGAGCTTGGCCTGGTTGTGCCTGCCAAGGATGGTCCGGAGGCGCTCAAGCGGTCAAAGGACATGGTGTCGGTTGTCGTGCTCGGCCTGGAGACCGGTTTTGAAACCGATGATCTGGCTGTTGTCGCAGAACAGGATATTCTCGGTGATCGGCTGGTGCGGCGTGGCAAGCGCCAGCGCAAGGCCAGCGACTTTATCTCGGAACTGGCTTCTCTCAATTCAGGAGATCTCGTGGTCCATGTGGATCATGGTATCGGTCGCTTCGAGGGCCTGAAGGTCATCGATGTTCAGGGCGCGCCGCATGACTGCCTGTTTCTGCAGTATCACGGCGGAGACCGGCTGTTCCTGCCGGTGGAAAACATTGAACTTTTGTCGCGCTATGGCTCGGACGAGGCCGGCGTCAACCTGGACAAGCTGGGCGGCGTGGCGTGGCAGGCCCGCAAGGCCCGCCTCAAGGAACGTGTCCGGGAGATCGCCAGCCAGTTGATCAAGACGGCCGCGCAACGTGAATTGCGCGACGGTGAAGTGCTGACACTGCCGGACGGCATTTATGATGAGTTTGCCTCCAGGTTCCCCTACGAGGAAACCGAAGATCAACTTACCGCCATAGACGCTGTCGTTTCCGACCTGGCGCGTGGCCGGCCCATGGACCGGCTGATCTGCGGTGATGTCGGGTTTGGCAAGACGGAGGTAGCTCTGCGCTCGGCCTTCATCGCCGTCATGGCCGGCAAGCAGGTCGCAGTGGTGGTGCCGACGACATTGCTGGCGCGCCAGCACTATGCAACATTCGCCGAGCGTTTCAAGGGCTTGCCGGTCAGGGTTGCCCAGGCCTCCCGGCTGGTGAGCCGGAAGGATGTCAATGAAGCCAAGAAGGGAATTTCCGACGGCACCGTAGACATCATGATCGGTACTCATGCGCTGCTGGCCGAGGACGTCAAATTCCGCGATCTCGGTTTGTTGATCATTGACGAAGAGCAGCACTTTGGCGTGAAGCACAAGGAAAAGCTGAAGGAAATGCGCGCCGATGTGCATGTACTTACGCTGACCGCAACTCCCATTCCGCGCACCCTGCAGCTGGCATTATCCGGTGTGCGCGAGCTTTCCCTGATTACAACACCGCCGCTCGACCGGCTTGCGGTGCGGACATACATCTCCCCGTTTGATCCGGTCATCATTCGCGAAACCCTGCTGCGCGAACTGTATCGCGGTGGCCAGAGCTTCTATGTGGTGCCGCGCATTTCCGACCTGTCCGTCGTCGGCGATTTCCTCAAGGCCCAGGTGCCGGAGGTCAAATTCGCGATTGCAAACGGCCGTATGGCACCTACCGAGCTGGATGACATCATGACCGGTTTTTATGACCGGCAATATGACGTGCTGCTGGCAACGACGATTATTGAATCCGGCCTTGATATACCGACCGCCAATACCCTGATCGTGCACCGGGCCGACATGTTCGGCCTGGCGCAGCTGTACCAGATCAGGGGCAGAGTGGGGCGCTCCAAGCAACGCGCCTACGCCCTGTTTACCGTTCCCGCCAACAAGACACTCACCGCACCGGCGGAGAAGCGCCTCAAAGTGCTGCAATCCCTCGACTCGCTGGGGGCCGGTTTCTCGCTGGCCAGTCATGACCTTGATATTCGCGGCGGCGGGAACCTGCTTGGTGAGGAACAGTCCGGCCACATCAAGGAGGTTGGGTTTGAATTGTACCAGCATATGCTGGAGGAAGCTGTTGCGTCTCTGCGCTCCGGCGAGCTCGACATAGAGGCCGATGGCCAGTGGTCTCCGCAGATCAATGTCGGCACCTCCGTCCTGTTGCCGGAAAGCTTCATCCCCGACCTGCAGGTCAGGCTCGGTGTTTATCGGCGGATGGCGGATTTGCCGACACAGGAGGAACTGGACGGATTTGCAGCGGAACTGCAGGACCGGTTCGGCAGCCTGCCGGAAGAGGTTGAACACCTGATCGACATTGTGTCGGTGAAGTTGCTGTGCCGTATTGCCAATGTGTCAAACATCGATGCAGGTCCAAAAGGTGCCGTGTTCCAGTTCAGGGACGGCAAGTTCCCCAATCCTGACGCCCTCGTGCAATGGATCAACGACCAGGGCAGCCGCGCCAAGATTCGACCCGACATGAAACTGGTGATCATTAGGACCTGGGAAACACCGGCCGACAGGCTGGCCGGCACCCGGCAGTTGATGCAGACACTTGTGAAGCTGGCGAATGTCAGCACACCACCGAATTAGTCTTGCATCCGCCCGCGAGTCTCAACATTATGCCGTAAAGGCAGTTATGGCGGGAAAGCGGGGAGCTGATCATGCATGTTGTACTGGGTATTCTCGGTGTGCTGGGGGCCTTGACGTTCTGGTATTACCGGATGAAGTACATCAGCGAAGCTACCAGCGAAGTCGCCGATGTTGTCGGTCGCATTCAAGGACAATTTCGAACGGCCAAACTGAAGAAGAAAGCCGGCGAGTCTCCCATAACATCAATTGGCGAACCTATCGTTGCAGCGGCAGCATTGATGATTTCCATCGCGGAGTTGGACGATCCTCTCAGCGAACCGGAGATCGCTTCAATTCGGGATCAGCTTTCCGAGCTGACCCGCCCCGATGCCGTGGAAGAGGCGTATGTTTATGCTCGCTGGGCAACCGAGCAGGTGATTGATACAAACAATGTAATTTTGCGGCTGAAAAACATGCTCAACGAGAAACTCAATTCAGATGAACGCCGCGAGTTACTGGCAATGGTAACGACAGCCGCGCAGGCAGGCGGAGACTTGAATGACGAGCAGATTCAGGCGATCGCAACCCTTAACAGGTCTCTCAATCTAAGTTGATTTTTCAGGCATTGCCCGCCGGCGCGGAGCGTTCCTTGACCACTTCGGCAATGGCCTGAGCAATGGCTTCGGGTTCGCGGGCGCCCATGACCGCGTACCTGCTGCCGATGATGAAGGCAGGCACGCCGGTAACGCCCATTTGCTGCGCCTGGGAGATTTCGGCCCTGGTCTCTTCAAGGTCTGCTTCACTTTCAAGCAGGCGTTCGACGACGGCTCGCTCAAGGCCTGCTTCAACCGCTGCATCCGCGAGTACTTTCTTGTCGGTCAGATTGGCACCTTCGATAAAATACAGCTGGAACAACCGTTCGACGGCTGCGTCCTGCACGCCTTCCGCCATGGCCCAGCGAATGACCCGGTGAGCATTCAGCGTATTCGGGGAGATGGTTATCTTGTCGAATTCGAAGGGAATTTCCTCGTCCTTGCCTGCAGCACGAACCGGCCCGTAGACCTGTGCGGCCTGTTCATCGGAGCCGAACTTGTTGCGCAGGTATTCCTTTCGGTCCATCCCGGATTCGGGAATCGTGTGGTCGAGTTGAAAAGGACGCCAGCGAATATCCACCGGCACATCGGGAACCATGGCAAGTGCCTTTTCCAGACGGCGCTTGCCAATGTAGCACCATGGGCACATGACGTCCGAGATTACATCGATCTCGATTGTGTCGGCGGGGTCAGTCGTCATTGGCGTGATCCTTGGATTGCTTGAGCAATGAGGACAGGTTCTTTCTGATGATCTTGCCGTTGCTGGATTGCGGCAATGCCGCAACAAAGAAGACCTGCTTTGGTACCTTGTAGCGTGCCAGGGAGTTTGATGCAAAATCGATCACGTCGGACGCCGTCAAAGTTTCGTGTTCGCGCATGACGACAAATGCCGTGACCAGTTTCATGCCCGGATTGAGTTCGACCTCGGTAACACCGACCTGCTGAATAGCAGGGTGACGCATCAGGGTAACTTCAACTTCCAGTGGCGAGATACGGTAACCGAAAGACGTCATGACATCGTCATTGCGGCCTTCATACCAGATGTAGCCTTCGTCGTCGAAATGCCCGAGATCGCCGCCCACGAACCAGTCTCCGCGATATACGGTATGGTCATCGTCGGGGCGGTTCCAGTATCGCAACATCATTCCGGGGTCAGAGCGATGGACGCCGATCAGTCCGGTTTCACCGGGCTGTAATGGTTCGTCGTCGCCCGATACCGGCAATATGCAAACGCTACGGTTCATTTGTGGTTTTCCGGGGCTGCCGGGCTTGGTGGGCACGTGCGGAGAACTGGAGATATAGGTGGAGATTTCGCTCATCCCCAACGCTTCATATAGCGCGATGCCGGTTGTTTCCAGCCACTCCTTCTGCAGGCCGGGAAAAATTGCTTCTCCGGCAGTCAGGCCGTGGCGAAGCGAGCCGATTGTATCAGGTGACAGTCCGCCATCGCTGAGCATCTGGCGGTACAATGCCGGGACGGAGGCCAAGATTGTGGGGTTGAGATCTGCGATCAACCTGAGCCAGATCGAGCGGTCGCGCGGACCAGTATAGACGATGGAACTTGCGCCGTTGGCCCACGGGTCAAACAGGGCGGTTCCCAATGTGTAGGTCCAGTTGAAGGCGCCTGTGTGCAGGATCGTGTCTCCGGGCGTCAAACCATACCAGCCCTGATACATGGGACGGCGTCCCCATACGGCGCGTTGTGCATGCAACACCCCTTTGGGGCGGCCTGAGGTTCCGGACGTGTACACCATATAGGCTGGTGTGGTGGAAGCCGTGTCGGCGTACTGGCCGCGGGGTCCGGACTTGAACGTGGCAGTGTCACCGGGGGTAATCAGCCTGCAGCCCACCGGTAAATCAGGCAGGTCAAGCACACCGTCGTGGACAATGGCAGCCGCCTGGCTGTCTGCCAGGACGAAAGATATCTCGTCGGCCGACAACATCGATGAGGCCGGTATCGGTACCAGTTCGGCGGCGTTGGCTGCGAAGAACACGGCTGCATAATCAAAACTGTTGCCCATCCGGATCAGGATGCGGGCGCCGCGCTCAAATCCGAGCAGCCTGAACGCGGATGCCAGCCGGAGCACAATGTCCTCAATCTCGGCAAAACTCAGTGTGTGATAACTGGTGCCGTCGGCAATTGTCAGTGCGATCTTGTCTGCGTGTTCCCGGGCGCTCTGGGCAAGGCAGTACCGGGTCAGGTTGAACCTGGCTGGCGGCAGTTCGCCGGTAAAACCTGTCATTGGTTCTCAATCCAGCCGGTTTGAGGAAGGAACCCGGCAAGTGAAGGCTGGGCAGGTCGCCTGACCTGGTTCCAGCGTGCCAGCCATTGTCCGGGGGGATGGAACAGTTGCAAAGCGTAGTGACCTTCCAGCAGCAAACGGTCCAGGCCACGAACAGCGTCTTCAAATGACGCCTTGTTCCGCGCCGACAGGAGCTGCGCGATCATCTTGTCGATTGCCGGGTCATCCGCTCCCATGTAATTGCGGGTACCGTCCTGGCTACGGCCCTGAGATCCCCAATAGAACGCCTGTTCGTTACCCGGCGACAGTGAGTTGGACCAGATAAACGGGATCATGTCGAAGTCATAGGTTTGCAAACGCCGCTGGAACTGCGCTGAATCAACCTGCCGGATTGACATATCGACACCTATGGTCCGCAACATGCGCTGCCATGCCAGCGCGATGCGTTCCTGTGGTCTGCTGGCCACAGTTATTTCAAATGACAGACCCTGGCCGTTCGAATTCTCAACACCGTTTGTACCGGTTTTCCACCCGGCTTCATTCAGCAATTTCAGGGCTTTGCGGAGGTTTTTTCTGTCCCGTCCGGATCCGTCCGAAACCGGCAGGGAAAATGTGCCGTCCAGGATATCGGCCCGGATGTCTGCGCCTGCAAGCCTGAGCATTTCGCGTTCGTTTGCCGTGGCGGGCCGGTCGATAGCGCTGAGAGCAGAACCGTAGAAAAATCCTTGCGTGCGCTGCATCTTGTCATGAAACAGGTTCTTGTTGATCCATTCAAAATCGAAGGTCAGGATCAGTGCTTCGCGCACCCGCTTGTCTGCAAATATTGACCGGCGGGTATTGAATACCAGGGACCAGGCCGGTTTCGGCAGGCCGACGTTGACGGTTTCCAGCACCACCGGCTTGTCTTCGACATCCGCATAGCCAACGGCCCAGCGTGAGGCATCACCTTCGGTCCGCAACATCGACTCGCCCTTCTTGAAGGCTTCGAATGCGCCTTGCGTATCGCGGTAGTAGTCATAGCGAATAGTGTCGTAATTGAACTGGCCGCGCGTACCGGGCAGGTCCTTTGCCCAGTAATTCGGGTCGCGGCGATAGATGACGTGATCACCGGCATCGATCTTATCGAAAACATAAGGTCCCGAGCCGACAAGCTTGTCCAGCGTGGTTTGCTCAAAGTCACGTTTTTCAAATACGTGCCTGGGAAGAACCGGCATCAGGCCGAGAATAAGCACCAGTTCCCTGTCACCAGGCTCAAGTTTCATCCGGACCGTCAGATTGTCGGGTGTTTCGATGGACGCCACCTTTGAATAGTAGGTGCGGTGGTTGGGACGTCCGTGATCGCGCAGCGTCTCCAGTGAATACACAATGTCGTCAGCCTGGATTGGTTCACCGTCAGAAAACCGGGCCTTCGGATTTATCCGGAAGGTTACCTCGGTGCGTTCCGTATTGACGTCGATGGTCTCCGCGATATGGCCGTACAGTGTGAATGGTTCTGCGCGCGAACGCGCCAGCAGACTTTCAAACACCAGCGTGCGCGGTCCGGCCACGGCCTGGCCCTTGATGATAAACGGATTGACGCTGTCAAAGCTCCCCGTTCGTGCCATGCGCAGGGCGCCGCCTTTTGGTGCGTCCGGATTCACGTATGGAAAATGCGTGTAATCGGCCGGCAATGCCGGTTCACCGAGCATGGCGATGGCGTGCCTGGGCTCAGCCTGCACCGGCGCTGCCAGCGCCAACCAAACCATGCATGCATAAAGCAGTCTGAGCATCATATTCATGCGGACAATCTAGATCGGATTCGCGGCAAAAAGCGACAGAAACCGTGATGGTCTACAACGCCAGGATGACAATCTCAAAATGATGGTTTTACGTTTGAGCGTGGTGTTGCGCAACGTGTGTTGCTGCCAGGTTCGCCATACTGCAACGAAGTGTCAGTGAGTTGCGCTGTCGCGCGGCAGGTAGGTATGCTTTTCCGGATCATAAGTTTCGAAAAACTCGGGGATCTGCGGATGGCGTACCGGGTCGCCGGTGTCGTCGGCAAGCAGGTTTTGCTCCGATACATAGGCTATGTATTCGGTTTCCTCGTTTTCGGCCAGCAGATGGTAAAACGGCTGGTCCTTGGAGGGCCGGGTTTCCTCCGGGATGGAATCCCACCATTCCTCAGTGTTTGAGAACGTGGGATCGACATCGAAGATGACACCACGAAACGGGAACAGGCGATGCTTTACCACCTGTCCTATTCCGAATCGTGCCTGTCTGTTGATCGCGATCATCGCCTATAAATGCATCCAATTGCGGCTTGATTCAAGCTCGGTTCAAAAAATTAAGTTGATAGTTACTGAACGGCGCGCTGATTATAAACCATAAATTTCCGCCATGTCCGGCTCCTTGGCTGCAACCAGCCGGGCCAGATCAGCTATGACGCGGGCCTGTTTCCAGGTGGCGTCATCCTGCATTTTTCCGTCAATCATGACGGCGCCGGTACCGTCGGGCATGGCTTCGAGAATCCTGAGTGCAAACTTCACCTCTGCCGGATCGGGTGAGAAGACCCGCTTGGCAATCTCGACCTGTGACGGGTGGAGTGACCATGCCCCGAGGCAACCCTGCAGGAATGCGTTGCGGAACTGTGCCTCACAGGCATCAGGGTCAGAAAAATCGCCAAACGGGCCGTAAAACGCCTTGATACCGTTTGCTGCGCAGGCATCGACCATCTTGCCGACCGTGTAGTGCCACAGGTCCTGCTGGTAGAACGGCCGCGCTGAACTGTCTCTGGCACCATGGACGGAACCGTCTGCCAAAACGCCGTAGTGGGGATGTCCACCACCGACACGGGTGGTTTTCATGCCGCGCGAAGCTGCGAGATCGGCAGGGCCCAGTGACATGCCGTGCATGCGCGGGCTGGCTGCCGCGATTTCCTCGACATTCTTTACCCCTTGTGCGGTTTCCAGAATGGCGTGGATCATGATCGGCCGGGTGATGCCGGCGCGGGCCTCCAACTGTGCAAGCAACTGGTCGAGGTAGTGGATATCCCAGGCGCCTTCGACCTTTGGCAACATCATCACATCCAGCTTGTTTCCTGCTTCCAGCACACACCGGGTAATGTCATCGAGCGCCCATGGGCTGTTCAGGCAATTGATGCGCGTCCACAAGCCGGTGGTGCCATAATCATGCGCCAGCGCCATTTCAATGAAACCCTCACGGGCAGCGATCTTGTCATCGGCGGGGATCGCGTCTTCGAGGTTTCCGAGAATGACGTCGACTTGTGGAATCAGGCTTTCCACCTTGTTGCGCATCTTTTCTATCTGCGGTGGCAGGAAATGGATCATCCGTTCAATCTTGACAGGGGGTTCGCGCATGGGGGCAGGGGCGCCTATGGCGAGCGGCTTATAGAATTGCGATGGAAGTTTCATGATACCTGCTGTCATTCGGGCCGATGTCAGGCCTGCTTGAAATTTGTTGCGATGCACAAATTGTTTAGGGCAGCTTCTCCCGCTCCACAATGGCTTATTTAAATTTTGCTACCCGTGTGTTGCACACAGCAGGTTTGGCAGCTACACGAGTACGGTAAGTTGGGTTTCCGGATCAGATTTTGGGATTATGACAGGCACTTCAGCATCCGCACAGCCGTTGAGCGGGATCAAGGTTCTCGACTTTTCGACACTGCTGCCGGGCCCTATGGCGACCCTGTTTCTGGTTGAGGCCGGCGCACAGGTGATCAAGATTGAACGGCCCGGTGATGGCGAAGAGATGCGCTCCTACGAACCCAAATGGGGCCGGGAACCCGCCAGCTTCGCCATGCTCAACCGCGGAAAACAGTCGCTGGCGCTGGATCTGAAATCCGATCGGCAACTGGAGTTTCTGCTGCCGCTTATCCGGGAAGCTGACATTGTGGTCGAGCAGTTTCGTCCCGGCGTGATGGACAGATTGGGGCTGGGCTACGATGCCATGGCTCTGGTCAATCCGGGGATCATCTATTGTTCCATTACCGGATATGGCCAGACCGGCGACCGGGTCGAGAAAACCGGACATGACCTGAATTACATCGGGGATACCGGCTTGCTGTCGCTGAGCATGGGGCCGGAAGCCAACCCGACTGTGCCGCCGTTCCTGGCGGCGGATATCGCCGGCGGGACCTATCCAGCGGTTGTGAACATTCTTCTGGCGCTTCTGAACCGCGAAAAGACCGGCGAGGGTACGCATCTCGATATCGCCATGGCGGACAACATGTTCATGCTGATGTGGTGGGCGATCGGCAATGGCCTGGCGTCCGGGTTCTGGCCTGCAAACGGCACCAGCCTCTTGACCGGCGGCTCGCCGCGCTACCAGATTTATCCGACATCCGATGGCCGGCATGTTGCCGTTGCCGCACTGGAGCAGAAGTTCTGGGACGGGTTTTGTGAAGCCGTCAAGCTTGCTCCTGAATTCCACAACGACCAGTCGGACCCGGCTGGTACGATCGAAGCCGTCCGGTCACTGATTTCGGAGTTTCCGGGCTATCACTGGGAGCCCATCCTGGCGCAGGCGAACTGCTGCTGCACGGTGGTAAAGACTTTGCCGGAAGCCATGCGCGACATGCATTTTCACGGCCGTGGCCTGTTCGACCACACGCTTGTCAATGAAGCAGGCGATACACTGCCGGCGACACCGGTGGCCGTCGCACCGCAGTTTCGTGACGATGCCAGTGTGGAGAAGGCCGCCCCCGGCGTGGGTGCGCACAACGATATCGTGCTCAACCAGAAATAGATCTGAGAGTTCCCGGTAACCAGCACAACATCGGTTAATGGAACCAGAGATTACTTCCACGCCTTTCGGGGGATTTTTCGGCCGGGAACTGCCGATTATGTGTCGCGCAGAGAACGGCAACAATGTCGAGAGAGGAAATTGCTGTATGCTGAAAGGAACATGCCACTGCGGCGAAATTAGCTGGACACTCGATGCGTTGCCAGAGTCCGTCACGGCCTGCAATTGTACGATTTGTCGGCGCTACGGCGTCCTTTGGGCCTACGGGTATATCGGCTATGACATTCAAGTGACCGGGCAAACAAGTACCTATCAGCGTCGCGATAGCGAAGATGTTGACGTACACTTCTGCACCATTTGTGGGTGTGTGACGCACTACGTTGCAAGTTTTGAGAGCGAAAACGGGCGAAAACGGACTGCCGTAAATGTACGGATGTCTGACCCTTCACCGATCAGCGAGATACCAATCCGTCACTTTGAGGGGCACGACAGCTTTAGAGAACTTCCGGGTGACGGTCGGACGGTGAAGGACATGTGGTTTTGACGCGTTTCCAGAAAATGGACGTTTATGCGACGCATATGAACGGCAGCTGCGCCGGCATAGCTGTCGTTTATGCAAGTCGTGGTGAATGACAGCATTCCGCCCTGTTCGGTCGTTCGGCGCGGTGCAGCGGATTAAATCACAAAAGGCTTACGCTTCGCTTTGGGAGAATGGCTGGCTCCAGAAGCCACCGACCTGATGTACACCAAGTAATCTTTTGATGCGCCATGGATACTCTAGCCCCGCATTGCCCGCGGTAGCGAACCGGTGGGATTCATGCCCTCCAGCATGGCCCGGCGTTTCAGGGGCGGGATGTGCTGCAGGGCGGTCATGCCGACGGCGCGGCCGAGGTGCAGCGGGAAGAATTCGGAGATCAGCGAGCGGTTCATGGTGTCCACCGCGGCCTGGCGCGGCACCACGTCTGCGCGTCTGGCGGTATCGTAGGCGGCGCACAATTTGTCGCTGCCTGGGTCTTCGTACAGGCGAAGGGCATCAGAGATGGCTTCCGCTGCAAAGGCGGCGTCCCGCAAGCTCATATTCAGGCCCTGCGCGCCGATGGGCGGCACGACATGGGCGGCTTCTCCCACCAGCAACACTCGATTTGCAGCGAACTTGCGGGCGGCCATGCCGGTCATGGGAATGGTGGCCGGTGTTGTCACGTCTTCAACGAGGCCCAGGTCACCGTGCATCTCAAGTTGCAACCGTGCGGCCAGTTGATCTTCGGAAAGTGCGCAGATCGGGTCGACGTCATGCGGCCGGACCATCCATACCAGGCTTGATTTGTTGCCGGGCAGGGGCACCGTGGTAAACGGGCCGGACGTCTTGTGATATTCGACAGACATGCCGTGATGCGCCGAGGTGTGGGAAAAGCTGAGTGCAAGGGCGGTCTGGTCATATTGCCATTCATTGACGGAGATGCCGGCGTCCCGACGCAGGACGGACTGGCGCCCATCTGCAGCGATAACGACAACGGCACCCAACTTGGCTTCGGTGTCCAGTGACAGTTCCGCCTTGCCCGCGCCAAGCTGGCAGCCGCGTACGGATGCGTTGATCAGGGTAACACCGGCAGCCTTTGCCGCGTGGGCCAGTTCATGCACCAGCAAGTCCAGCGGGATGTTCCAGCCGAATGGACCTTCTCCGAGTTCACTTGAAGAAAAAGTGACCGTGGGTGCGGAAAACGTGGCGAGGGTATCGTCTACGATTTTAAGCAGTTCAAGCGGGGCGCTGCCGGGTTGCAGTTTGCCCGGCCAGACGCCAAGCGTTGCAAGCAACCGAATGGCGGGTTGCATCAGGGCAACGGTGCGCCGGACAGGTTCATCGGAGCGTGGCGATGTCAGCAGCTCAATGCCTGGAGCTATGCAGGCGATGCGGCATCCAGCCTGGGCCAGCAGGCAGGCCGATGCCAGGCCGGCTGGACCGGCACCGGCAACCACCACATCAAACTCAGACCCGTTTTGCATATGTGTTCACCTTGCCGATTGCACGCGGCCTCGAAGGTGAGGCACACTTCGTTCAGTCAAATCAATCCGGCGGCACCGATAAAGCATCAGGACCTCACAAATGGAATACTCCGACATCACATTCGATCTCAACGACAATTTGGCGGTTGTGACGCTTAACCGCCCCGACAAGTTGAACTCGACGACCCGCAATATGCATGCGGAGTTACGGTCAGCATTCGATGAAATAGAGAGTAACGGCGCGCGCGCGGTACTGCTTACTGGTGCGGGCAGGGCGTTTTGCGCAGGCCAGGACCTGGCCGACCTGCGGATGGACGGGCCCGGTGAGATTCTGGAGCTGCTGGAAGATGATTTCAATCCGCTGGTGGCCCGGATCCGCAACCTGCCGATGCCGGTGGTGTGTGCGGTAAACGGGGTTGCAGCAGGTGCCGGAGCCAATCTAGCGCTGGCCTGCGATATTATTCTGGCTGGCCGGTCGGCGTCCTTCCTGCAGGCGTTTGCCCGCATCGGCCTGATCCCCGATGCCGGCGGCACCTGGACGCTGCCGAGACAGGTCGGCGAGGCGCGCGCCAAGGGAATGGCGATGCTGGCCGAGCCCTTGCCCGCGGAAAAGGCGCTGGAATGGGGGTTGATCTGGCAGGTGAGTGATGACGACGACCTGATGGACGATGCCACCCGGATTGCAAGCCGGTTGGCGAGGCAGCCCACCAAGGCGTTTTCGCTGATAAAACAGGCAATTAATGCATCATCTTCACACGGATTGGATGCCCACCTGGCGGTTGAAGCCAAACTACAGGCGGAAGCAGCAGCGAGTCACGACTACGACGAGGGCGTTTCGGCTTTTCTGGAAAAACGCAAGCCGGTGTTCAAAGGCGAGTGAGAGGTGACCGGGTTACGGCCCCGACCACTCGATATTGCACAATTCGGCGGACTTGTCGTCAAAGGTCCATACGCGCCCGAAATCGCGCACCTTGGCCTTGACGCCTTGTGCCACGATCACTTCCGGTCCCATCCAGTATGTGGTGTTCTGGACCGTTACCGGTTCACCTGGCCGGGCGCCATCTATCTGTTTTATGCTCGCCATGATCTTGCGTCCCGCCGTGACCGAGCGTTCCGTACCGTCCGTTTCATAGGTGACCGGCATGCGTTGAGTGCCAAGGAAATTAGCGACCAGCAGTTTGAACAGGCCGGTCGTGCCCTTGGCGGAGCCGGACAGGATCATTTCAAGCGCGTGGGCCTGGTCATCACTGGCCTTGTCATCGATGTACAGGCCGACCGACCATCCGCCTTCTCCCATGCGACCGGGAATATCCAAAAGGGCGGCTACATTTACCCCCTTCAGGCTGGTTGATCCCCAGTGGCCATCATCAATGCGCACCGCCATCCAGGCCTGGCAGTATCCGTGTGTGGGTTTCGCGGCACCCAGAGACACGACGCAGGGACAAAACAGGTCGCAATTACAGTTGAGGGCCAGTTCACCCTTGATTTTCCAGTCTTCGATTTCGGCCATGTCGTCGTTATCTCCAAAGTGTTCCAACCAGAACGTACAGGCCTGCAACAATCAGCACAATGCCGGCGATCCGTCCCCAGGTTTCTGCTCTAGGTATGGTTTTTTCCGCAACAAAATACAGCGCCAGCACGGCCATCCACCACACGGTCATGGCACCGAATACAAACATCAATCCCATGATCATGCCGCAACAGCCGACGCAAAACGCTCCGTGGTGCAGGCCGAGGGGAAATGCACCTTTCAGGCCGCCTTGCCAGTGTGCCAGCAGGAAAGTCATCGGGCTGCGGCAATGCTGCAGGCAGGTATCCTTTATGGGGGTGAGTTGCCAGGCGCCGGCGGCAATCAGTAATACACCCGAGGCAACAGGCAAAGCCTGGGTGCCGCCTGATTCAAACCAGGGGGTCTGTGCCAGTGCCGTCTGCAGAAAGGCCGCGGCTATGGAAAACACCGCCCACAAGGAGAAGTATCCGGCAGAGAAAACCCCAACCCGCAGCGCCAGCGCTGCACCCTGTGTTTCATTTTTCGAGACCAGAGCGTAGGTTGCGACCATCGGCACCATGGCGGGTAACATCATGGCGAGCATCATGAACAACCACATTGCCGATGTGCCGGTCAGGCTTTTCGCGCTCCAGTTCACCATCATGGCCATGTCGGCCATGTGAGCGGCATTTCCCATATGGGCCCACATCATCCACCACAAGGCTGCCGCCAGGCTGAGCATGATGGTGCTGACCAGAAATCCGGGGTGTTCAATAATACGGATCATCGCAGGTATGCACTCACGCTGGCGGCAGGGTTGCCGTCATCGAGGACCGCTTGGCAAAGTCCTCATAGAAAGCCGCCAGTTTTGGCCGGTTGTCACGCCAGCCAAGATCACCATAGCGGAAATCGAAATAGGCCAGGACTATGGCAACTGCCAGGGAACCGGCATTTACCTCACCCAGTTCATTGGCCCAGTTGGCCTCGAGATCGTCCATTCCGGCTTCCATACGGGTATGTTGACGGGCCACCCAGTCCGGCCAGCGCTTCTCCTCAGGGCGTACAGCAGTTTCATAGCGGCGCGAAACGCCGGCATCCATCAGGCCGATTGCCAGAGACTGCAAAGTCAGAATACGGAATCTGGACACCGGTTCGTCCGGCAGCAACTGCTTGTCGCCGGCATGGTGGCACAGGTACTCGCAGATGACCCGGCTGTCATACAGCGCTGTGCCATGATCGGTGACCAGTGCCGGTATCTTGCCGA
Source organism: Anderseniella sp. Alg231-50 (assembly GCF_900149695.1). NCBI lineage: Bacteria > Pseudomonadati > Pseudomonadota > Alphaproteobacteria > Hyphomicrobiales > Parvibaculaceae > Anderseniella > Anderseniella sp. Alg231-50. The sequence continues at coordinate 99,967 of NZ_LT703005.1, read as the reverse complement.
GTGGATTATCTGCGGCGACGCCGTCATTGACCCGATCGGGGAGGAAGACACCCGTTTCAATTTTTTCGATCTGATCTGCAATGTTGAGTTCATGAGCGGTCACCATGACCATGCGTACGAACGGTGAAGCTGGATTGTGGTGAAGTTTCAAGGCAAACGCCTCCCGTCTGAATGTGATTGTTGTGCAGTGAACCTAGCTGACAGTTGACCTGTCCGCCAACTGAAAAAGGCCAGACTTGCGGGTCTGGCCTTTCTGTCATCGCGGTATTGTTGAGAACGTCAGTCTTCAGGCTGGCTGACCAGGCGGATGTAGGGCTTGGGAGACTTCCAGCCCTGCGGGAATTTCTCCTTGGCTTCCTCATCAGACACGGCCGGCACGATGATAACGTCGTCGCCGTTTTGCCAGTTTACCGGTGTCGCCACCTTGTGTTTGGCGGTCAGCTGAATCGAATCCAGTACGCGCAGGATTTCATCAAAGTTGCGACCGGTGCTCATGGGGTAGGCGAGGGTCAGCTTCACCTCCCGGTCCGGTCCAATGACGAACACGGTGCGAACGGTCTTGTTGTCTGCTGCGGTACGCTCGGCCGCCTTGCCGGTTGCGTTTGGATGGATCATGCCGAACAGCTTGGCCACTGTCATTTCGGTGTCGCCGATCATTGGGTAATGAACGGCGTTGCCGGTTGCATCCGCGATGTCTTTCTTCCAGCGCTGATGATCATCGACGCTGTCGACCGACAACCCGATTATCTTGGTATTACGGGCAGCAAACTGGTCCGCGATGCCTGCCATTGCACCAAGTTCGGTGGTGCACACCGGCGTGAAATCTTTCGGATGCGAGAAGATCACCACCCAGGAGTCGCCCGCCCAGTCATAGAAATTGATATTGCCTTCCGTCGTTTCCGCATCGAAGTTCGGGGCGGTATCGCCAATCTGCAGAGCCATAATAACCTCCTGTAAAAAATACTGTTCCTGTACGTACGTGTTTTTACACTAAAATTCAGCAAATGTTTTTGGTAGACGTTCAGTGCAAAAGTAGGTCACAAATAGGTGATCGCGTGAGGAGCGGCAAGTCTACAGCAAGGAGAACACAATGGGAATTTTCGATTTCATCAAGAGCGCCGGCAAAGCACTTGGTATCGGGAGTGATGAGGAAGCGCCAACAGCGGACGCGCTGAAGAAGGAACTTGATTCACACAAGCTCGGCACCGAGAACGTGAAAGTCGAAATAGACGGTGACAAGGCCATTGTAACCGGGGATGTTGCAGACCAGTCAATTCTTGAAAAGGCGATTATTGCCGTCGGCAATACGCTCGGGGTGTCCAAGGTCGAGAGCAATCTGACCGCGCCATCCCAGAAGGATCCCGTCTTCTATACGGTGAAGAAAGGCGACAACCTCTGGAAAATTTCCGAGGCGCACTATGGCAAGGGCAAAGGCGCAAAATACAATGTGATCTTTGAAGCCAACAAACCCATGCTGAGCCATCCGGACAAGATTTATCCCGGCCAGGTTCTGCGTATTCCGGAACTCGACTAGCCCAAAAAGATATGGCCGCAGATTGGTTCTGCGGCCATTTTCTTGTCTTGAATTGTCCGGTTGGCAGTGTCAGCTGCGTATTTCTTCCACGCGGCTGCGGGCTGTATTGCGCATCGCCTCGTCGACAATCTCCAGGTCCTGCACGGTCTTGCCGACGGGAAACAGGGAGGCTCCGGCCAGCTTTACGTGAGCCCAGGCAAACGGGATGCCGATTATGGTGATGGCGTTGGCGACGGCAAATGTCAGGTGCATGATTGCCAGCCACCATCCGGCCAGTACGAACCACACCACGTTGCCGAACAATCCCAGCGCACCGGTTCCGATGTCTTCACGACCGTAAAGTTCGTCACGGGCGATTACATCGCGTCCGAACGGCCATAACGTATAATTCGCCAGCATGAAACAGGACCGGGCCCACGGCAGGCCGACAATGGTGATTGCCGCCAGGATTCCGACCAGTAACCAGGCTATGGCGGACCAGATGCCGCCAAACAGAAGCCAAAGAATGTTCAGGATTAGACGCATAAGTATATACCCCCGTAAAATTTCAGTTAGGCTTTATATGGGGAGTATGACATTGAATTTCCAGAACCGGGCAGGCAAATGCTGCAGTTCCGCGCTCAGGCCAGCATTCCGCCACCCTGGCTGATGGACTGGCGAACCATGGCCAGTGCGGTGCCAATTGCGGCGTGGCGAACTTCGTTGCGGCCAATGTCGCCATAGGTCATGCAGACATGGTGTGTACTCATCTCCGGACGGGCGCACCCGAAGTGAACCAGTCCTACCGGTTTTCCTTTTGTAGCGCCGCGGGGGCCGGCGATGCCGGTTACGGAGACGGAGACATTTGCGCGCGAGTTTCGCAGCGCGCCTTCCGCCATTTCACGGGCCACCTGTTCCGATACCGCGCCATGCTGTTCAATCAGTGCCATGGGCACATCCAGCATTTCCGACTTGGCCTCGTTGGAATAGGTGATGAAGCCGCGGTCGACCATGCCTGATGAGCCTGCGATGCTGGTCAGGAGACCGGCAATCAATCCACCGGTGCAGCTTTCTGCAGTTGCCAGCATCAGTCCGCCATCACGCAGCATGTCGAGCGTGTCCTTTGCTTCAATGACTAACTGACGATCAAACATAAGGTCACTCCGGCAATCGGACTGTGGCGGTAGCGGCGGCTGCAATGCCTTCTTCGCGGCCTGTGAAACCCAGCCATTCCGTTGTGGTGGCTTTCACCGATACCCGGTCAACGGCAATGCCGATGATTTGCGCCACATTAACACGCATGGCATCCACGTGGGGTCGCATTTTTGGCGCCTGGCAGATGAGTGTCAGATCAACATGCGAGATCATTCCACCCCTGTCAGCAACCAGCTTTGCGGCATGTTTGAGAAAGATGTCTGATGCGGCGCCTTTCCATTTTTCATCGGTCGGCGGGAAGTGCTTGCCGATATCGCCTTCGCACAAGGCTCCCAAAATGGCATCGGTCAGCGTATGCAGGCCGACGTCGGCATCGGAATGGCCCTTCAGTTTCCTGGTATGCGGTATTTTCAGGCCGCACAGGACAACGTGGTCACCGTCTTCAAAGGCGTGTACGTCATAACCGTGACCCACTCTTACATCGTTCAGCATTTCTGATGTCCTCGTATTCAACCGTTTTTCTGCCTGTTGCAGATCCGCACTTGTCGTGATCTTGGTGTTCTCCGGCCGTCCCGGAATGATTGCAACGTCCAGTCCGGCCCATTCGGCGATTGATGCATCATCGGTAAAATCCGCTCGCTCGCTCGCGGCTGCGGAGACATGCGCTTTTAAAATGTCGCTGAATCGAAACGCCTGTGGTGTCTGGGCGCCCCATAGTCCGGAGCGGTCGACCGTTTCGACAATGATGCCGTCATTTGTGCGTTTCAGCGTATCGGCTACAGCGACAGCGGGAATGCAACCCGGTGACCGCGACAGTTCGTCAATGACTGATGAAATGATTTCCGTATCAACAAACGGCCTTGCTGCATCATGGATCAAGACCTTGGTCGGTTTCAGCGCAGCTATTGCCTGCAACCCGTTATACACCGACGCCTGTCGCGTCGTACCGCCCTGGACCGGCTCTGGCAGGTTCATGTCTGAAACAGCAGCCCTGTAGAGTTCATCGTGGTTGTCTCCGATAACCACCTGTATGTGATCAATACCCTCATGTCGTTGAAAAGCCCGCACCGTATGGCGTAGCACGGCTTGCCCACCGATTTGCTGGTATTGCTTCGGCACTTCTCCGCCGACACGCAAGCCGGCGCCTGCTGCAACGATGATAACTGCTGTGGTCATAACTTTGCCGCCCTGATTGGAAGCCTGGTCTGCGGGTGAACCTCTAACAGGCCGGTCACCCGAAGGGCAAGCTGCGTGCGCGGCAAATAGAACAATTGCAATGTCGCGGCCAGATGTTAATGTGCCTGAAAATTAAACGAAAAGCTTGAGCGTCTAATTTATGGGCATTTTTATTGGAGCGCACGAAATTCGCAATCGCGTCTTCCTGGCTCCCATGTCTGGTGTAACCGATGAGCCGTTCAGGGTTCTGGCACATAAATACGGTGCCGGCCTTGTGGTATCGGAAATGGTTGCAAGCAATGCACTGGTGGAGGCGAGGCCGGATATAGTGCGCCGGGCAACCGGGGCAGGGAGGGTGTTTCCTTTCGTGCTGCAGCTGGCAGGCCGCGAGCCTGAGTGGATGGCGCGCGGCGCGGAGCTGGCGCAGAAGATCGGTGCGGATATCATCGACATCAACATGGGCTGTCCGGCGCGTGAGGTGGCCGGCAAGTTGTCCGGGTCAGCGCTCATGCGTGATCTCGACCACGCCTGCAGCCTGATAGATGCAACGGTGCGGGCAAGCAGTGTGCCGGTCACACTCAAAATGCGGCTGGGTTGGGATTTTGATTGTCTGAATGCACCGGAACTGGCCGCGCGTGCCGAACAGCTGGGTGTCTGCATGATCACAGTGCATGGCCGCACCCGCAATCAGTTTTACAAGGGAAAGGCCGACTGGGCGGCTATCAGGTCAGTCGGCCAGGCAATCACAATTCCGCTTATTGCAAATGGCGATGGTGCCAGTATCGACGACGTAAACGCCATGCTGGACGCATCCGGCGCAGACGGGGTCATGATCGGCAGGGGAGCTTATGGGCGACCCTGGTGGCCGGGGGTCTTGGCCAACCAGCTCGATCCTGGTTGCGGCATCGAAGAACCGGCAATCGACCAGCAGGCCGCCATTGTTTTCGAACACTACGAGCAGATCATCAAGCACTACGGGGTGCCAAACGGCGTTCGTATCGCGCGCAAGCATATCGGGTGGGCGCTCGAACGCTGGCGGGACAAGGGGTTGTACGACCAGGCCGAAATGTCGAAGTGGCGCGCCAGACTGCTGAAACTGGACAATGCAGACGAGGTTAAATCCGGCCTCGATGAATTGCGGAGCCAACTCCGCTCTGCAGCGCAAAGAATGGTTGCAGCATGAATACACATGACCAAAACGAGTTCTCCGCGAGCGTGATGCTGCAATCTCTGCCCAGCCCGGTCGTGGTCATTTCGGCCGATGACAGGATCGTTGCCGCCAATGCAGCGGCTGAAGAGTTCTTCTCTGTCAGCCAGTCGATGCTCAAACGCATGGGCCTCGACGATATCGTGCCGTTCGCAAGCCCGCTGTATACTGCAACCACAAGACTGCGCGCGACTGGAACGACCCTGTCTGAGTATGGCGTGAAACTGGGAACGCCGCGCACCGGCGGTGGCCGAACCGTCGACATTCAGGCAGGGGTCATACCGGAAGATCCGGGCAGTATCATACTGGTCATACTACAGCGTTCCGTTGCACTGGCGTTCGACCGGCAACTCAATAACCTGCAGGCGGCACGGTCTGTGTCCGGCATGGCGTCGATGCTGGCGCATGAGATCAAAAACCCGCTGTCCGGTATTCGTGGCGCGGCACAGCTGCTGGAAACGAACGCGCCTGTCGAGGACCGGGAACTGACCCAGCTGATATGCAGCGAGACAGACCGTATTCGTGAACTGGTCGATCAGATGGAAGTGTTCTCGGACGAGAGGGCACCTGCCATGGAACCTCTGAACGTGCACACGGTCCTGGAGCACGTGCGCAAACTGGCGGCCAGCGGGTTTGCGTCCCACATTGCCTTTGTCGAGAGCTATGATCCCTCCCTGCCGCACATCAGCGGCAACCGGGACCAGCTTATCCAGGTGTTTCTCAACCTGGTCAAAAACGCTTCCGAAGCGATTGACAAAACCGGGGCCGCTGGAAAAATTACCTTATCCACATCGTATAAGCCGGGCATCCGAATGCAGATATCCGGCAGCGAGCGGTCAGTATCCCTACCGCTTGAAATTGCCGTTCATGACAATGGGGCAGGCATCTCCGACGATGTTGCCCAGCACCTGTTTGACCCTTTCGTTACTTCCAAGGACAGCGGACGCGGATTGGGTCTTGCCCTGGTCGCGAAGCTTGTGCGTGACCACGGCGGGATCGTCGACGCTTCAACACAGGACGAGGGCACGATTTTCAGGGTGTTGTTGCCGGTTTCAATGGGTGAAATCGAATGAGGGGCGATGCATTCCTGAGAACGGGGCCAAGGGTAACTACATGAAAACGCAAAATATTGTTGTTTCAATTTGTGCGAGAGGAACTGGTGAATGACGCCGGGAACTGTACTTGTAGCCGATGACGACGCGGCGATCAGAACCGTCGTCACCCAGGCGCTGACCCGGGCGGGCTATGATGTGCGCGCGGCAAGCAATGCCGCGTCGTTATGGCGGTGGGTCAGTGAAGGGCACGGCGACGTTGTTCTGACCGATGTGGTTCTTCCCGATGAAAGCGGATTTGATATCCTGCCGCGCATCAGGGCCAAGCGTCCGCGCCTGCCCGTGATCGTGATGAGTGCGCGAAACACCATCATGACTGCCATCACCGCAAGTGAACGCGGTGCCTATGATTATCTCCCGAAACCATTTGATCTCAATGCACTGGTTACAACCGTCGGTCAGGCTCTGGAAGATTCCCGCAAGGCTGATCAACCTGTCCGGCAGCGCCAGGCAGCAGAAGAAAGCGATGGCATGCCGATTGTCGGCCGCTCGACCGCCATGCAGGATATTTACCGGATTGTCGCGCGTATGACGCAGACGGATCTCACGGTGATGATCCAGGGTGAAAGCGGCACCGGCAAGGAACTTGTGGCGCGCGCATTGCATGATTTCTCCGGGCGCAAGGCGGCGCCGTTTGTTGCAATGAACATGGCTGCAATTCCCAGGGAACTGATTGAATCCGAATTGTTCGGGCATGAGAAAGGGGCCTTCACGGGTGCGGTATCCAGGTACCTGGGCCGGTTTGAGCAGGCCCATGGCGGAACATTGTTCCTTGATGAAATCGGCGACATGCCTATGGAGGCGCAGACACGGCTGCTGCGCGTCCTTCAGGAAGGCGAGTACACGTCTGTTGGCGGTGTGAGGCCAATCAAGACGGATGTCCGGATTGTTGCGGCAACCCACCGCGATCTGAATCAGCTGATCGCCCAGGGCATGTTCCGTGAAGACCTGTTTTTCCGGCTTAACGTGGTGCCGTTACGGTTGCCGCCATTGCGCGAACGAACCGATGACATACCTGATCTGGTGAACCATTTTCTGCGCCGGAACGAGCAGCAGGGACTGCCGTTCAAGACGTTTTCCGCCGGTGCCATAGATGCGCTGCGCCGCGCCCGGTGGCCGGGGAACATACGTGAGCTCGAGAATTTCGTAAGCCGGCTTTGTGCCGTTCATGTCGGTGACGAGATTTCGGCAACCACGGTTGAGCAGGAGTTTGCAATCCAGAGTTCACCGGGTGCAGACAAGGACCCGGCGTCATACAACTCGCTGTCTGAATTTGTCGAAAACCACCTGGTTCAGTATTTTGCCGGCTTCCAGCCCAATCTGCCGCCGGATGGTCTGTACCATCGTGTGATCCAGCAGGTGGAAGTGCCGCTGATCAACGCCACGCTGGCGTCCACCGGCGGCAACCAGATAAAGGCGGCTAACCTGCTTGGCATCAACCGCAATACGCTGCGCACCAGAATCAAGGAGCTCGGGCTCAGTGTGGTCAAGACTCCGGGGACGAGGCACTAACCTCTTCAACTGCGAATTAAAACGGAATCAATTTAGCGTCTTAAGCTTCTGTTTTTGTAGAATTTATCCACATGTTTTTAGACATCCAGGCGGTACATGCGGGCATTCACGCTTATTTGTGTCAGTTTGCCGGGAATTCAACGTCATGCCGGGCAGGTGTCACATATTTGCCACATTAGTGTTGCGTTTTTGCAACACCGCACGGGGGTGCAGTTTTTACCTTGAAACCGGGTCCAGCGCTCCATGACTGTGTTGTCGGACATATCCAGCCCGCAAACATCCGATCCGCTGCATGACCAGTCTGCGGAGTCGTTTCTCAGCAACAAATGGTTGAACTGGGCAGGTATGTCCCTAGCCAGCCTGACTGTTCTGTGTGGTCTGGGAACCTATCTTTACCTGACCGGGCTGACGCACCTGGAGCCGCAACCGGACAATGCGCGCCTGTTGCTTTTTGCCAATGGTATATTGTTGACGCTGATGGCCGGTCTGATTGCCTGGCAACTGACCAAGCTGACAATGGCAAGGATGCGACGGGTACCGGGCTCCGGCCTGCATATTCGCATTGTCGCCCTGCTGTCTTTGTTTGCGGTGCTGCCGGCCATAATCGTTGCGGCATTTGCCACCGTGACCCTGAACAGGGGGTTGGACATCTGGTTGTCAGGGCAGACGCAGTCAATTGTTGATTCTGCCGAAGCGGTCGCCGAAGCCTATATACGCGAAAACCTCGAGGTAGCGCGCAGCGACGCAGCATTTATCGCCAACGAGATCAATCAAAGGGCTGACGAGTTTACCCTCAATCGGGAAAAAATGATCCGCAGGGTAGCGACTTTCGGCTCAGTACGCGGGCTGTCAGGTCTGTTCGTCATGAACCCGACCACCAAGGAAATTGCGGTTTCCGCAACAGCCAACAAGCTGGTCAAGTTCCGTCCCCCGGCTCCGGAGGACATTGCTCAGGCAACCACGGGAGAAATGGTGGTTCGCCAGCCAGATGAAGGCAGTAACGTGATCCGGGCGTTGATCAGGCTGGAGAAAGTCGACGGATACTATCTGTATCTCTATCGCCTGGTGAATCCGGAAGTTATCAAACAACTCGGAAAGGCCCGTTCGCAACGGACCGAATTTGACAATCTGATTGCCCAGCGCAGATCACTGCAGCTTAACTTTGCCGCCTTGTATGCAGGAATTGCGTTTATCTTTCTGTTGTCGGCGATTTGGCTGGGCCTGTTGTTTTCAAACAGGCTGGTGCAGCCCATTGTGTCGCTGGTATCGGCGGCCCGGCTGGTGAGCGCCGGCGAGCTTGACACCAAGGTTTCTATTGAAAACGCAACCGGTGACATGGCGACGCTGGGGGCAACCTTCAATCAGATGACCGATCGGCTGCAATCCCAGCGCGAAGAACTGACCACTACCAATGCCGAGCTTGATGAACGCCGCCGCTTTACCGAAGCGGTTCTGGGCGGAGTTAGTGCCGGTGTGCTCGGCCTCGATGAAAGCGGTACCATAACGTTGTGCAACAAGTCGGCTCTTGAACTGCTCGAACTTGAGCAAAGCGACGTCACAGACAAGGCCGTGCTCGATGTGCTACCTGAAATCAGGTCGATCTTCTCGAAAGCGAAAGGCCGGTTTGACGGATATGCGGACGGCACCATAACCCGCCGTGTCGGAGACCAGGAACGAACCTTCATGACCGGCGTAACCACAGAGCGCGGCGATGAGGGCACGGACGGCTACGTTGTCACCTTTGACGACACTACGGAACTTGTCTCAGCACAGAGGAACTCTGCCTGGGCGGATATTGCACGGCGAATTGCACATGAGATCAAAAATCCGCTCACGCCGATACAATTGTCTGCGGAGCGGCTGCGGCGAAAATACGGAGACCAGATAACCGGCGATCGTAAAGTGTTCGACCAGTGCACCGACACCATCGTTCGCCAGGTCGGCGACATTGGCCGCATGGTTGACGAATTTTCCTCATTTGCACGTATGCCAAGTGCGCAACTGGAACCCAATAACCTGACTGCCCTGGTGCGCGAGGCGCTGGTTCTGCAAAAGGCCAGCGACGAAACGGTAAGGTTCGAAACCAGTTTTCCCGAAGACCCGGTTGTATTGCCGCTGGACAGGCGGCTGGTCGACCAGGCCATGACCAACCTTGTCAAGAATGCCCGGGAGTCCATTGAAACCCGCCTGCTGTCAGATCCTTCGGTGCCCGGCGAGATCCAGGTTTCCATAAAACAGACCAAGACGAGAGTTACCGTTTCAGTTGCCGACAACGGGATCGGATTGCCGGACGAGAACCGTTCCAGGCTGACCGAGCCATACATGACCACACGCGAAAAGGGTACAGGCCTTGGCCTGGCAATAGTGACGCGGATCATGGAAGAGCATTCCGGCCGGCTGACTTTGAGTGATGCCCCGGCCAATTTTCACAATGGACGTGGCGCGTGTGTGAGTCTGGAGTTCAAAAAGGCACCGGAAGACGACGCACGCGAAAGCGATCTGGCAGACCATAGTGCGGATGGGAAACCCAGCGATCACCTTGCGGAAAGGGCCTGAAAATGGCGGTTGACCTACTGATAATCGATGACGAAGAAGATATACGTGAATTGATTGGCGGTATTCTGGAGGATGAAGGGTATGAAGCCCGCCTGGCCGGTAATAGTGACGCCGCCCTGGCAGCGATAGCCGAGCGGCGCCCGGCAATGGTCATACTTGATATCTGGTTGCAGGGCTCGCGCCTTGACGGGCTGGATCTGCTGATTGAGATAAAGAAAGTTCATAAGGACCTGCCGGTGGTGATTATCTCGGGGCACGGCAATATCGAGACGGCCGTGTCCGCGATCAAACGGGGTGCTTATGAGTATATCGAAAAACCGTTCAAGGCAGACCGGTTGATACATGTGGTCGGCAGGGCGCTTGAGAATTCCCGGCTGAAGCGTGAGAACGAACAGTTGCGCAGCCAGAGCGGTGAGAGTTCCGACATAATCGGTTCCTCCAATGTGATCCGAGACTTGACGCTCGTGCTGAAGCGTGCTGCGCCCAGCAACGGGCGCATTATGCTGTTTGGTCCAATGGGATCGGGCAAGGAACTTGCGGCACGCAGTATTCACAGCTGGTCAACACGGGCCGAGGCACCGTTCGTTGTGTTACCGGCCGCCACAATGCTTCCTGAACGTATGGAAGAAGAATTGTTTGGCGTTGAGGGCCAGGACGGCAATCCCACCAGGGTTGGCAGGCTTGAAGCGGCGCACGGCGGTACACTGTACCTGGACGAAGTGGCGGATATGCCCATTGAAACCCAGGGCAAGGTGCTCCGGGTTCTCGTCGATCAGACCTTCAATCGGGTAGGTGGCGCCAAGCAGGTAAAGGTTGATGTTCGTATCGTCAGTTCCAGTTCCAAGGACCTCAATGCCCTGGTCAAGGCCGAGGCATTTCGAGAAGATCTGTTGCACAGGCTGGCGGTTGTGCCGATCAACCTGCCGTCGCTGCACGAGCACCGGGAGGACATTCCGGAGTTGGTTCAGCATTTTTGCACCCTGTATTCCACACAGTCGAGCAAGCCGCTGAGGACCTTTGCAGACGATGCACTGGCCATGATCCAGACGATGGACTGGAACGGCAATGTGCGGCAGTTGAAGAATTCGGTTGAGCGCTTGTTGATCATGTCAGGTGGTGAGGCCGACGAGCCGATTTCCGCTGAATTGTTGCCCGCCGACCTGACCGGCGCGACCAGCAGTAACGGGAGTGGAAACGGAATTGAGAACCTGATGTCAATGCCTTTGAAAGAGGCACGTGACACTTTCGAGACCGAATACATAAGGGCCCAGCTCAGTCGCTTCGGCGGTAATATCTCAAAGACGGCGTCCTTTGTGGGCATGGAGCGCTCTGCCCTTCACCGAAAGATGAGGGCACTTGATATCACCGTAACTGAACGAGACGACAGCGAGGCGGCCCAGTCGGCGGTCGGGGGCTGAATACAGTTAAGCAAGCCATCAAGTAGGCGTTGGATGCAGCAATAGCCGACTTGTCTTTGCGGGCGTGTTGGCCCAATGTCCCGTGAATTCGATTTACTTTTCCTGCAGCAGGGTGATTCGGGAATCTGAATGAAGATCATCATTTGTGGTGCCGGACAGGTCGGCAGAGGCATCGCCGAGCGTCTCGCTATTGAAAACCATGACGTGACGGTTATCGACATTTCAGCCGCGCTTGTGGAGGCAATCTCGGGGAGCACCGATGTGCGCGGGATTGTCGGGCATGGCGCGCATCCCGATGTGCTCAACGAGGCCGGGGCCGGCGAAGCGGACATGATCATTGCGGTGACCTTTGTGGACGAGGTCAACATGATGGCATGTGAAGTGGCCAAGGCGCTGTTCAATATACCTACCCGGGTGGCCCGGGTCCGGGACCAGTCATATCTGCTGCCGCAATACTCCAGTCTGTTTACCCGTGACAATACCGCAATCGACGTTGTCATATCGCCGGAAGTGGCCGTTGGTGAAATGGTGCTTCGCAGGCTCGCATTGCCTGGAGCGTTTGAGGCGATCTACTTTGCCGACGAAAAAGTACTGACGCTCGGTATCAAGCTCGAAGAGGATTGCCCGGTGGTCAATACCTCGCTTTCGCAACTGACCGGCTTGTTTCCGGACCTGAAGGCGGTTGTGTGCGGTATTGTTCGCGATCATGCGCTTTTTGTGCCCAAGTCCGACGATCAGATGTTGCCGGGTGACCGGGTATATGTGGTTACCGACCAGAGCCAGGCAGCCCGAACGCTGGCATTGTTTGGCCACGAAGAGCGACCGGCAAACCGGGTGTTGATCGGTGGCGGCGGTACAATAGGCATGTACGTCGCCCGCAAGCTTGAAGAGCGGGACTCCAGCATCAAGGTGACCATCATCGAGCCCAACATCAAGCGGGCGGAAGAGGTTGCAAACCTGTTGACCAACTCGGTTGTCCTGAGTGGCAGCGCGCTTGACGCCAACCTGCTGCAGGAAGCCGAAATCGGCCGCACCGAAACCTATATAGCGCTCACCAATGACGACAAGGTCAATGTGCTGTCGGCAATGCTGGCAAAGCAGCACGGTGCCCGCTCAACCGCGTGTCTTGTGTCGAACCTCGACGCCCGCCCGCTGATTTCCCCTCTCGGCATCGATGCCTATATCGATCCGCGCTCGGTTACGGTCTCCAGTGTGCTTCAGCATGTCCGGCGCGGTCGCATCAGGGGCGTGCATGGCGTTGAAGGTGGCGATGGGGAAGTGGTGGAGGCCGAGGCGCTGGAAACCTCGCCCATGATAGGCAAGCCGTTACGTGAGGCAGACTTGCCCGAGGGCATCAGAATTGGTGCCGTGGTCCGCGATGAGCAGGTAATAATCCCCACCGGCGATACTGAAATCAGGCCGAAAGACAGGGTGATCATGTTTGCGCTGCGCGACAAGATCGAGGAAATTCAACACCTGTTCCGTGTCAGCATTGAATACTTCTAATACCTCGGGCAGTTCAATCCGCTCTTATTTTGATTGAAAAAAAGACATATTATCAACACGTTGCCAGCGCTTTCTGCGGCTTTATGCAGGTTGACTCATACCCTTGGCGATCTGAGAACAATTGACGCTGGTGCATGCTGGGTGCAGTCTTTATAGTTACTAAGTCGGTGGGCAAGTTCCGGGGCTGGTCATTAGAATTCCAACGGGAATACTAGAGCGCCCAAAAAAAATAAAAAGAGAGTCCAAAATGGCGCAAGAAAAACAACAAAATCTCCAGGATACCTTTCTGAACACTGTGCGGCGCAACAAGGTGTCTGTCACCGTGTTTCTCGTGAATGGGGTGAAGCTGCAGGGCGTTATTACCTGGTTCGACAATTTCTGTGTGCTGTTGCGTCGTGACGGGATGTCCCAGCTGGTATACAAGCATGCCATATCGACCATTATGCCCGGACAGCAGATTTCGCTCTACGACGACGACAACAGCGAATAGTAGCCGGGCTGATCGGATAGCATTGTAAAGATGGAACCGGCAAAGATGGTGCCGGTTCAACCGATAGCAAAAAGTAAATCTTGCAAATGAACACTCAAAACGGCGGTGGCGTCGATTTTCAGATTGAAGGGCCCGTGGTCACGCGGGCTTTCGTTATTCACCCTGATGTCAAGAACAGGCAGGTCGCATCCGGCTGGCGTGATGCCGATGACAAGCTGGAAGAAGCGGTTGGCCTGGCGCTGGCCATTGAACTGGAGATAGCCGATGCGTTGGTGGTTCCGGTACCCAGTCTGAATCCGGCCTCGTTTTTCGGCTCGGGCAAGGTAAAGCAACTCGGCCGGCAGATAGAAGAAACGGAAGCCGATCTCGCCGTTCTCAATGTCCAATTGTCTCCCGGTCAACAGCGCAACCTGGAACGTGCCTGGAAGGTCAAGGTCGTGGACAGGACCGGATTGATTCTGGAAATCTTCGGCCGGCGTGCCAGTACCAGGGAAGGTACGCTGCAGGTTGAGCTGGCGCATCTGGATTACCAGAAGAGCAGGCTGGTGCGCTCATGGACCCACCTGGAACGCCAGCGTGGTGGGCACGGGTTCATGGGCGGTCCGGGCGAAAGCCAGCTTGAAGCTGACCGGCGCATCATCCAGGACCGCATCTCGCGTCTGAAGAAGCAGCTGGACCAGGTCATTCGTACCAGAACACTTCACCGTGAGAGCCGGGCAAAGGTGCCATATCCTGTTGTCGCACTGGTTGGGTATACCAATGCCGGCAAGTCGACATTGTTCAACCGTTTGACTGATGCAGGCGTCATGGCGAAAGATTTGCTGTTTGCAACTCTCGATCCGACAATGCGCCAGATTGAACTGCCGCGGGGACGAAAAGTCATTCTGTCGGATACGGTTGGTTTCATTTCCGATTTGCCGACCATGCTGGTTGCAGCTTTCCGGGCGACCCTGGAAGAGGTGCTGGAGGCGGATATCATCCTGCACGTGCGCGACATCGCACATTCCGAAACTCAGGAGCAGGCCGGTGATGTCATGGCCGTGCTGCGCGACCTCGGGGTCAGCGATGAACGCCTGTCAACGATTGTCGAGGTGTGGAACAAGATCGACCTGGTGGTTCCCGAACATGCCGAGGTGCTCCAGGAAGAGAGTGCCCGCAAGGACAATGTCCTCATGGTCTCGGCCCTGACCGGGCAGGGCGTTCCGGAAATGCTGGATATGCTGGAGCGCCGGCTGGCCCATCGCAATCCTGTGCTGGATGTTTCTCTGGCGACAGGCGAGGGGGCGGAACTGGCCTGGATTTACGAGCATTCCGAAGTTCTGTCGCGGCAGGATCACGAGGATGGGCGGATCACGATTAAAGCGCGGTTCGACGACCGGCAGGCGGGAGCAGCTCAAAAACGTCTTGGAGAGCGGTTGAGCCCGGCTTCGACGGTCGATTAAGCGATCGAGCTAATCTGCGCCGTTGTCACGCTGGCGTATTTCGTTCCAGATCATGTCCATCTCGTTGAGGTCAGCGTCTTCGACTGAGCTCCCGCGTGCCTCCAGCGTGTCTTCTATGTAATTGAAACGGCGAGTGAATTTTGAGTTGGCCTGACGCAATGCGTCTTCCGCGTCCAGACCCAGATGACGACCCAGATTGACCATCACGAACAACAGGTCACCAAATTCCTCGGCCTGTTTTTCTACGGGAAGGCTGTTGCGGGCCTCTGTCAGTTCCTGTGCCTCTTCGACAATCTTGTCCAGAACCTGTGAAATATCCGGCCAGTCGAATCCAACCCGGGCGGCACGTTTTTGTAGTTTCAGGGCGCGCGTCAGTGCAGGCAGGGCGGCGGGAATATCGTCAAGCACCCGTTCGCGCTGTTTTGCCGTGCCTTGCCGTTCGGCATCCTTGGCGCGCTCCCAAAAGCCTGTTTCTACTCCGGCGGCCCGTGTTGCGGCATCACCAAATACATGCGGGTGGCGCCGGACCATTTTCGTTGAGATCGCTTCTACCACGTCGGCAAATTCAAAGTGACCGGCCTCTTTTGCCATCTGGGCGTGATAGACCACCTGCAGCAGCAGGTCGCCCAGTTCATCTCGCAGGTCATCCATCTCTGCGCGCTCAATGGCGTCCACCACCTCATAAGCTTCTTCCAGGGTGTATGGCGCGATCGACGAGAAATCCTGCTGCAGGTCCCACGGACACCCGGTTTCAGGTGTCCGCAACGCCTGCATGATTGCCAGCAGGGTGGTTATTTCCTGCCTGGGGAGGGTTTCGGGGCCCGGCGATGTCAGGTCGCCGGAGCCGTCGGTGTTTCCTTGAGGTGATCTGCCTTGATCCATACCTTGCATCCATCCTTGCCTGCGGTTGCGCGCAAGGTATCACCGCAGGGCAGCCGGAGCCATGACTGAGATTGGAAGGTTTCGCCACTTTCCACGAAGCTTCCGTCTACGACAAACAGTTCAATGCCGTCGGGAACGGCAAGGTCGACAGTAGCGCCGGCATCCCAGATTTCCATCCTCACATCCTCACGGCGATCATGAAACAGTGGCATGACTGAAACGCCGGGGCGGTCGGCCATGGGCAGGGCGCGCATTTTGTTGGTATCGATGCGAACGTGGGTGCGGTCTGCCATGTCGAACTGCCAAAGCTTCACCATGATCACACAGCCGGGCTCGGAGCCCGGGGTGTGGCTGGATTCAGGAGGGTTGCGGATGTAGCTGCCGGCGGGAAAGTCGCCGTGTTCGTCCTGAAACACACCATCCAGCACCATGAATTCTTCACCACCGGTATGCACATGGGGCGAAAACTTGCTGCCCGGCGCATAGCGAACGATGGTGGTGGCTCGCGCCACCTCCTCGCCGAGCCGGTCCAGCATGCGCCTGTCCACCCCGGGCATTGGCGATTTCACCCACTCAGTCTGTTCGCCGTGAACTGCCGCGCGTTTTGAAAAATCTGCGTTGAGTTGCATTGAGTTTGCTCTTTCGTTGTTGCGTGGTTAGCCGGCTATGCTCGGACGCTGTGCCACCTTCCGGTGCCAGGCTTTCAGGTTCCCGCAATCAGCCGGAATGTCAATCTTGGCAAAGTCTGCGAATGCCAGACCGGCGAAGGCCGTGATATCGGCAACGGAAAAATCCTCACCGGCAACATACGGGCGATCTGCCAGAACCTTGTCAAGGTAACGCATGCCGTCCAATGCGCGATCACGTTGCAACTTACCCCACGGTTCACATTGCGTCTTCTCGATATCCGGGCCAAGGCCGGGTGTGGCGTGGTGAAAATAGGCGGCTACTGCATCCAGCAATCCGGCTTCGGCGCGGCGCTGCATCATGCTGGTTACCGCACGTTGCTTCGGGGTTGTGCCGGTCAGGGTAGGGGCACCATCCAGATTGTCCAGGTATTCGGTAATGGCCGTGCATTCGGAAATCATCGTGCCGTCTTCCAGTTCGAGTACCGGCACCGCGGCGGACGGGTTCTTGCTGCGGAATTCTTCGCGTTGATGTTCACCCGCCGGAACATCGACATGGATAAATTCCACCTTGTCGGTCAAACCTTTTTCGGCAAGTGCAATGCGGATACGGGCCGGGTTCGGGAAACCGGGGAAATCATGGATCTTCATTTCGCTCTCCTGTTTGTTTACCTATCAGTAGGTAGATGAGCACTATAAGCTTTGCAATCGATCGTCAATAGCCTATCTAATGATAGGTAGATATTTCTGCAGGAGCTGAACATGTCCATGCACGACAGAATACTTGAAGCAGCAGAGGCCAGGTTGCGTTTGGACGGCTATGGCGCCGTCAGTTTCCGTGACCTTGCCAGTGATGTCGGTGTCAAGAGCGCCAGCGTGCATTATCACTTTCCACGCAAGGAGGATCTGGGCGTAGCGGTTGTGGCTGCTTACACGGCAAAAGTGTTTGAGGCGCTAGATCTGGCAATGCATGCGACGACACCGCAGGACAGGCTTGCCGGCTACATTGGCGTCTTCCGGCATGCGCTGGTTCAGGAGAACGCCATTTGCCTGTGTGCCATGCTGGGCGCCGAGGCGAGGGGATTGCCGGTGCAGGTCGCCGATGCGGTTCGGGTGTTCTTCCAGGCCAACATCGACTGGCTGGATGAAGCGTTGGATGGCGCAGCCAGCAAGCCCAAGTCCGCGGAAATCATTGCAGCCCTGGAAGGTGCCATGTTGTTGGCCAATACCATGGACAGCATCGAAATGTTTGAGGATGTGGCCAGCGGATTGCTGGGCAGAGTTCAGTAACGTCGCACCGGGCCCGGCTCTTTGCGTCCCGTGTCCTTGAAAGTGACAGACACAGGCCGTATCGTCAGTACCAGTTACATCTTGGCAGTATACCAAGATACGCAAAGAAGGGGGATTCACGATCCAGCAGGCGGCGATAGTGTGACTTGACCATTCGGTTAGCGCACAGGGATTAACTGACACCGGAACGGACGGCACAGACCAAGCATCACTACCTGCTCGGCGAAGGTGGCTAGTGTATAACCAGGAAGGGAAGAAACATGTCAAGAGAGCGAAAACGCAACTCGATTGACGCGACCGATACGGCAGCCGGGAAACCGGACGCCGGGCACGGTCTTAACCGCCGCCACTTTCTCTGGGCTGCAGGTGCTGTCGGTGCGGGAGCAGGGGCGATTGCCATCGGCGCCCGGCCGGCGCTTACCCAGGAACCGGGGCCGGTAGCACCACCATCTACGGTCACCAGCCCGCCGCGCGACTTTGCACCCGGTGGTGCGCCAACCACATACTTCTGGGATCCGGATGTGATCGCGGTCGATCCGTCATTCAATGGCCTTGCGCAACCGAACAGCGCTATCAAGCGCCTGTGGACCGGAGCCCTTTGGGCCGAGGGACCGGCCTGGAACAGTGTCGGGCGCTACCTGGTCTGGAGTGATATTCCGAACAACCGGCAGATGCGCTGGATCGAAGACGACGGCCACGTCAGCGTGTTCCGGAGTCCGTCGAACAACAGTAACGGCAACACGTTCGACTTCCAGGGGCGGCAGATATCCTGCCAGCATTTGATGCGGCGCGTGGTTCGCTACGAACTTGACGGTTCGGCCAAGGTGCTTGCCGATTCCTATGACGGCAAACGGTTGAACTCACCCAACGACGCTGTTGCGCACCCCGACGGCAGTGTATGGTTTACAGACCCGCCATATGGCAGCCTGGTCTATGAGGGTGCCCCTGATATTGCCGGCGGGCCGACCAATCCGGACGGCAGGCTGAACCCTACACTCGGACAACCGGCCGGGATTGGCACACAGTGGAAGCGCGAGCTGCCGACCCAGACCTACCGGTTGGCTCCGGACGGCACGATTACTGTTGTTGCAACCGAGGAACAGATACCTGATCCCAATGGTCTTTGCTTTTCGCCCGACCATAAGCGGCTTTATGTTGCGAGTACGGGCAAGGGGCCAGGCGACACCGGGCCCGGCGGGCAGGGCAATGTGTACGTCATGGATGTCGGTGATGACGGCAGTGTCTCCAATCATCGGCTGTTTACCGATTGCATGGTCGATGGTGTGAAGTGCGGCCCCGACGGTGTGCGCTGCGATGTTTCCGGTCATGTCTGGATATCGAGCAATGCCGGACGCAATGTCGGTTACAGCGGCGTAACCGTGTGGAACCCGGACGGTAAACTGGTCGGTCGTATCAGGCTGCCGGAAATCTGCGGCAACCTCTGCTTCGGGGGTCCCAAGCGCAATCGTTTGTTCATGGTGGCGAGCCAGTCGCTCTATGCCGTCTATACACAAACACAGGGCGCGGCACCCAGCTGACTTCAATGGATCAGCATTCTAAAGAGTAGAGGACGCGCAATAGCGCGTCCTTTCAACGTCACCGGTTATTGGCGGCCGCAGGCAGTATCAGCGACATGAAAAACCTCAGTATCAGAAAGTGTGGCGATGATGACGTCTGTGAAACGGCGCAGATCTTTTATGATGCCGTGAGGCAGGGTGCGGCCGGATATTATGATGCTGACCAAAGGGCCGCCTGGGCTGAAAAAGTACCGGAGACAGACCAATGGCGTGACAGGCTGTTCAAACAACAAACCTTTGTAGCTCAACTGGACACGAGGCTTGCCGGTTTCATGACGCTGGACGCAGGAGGGCACATAGACCTTGCATTTGTCGCTCCTGACCTGATTGGCAAAGGTATCGCCAGGGCCCTTTATGAGAAGGTCGAGGCCGAGGCATTGCGGTTGGATATCAGGCGTCTTGATACCGAGGCCAGCCATATGGCGCGCAGGTTCTTCGAACGCCAGGGCTGGTGGGTGGTCAGGCAACAGTCCGTGCAGATGGGTGATGTATCGCTGACCAATTTTGTCATGGAAAAGCGATTGGCAAGATAGTCGTGTGTTCGGTCGAGGTATCTACTCTTCAGAGCGCCCGGTGTGGTCACGATCGCGCTCGTAACGGTGCTTGAGCGGAAACGGCGGCAACCAGGATTCGCGGCGGCAGATCCAGCTTTCGTAGGTTGGCGTCAGTTGATCGGGAGCATCCAGGGATCCCAGGTTCACCTCAATTTCATCTGCGCTTCGAGCGAAAACAGACGAGCCGCAGCGCGGACAGAAAAACCGTCCGGCATAGTCGCGGACTTCGCCATCAATCTCTACCGCATCCTCGGGGAATATCGCGGATGCATGAAACAGGGCGCCGTGATGTTTGCGACAGTCGAGGCAATGACACAAGCCAACCCGGTACGGGGACCCGGAGGCCACAAGTCGTACATTGCCGCAAGTGCAGCCGCCGGTGAACTGGTCCATAACGCATCTCCTTGCATGATTTAACTGTCGGGCTGTTTACTACGAACCCGCCACAGCGACCAACAGGTACCCAATTGGCCTGGATGGTTTTTGACCAGCTTGACAGGCAGCAAAATTACTGGATGTTTGTGCTCGATGACAGATGATTTGCTCGACCTCGTTTTCAAGGCTTTTTCTGACAGCACACGCTGTCGCATCATCGACCGTTTGAGCCAGCAACCGGCTCAGTCATTGGTGTCCACTAGCAAGTAAACGGACACATATCTCATGACTGGAAAACGGCGCCCACTACGCAGTTGGTTTGCAAAATCCAAGAATCAGGGAAAAATTTCCGGGATTGATCGAGACAGCCTGCCTTTTGTGATTATGCACTACATTTTTCGATGGGGCGGCCTGGCGGTGATGGCGCTTGGTCTTTACATGTTCTTCGGCAACGTTTCCTTTTGGCTTCAAGCAACCGTGACCGAGGGTGTCGTGGTAGCAAACAATCAACAGGAACCCACTAGCGGTTCTGGAGTCCGAGACAAGAGCTTTGCTCCCGTTATCGCTTTCAAGACGAAGAACGGCAAGAAAGTCGAGTTTGAGTCGCCGTTTGGCTACGGGGAATTCTTTCGTTACCAAACACGGCAAAAGGTACCGATCCTGTATCTGCAGTCCAATCCCGAAAGCACTGCAAAGATTTACCAGACTTTCGAACTTTTCCTGTTTCCGCTGTTCATTCTGTTCGGGGGCGGGGCCATTTTCTGGGCGCTCGGATTGCTGGTGAGGTTTACAGTGTCGTGAAGTGACCGACTGGAAGATTCTCCCGTACAACACCTTCCAGCAATGTTCGCGCAAATTCCACGAGCTGTTAGCTGTCAGCGATCAGTTTCACATATGTGCTTTGTAGCATGTAGCTATGTAGCTATGCAGGATATTCGCATAATATATATTATGGAATATTATGCCATGGGGAAATGACAGTTTTGCGTGTATTCCTATCTGCCTGGCTGCATTAGTCCTATTCTGCTGCTGCCGTAGATGTCTCCGGCGTCGGCAGTTTGCGCGGCAGTGCTGCCACCGCGCACAGGATCAGCAGCGCTGCGCCGGCCAGAATGCGGAACAGCATGTCGAAACCCCAATTCTCATAGACGAATGCAATGAGCGGTAATGACACGGCAAGCACGGAAAACGCGACAACATACCTGACGCCGTAGATACGTGCGCGGTATGGGCCGCTGGCCATCTTGCCGATCATGTAGTCGTTGATCGGTATCTGGCCGAACGCGCCCAGCATGAAACCAAGCGCAACGAAGAACGCGATGCTGTCAGTCAGGCCCGGCATCAGCGAGAAGAACAACAGCTGCATGGCTGCCACTGTCATGAACACTGTTCGTGGGCCGAAGCGATCCAGCATGCTGCCGACAACCAGTTGCGCTATGGATGCCGCAGCAAACACGAAGAATGCCAATGATCCTATCATGGTCGCCATGTCACTGTGTCCAGCGTCGCCAAGCGTCTTCGTTAACGCGGAGAGCTGACCGGCGAAGCCTTGCAGGCGTTCGTCGAATATTTTCGGCAGTGCGAAAGTCGTTGACTGAAAGATGATTGAAGAAACTGCGGTTGTCACGAACACAATTGCGGAGACGCGCAGCAGCAATGTCCGCATTGTCGGTGACGGCCCAAATTTCGATACTGCCTGTTCTGCTTTGCCTGGCGTCCGGTCGGCGCGGATGGCATCGCGCCGCAAGGCCAGGTAAGCCAGTCCGGTCACAATTGAGAATATGCCCGGCAGGACGAACGCCATGCGCCAGCCGCCATTGTCGATCAGGTAGCCGGTGATCAGCGCAGCGCATGCCACGCCAAGATTTCCCCAGACCCCATTGGCGGCGATGCGCATGCCGGTATTGCGCCAGGTCATGGTGACAATGGCGAGGCCGACCGGATGGTAGATAGCGGCGAACATGCCAATCACGAACAGGCCAAAACCAATCTGCATCGGCGTCGCGGCAAAGCTGGTGGCTATGGCGGACAGGCCGATGCCAACAAAGAAAACAACCATCATTCCGTCCCTGCTCCACTTGTCTGCAAGCCAACCGGCAGGCAGCGAGAAAAGACCGAATGCAAAGAACCCGGGCGTCGCATAGACGAGCAGTTCGGCATAACCGACGCCCCACTCCCGGTGCAGAGCCAGCGCGGCAACAGTAGCGAATATCAGGGTGAACAGGTGGTCGAGGAAGTGGCCAATGTTCAACAGCAGGAAGTAACAGCGATCTCTGGTCACGGTTGTGAAACCTTCATATGCGGCGATGAATTTGCCGCTCGGGCGTTCATAATAGAATTGTCTGATTTTCGATGTCATGCCACAATTCGTCGAAAACAAGCCAAATGCGCTATTCAGGGTATAGGAAGATCCGGTGAGTACCATTACCTCACGCAGCACCAATCCAGTTGACTACCAGAATCTGCCGCAGCCGATTGTGGTCATGGCAAAGAGCTTTTCCGATGGTTTTTCCATTCCGCCGCATCAGCACGAACGAGTTCAGCTGCTGTATGCCATAAACGGCGTGATGCGGCTGAGAACAAAACGGGACGCATGGGTGGTGCCGCCCGATGGTGCCGCTTACATACCCGCCGGTATTTCCCATTCAGTCAGCATGCACGGCGCTGTGGACATGCGTACATTGTATATTGATCCGCTGGCGATCAGGACGCGTCCGCAGAAATTGAGCGTCATGACTGTTCCCGGATTGCTGAAGGAACTGATCCTGGCACTGGGGGAAGAGCCGGTTGCATATGGTCCCGATAGTCGCGGCAGCCTGATTGCCAAATTGATCGAGCAGGAAATTGACCGGGCCCAGGCACTGTCACTGCATGTGCCCCTGCCCCGGGATATCAGGTTACAGAAGGTGTGCGCGGAACTTTTGGCTGATCCTTCAGACCGCAGAACACTGGATGGCTGGTCGGCCGTGTGCGGCGCCTCTGCTCGAACGCTGGCGCGGTTGTTTGAACGGGATCTGGGGATGAGTTTCATCCAATGGCGTCAGCGTGTGCGTTTTCAAAGTGCACTTGAAAGTCTGTCGCAGGGTGTACCAGTGTCCGTTGTCGCGAAGCTGCATGGCTACCGAAGTCCAAGCGCGTTCACGGCCGCCTTCGGCAAAGCCATGGGACAGGCACCGTCCAAAGTGGTGGCTCAAACAGAAAGCTGACTTGGTGTGTGGTTATCCGCGATGTTGAAGGACGCTTACGTCAGGCATCCACACCCACAACACGATAAGTGCTGTTCCGGATATCACCTTGCCAGAACCACATGGCCAGCAACGGATCCTGCAGCGTGGTCGTGGCGTGCGGCTGGTTTGATGCATGCTTGATGTGTGTACCTGGCGGCTGGGCGTTGAAACCTGCATCATCGACCTGCCACAACGCGGTGCCGCTGGCGATCAGATAATCTTCTACTGCCTCATGCCAGTGGCTTGGGTAAACAGTGTCGTGTTGCTGCAGGTAGAGACCAAATCTAATGTCGCTGATTGCGATCATGCCCGTTGGCCCGGCCAGCTCGACATACGCAAATCTGCCCTGAAAGGAAGCCGGCATTCTCATAGCACCCTGCATCCACGGTAAACGGTCGCCAATCCTTGACAGTTGTTGTTTCAGTTTCGGGAACACGGTCAGGGCCTCAACAGCCTGGTCATAGTCCTGTTTCAGGGAGGCCGGCACCTGGTCTTCCGGTGACAACAAACCATCAGGTGCTTCAATCGTGCCTATCAGTGCGGCAAGCTTCGGAACACCGGCTTGCGACCAGGCTTGGGCATATGCTCGTAAAAGAGCATTCATCAACCGATCTCCACGATCATTCCATCGTATGCGGGCACCACATTTGCAGGCAATTCGCTGCACAGTGCCTGGTAGTCCATATCGATGTGCATGTTGGTCAATATGGCGCGCTTGGGTTTGATGCGTTCAATCCATGCAAGTGCATCATCAAGACTGAAGTGACTTGGATGCGGCGTGCGCCTGAGTGCGTCAACGATCCATATGTCCAGGCCGTCCAGATATTGCAGCGAATGCTCCGGCACCTTGATGAGGTCCGGTGTGTAGGCAACGTCACCGACGCGGAAGCCCAGAGCGTCTATGTCACCATGGTTCACCTCAAACGGCATGGCGTTTATCTCGCCCGCTGCGCCAGTAGTGGACACCGGCGTCTCGGGTTGGATGCCGTTCATCTCGAGTATCGGCGGATAGGACGAGCCCGGCGGCGTGACGAAGCAATAACTGAACCTCGACATGAGCATGTCGGCGGTATTTCGTTCCGCCCACACGCTGACCCGTGACCTCATGTTGATTGCAACCTGGCGTAAATCATCGATGCCATGGGTGTGGTCGGCGTGTTCGTGGGTGAACCATACCCCGTCAAGTGCTGCCGCATCCGCGCTGTTGAGTTGGGAAACAAGGTCAGGCGTGGTGTCGACCAGGACGCGGGTGACGGCATCCCCTTCCCGCTTGTCCAGCAACACGGAACATCGCTTGCGGCGGTTTTTCGGTTCATCCGGGTCACACTGGCCCCAGTTGTTGCCGATGCGCGGAACGCCACCTGATGACCCGCAGCCCAGAATGGTCAATGTCAGGCTCATGCAGCAACTCCGAAAACTGCAGGCCGCGGGGCCTTGTCAAACAGACGGAAGAAGTTGTCCGACGTGATCCGGGCCATGTCCTCGACACTGATGCCTTTGACATCGGCCAGGTGCGCCAGGGTATGGGCAGTAAAGGCCGGTTCATTGCTCTGGCCGCGATGCGGCACCGGCGCCAGATATGGCGCATCGGTTTCCACAAGCATCTTGTCCAGCGGGCACAATCTGGCCGCGTCCCGGATTGCTTCCGCCGACTTGAATGTCAGGATGCCGGAGAATGAAAGATAACCTCCGAGAGCCAGACCGCGCTGCGCCAGTTCAACCCGGGATGAAAAGCAGTGCAGGAGCGGCTTGAAGGCCCCCTTCCCCATTTCATCCTCGAGGATTTCTGCGGTGTCAGCCTCCGCCGAACGCGAATGAATTACCAGCGGCAGGCCGGTCTCCCGCGCCGCGGCAATGTGGGTACGAAACCCCTGAGCCTGCGCCTCACGTGGCGAATTGTCATAGTGGTAATCCAGACCGGCTTCACCGATGCCGATGCACTTGGCATATCGTGCCAGCGCAATCAGTTGTTCTGCGGTCACGTCCGGTTCTTCCGCCGCATTGTGAGGGTGCGTGCCGACAGTGCAGAACACCTCTTCATGCGCATCCGCAATAGCACGAATGGCGTCAAAATTTTTGACCCTTGTGGAAATCGACACCATCATGTGAACACCGGCTTCGTGGGCGCGGGAGATCACACCGGTCAAGTCGTCATGCAGGACGTCGAAATCGAGATGGCAATGGCTGTCTACGATGGCGGGTTTCATGGCACGTCACGCTTCTTGTTCAGGCTTGTTCGTCTTCTACATAACGCGGAAACACGCCTTCCGGTTTCGGAAGTTCAGTATCGGACGGTAACCGGCCAGCCTCACCCAGATGCGCGAATTCTCTTGCATCATCCGGCACTACCAGCAGGTCGAGGAGTTTCGACGCCGATGCCGGCATGTAGGGCTGCGCAAGTATGGCAACCTGACGAATGACTTCTGCAGTCACGTACAGCACCGTCGCCATGCGCTCAGGGTCCGTTTTCTTCAGCGCCCATGGTTCCTGGCCGGCAAAATACCGGTTGGCATCGGCGACCACTTTCCAGATGGCGTCCAGTGACTTGTGCAGCGCCTGCACCTCGTGGTGTTCACGACACTGCGGCAGCAGCGCATCCACCGCTGCCAGAATTTCCTTGTCCTCTGTCGCCAGTTCGCCCGGAGACGGCATTTTGCCTTCGCAATTCTTGGCGATCATCGACAGGGAGCGCTGTGCCAGGTTGCCGAGGTCATTGGCAAGGTCGGCGTTCACCCGGTTCACAATGGCTTCATGACTGTAATTGCCGTCCTGGCCGAACGGCACTTCACGCATGAAGAAATACCGCACCTGGTCGACACCGTACTGGTCGATCATCGACTGCGGATCGACAACATTGCCGACCGATTTCGACATTTTCTCTCCGCGATTGAACAGGAAGCCGTGACCGAACACGCGCTTGGGCAGCGGCAGGCCGGCAGACATCAGGAATGCCGGCCAGTAGACGGCATGAAACCGCACAATGTCCTTGCCGATGACATGAACATCAGCCGGCCAGAACTTCGCCAGGTCCGGATCGTCGGTGAGATATCCGGTTGCCGTCATGTAGTTGGTCAATGCATCGACCCAGACATACATGATATGACCGGGCGCATCCGGCACCGGAATGCCCCAGTCGAATGTCGTGCGCGAAACCGAAAGGTCTTTCAGGCCACCGCTGACGAAACTTACAACCTCGTTGCGGCGCTCGGACGGACCTATGTATTCCGGGTGCTCGTTATAGAGCTGCAGCAGCTTGTCCTGGTAGGCAGACAGTTTGAAAAAATAACTTTCTTCTTCCACCCATTCAACGGGCGTACCGGTCTTGATGGCAAACTTGCCGCCGTCGCGGTCCTCAAGTTCATCTTCGCCGTAGAACGCTTCGTCGCGGACTGAATACCAGCCGGCATACTTGTCCAGATAGATGTCGCCGGCGGCTTTCATCTTTTTCCAGATGGTCTGGACGGCCTCGTAGTGGCGCGGCTCGGACGTGCGGATGAAGTCGTCGTTGGAGCAGTTCAGAGCCTTGACCATGGCCTCGAACTTGGGCGCCATTTCATCGACGAATTCAGCTGCGGTACGATCCTGCTTCTGGGCGGTTTGCTGGATTTTCTGACCGTGTTCATCGGTGCCGGTAACGAAAAGAACATCATATCCATCCAGCCGCTTGAAACGCGCCATGGCATCGGTCGCCAATGCTTCATAGGCGTGGCCAATATGCGGCGCACCATTGGGATAGGAAATCGCCGTGGTGATGTAAAATGTAGGCTTTTCGGTCATCTGGAAATCTTCATGCCTTGCGGGCTTGCTCGATAAGGTCAAACGCCTGCAGCATTGTCAGGCGCCGGTCGAGGTTTAGGGCATTTGTTTCGCGAATGGAATGCCCGATTGTCTGATGACAATCTGCAAGTGCCTGGCCCTGTCCGATGGTCGCCGATGCCCTGATGGCAGTAGCGGCGGCAGAGGTAATCCAGTCGTCAAGCAGTGAGCAGAATACATTGAACCGATCATCAGTCCCCCGGCCGTGCAAGGAATTGGCGATGGCCATTCGGGTTTTCACGTCCAGGCGACCCGATTCTGCCGCTTTGGCGAACCGGTCGAAGATCGCACCGGCACCGGTTTCGGCCAGAGCCAGGGCGAGACCGGGCCTGCCATTGGCAGTTCCAACGTGCACAATTGCCGGCTTGCCCAACCCGTCCGGCAGCTGTTCAAGCGCGGCTGCAGTGTCTTCCGGAGACAATGGATGCAGCGGCAGTTCGATGCACCGGGAGCGGATCGTCGGCAACAACCTGCCGGGCTCGTGACATAGCAGGATGAACAGGCTTCGCTCCGGTGGTTCTTCGAGGGTCTTCAGTATTGAGTTGGCTGCAGCCGTGTTCATTTCATCGGCGACATCAACAATGGCAATTCGCCAACCGCCCGCACCGGCGGTCTTGCCGAAAAAATCCGCTGCCTTCCTGCTGGCATCCACCGTTATTCCGGCCTTGAGTTTCCCCTTGTCGACGTCTCGCTGCAGGACCAGCAGGTCGGGATGGGACCGTGCCGATACCTGTGCCGTGACAATGTCATCGTCTGGCACCGACAATGTATCTGAAGGCGCGGTTTCATGATCTCGATAGCGCAGGAGATAGCGCGCAAGACGGTAGGCCAACGTGGCCTTGCCAATGCCCTGCGGTCCTGTAATCAACCAGCCATGATGAAACCGGCCTGAGTGATAGGCCTCCAGCAGATGCTTCTCGGCTGCACGGTGGCCGATGAGATGCTGAGCATGGCGGGGATGCAGTACCGTTTCGCGCGGGTCGGTTTGTTCGTCGTCCTTGGCAGCCATTAACCTGTGTCCCCAAGATGAGGCACTACGGCCTGCCAGACCGACGCTGCAACCATGTCAACAGAACCGGACGCATCGATGATGCTGCATCTGTCTGAAAACTTGCCGGCCACAGCCAGATAGCCGTCCCGCAGCCGGTTGTGGAAATCCAGGCCCTTGCGCTCAAAGCGGTCGTCGCCACCGCGCAATCCGGCCCTTTCGAGGCCAATGCCTGGATCGAGGTCAAACACCAGGGTGAGGTTCGGCTGCACATGGCCTACAATTTTCCGATCCAGTTGTTCGATAAGATTATGGTCGCCGTCGCCTGCATAGCCCTGGTACGCACGGGTCGAGTCGGCAAAACGGTCGCAGATGACGATTGCGCCATTCTCCAGTGCAGGGACAATGGTCTGGTGCAAATGGCTTTCGCGCGCCGCGTAGTTGAGCAGGATTTCCGCGGTTACGCTCCACCTGCCGGTCTCACCGCTGACCAGCAATTGCCGTATCGCGTCTGCGTCCGGTGATCCACCCGGCTCACGGGTTTCCACCACCTGGTGTCCGGATTCGCGCAACCGGTCAGCGAGCAACGCAGTCTGCGTACTCTTGCCGGTGCCCTCGCCGCCCTCGAATGTAATGAACAATGCCCGTTTCATGTGGGCCTTAAACTATCAACCACCGAGTGCCATGAAAAGCGCTGAATCGAGAGCCTTTTTCCATATGCTGTCGGTTGCCGGAACGCTGTTCTTGGTGTGAACGGGAGCCTTGTACACCAGCTTGCCGTCGCTGAGGATACGCACGACACCAATCGCGGTGCCGCCCTTGATCGGCGCCTTCAAGGGGCCGGAATAAACAAGTTGCACTTCCGCGGTCGCCTGTTCCTCTTCCGACAGCAGTGTCAGAATGTCCTTTTTGGTGACCAGCTTCACAGAGGGGGCTTCGCCGCCCCAGACACGGGCCTGTCCTACGGTATCGCCTGCCGAAAACAGCCGGACAGCACGAAATTTCCTGAATCCGAAATCGAGTAGCCTTTCGGCTTCCTGGGCACGGTCGCGCCTGGATTTCATGCCGCCGACCACAACGACAAGGCGCCTGCCTTCACGTTCGGCGGATCCGATCATGCCATAACCGGACTGCCTGATGTATCCGGTCTTCACCCCGTCGGCGCCGCGATACTTGCCCAGCAGCGGGTTGCGGTTTTGTTGCGTGATGTTGTTCCAGGTGAATTCGCGTATGCCGTAGTACTTGTAGTAATCCGGAAACACTTCGATGATGTACCGGGTCAGGCTGGCCAGTTCACGCATCGTGGTCAAATGACCTTCCGCGGGCAGGCCCGTGGCGTTCTTGAAGGTGGATTTCGGCAGTCCAAGTTCGCGCGCGCGCCTGGTCATGTCATCGGCGAAACCGTCTTCGGTGCCTCCGATGGCTTGTGCAATTGCAATCGCAGCGTCGTTGCCGGAGTGGATCACGACTCCCTTGATCAGATTCTCCAACGAAACTTTCGAACCCACTTCGGCGTACATTGTGGAGCTTCTGGACGGTGCCCCGCCCCGGCGCCAGGCGTCTTCGGTGATGGTGAATTCATCGGTTAGTTTCAAACGACCCTGTTTGAGCCGCTCGAACACCATGATCATGGTCATGATCTTGCTCATGCTGGCCGGTGGCACCAGCTCGTCGGCGTTTTTCTCAAACAGAACCTTGCCGGACCGGCTGTCCATGACAATGGCATAGTCGGCGATGGTCTCGAATTCCTGGGCTGCTGCTGTTTTCCATGGCAACGCAACCAGCAGCGTTATGGCAATCACTGCACAGGCCAGGAAGTGCCGGGCCTGTGCGTTGGTGTTGTACCTTGCTGTTTCTAGCATGGCGACCGCCGTTGTTTGAGTTGATGGATTCGCTTCACATTACGCATCCGCATGCGCGCAATCAACAGGCCGGTTCGAATTGTAGATCAATCAGTTGACAGCGGAATTCACAACAGCGTCATGATGACCGCGCGCACGTACCTGCTCCAGGGCAGACTGCGCGGTTGCATGATTGTCTAGTGGTCCGACCCGGACCCGGTACAAGGGGCCGAAAGAGCCATTGGCAGGCTTGATCTGGACGCTGCCCAGATCGGCCAGTGATTCCTTGGTGCGTTGCGCGTTTCCGGGATCGGCGAATGCTGCTACCTGAATGTAATATCCACCTGTGCCGGCGCTTGCAGGCGCGGCAGCATTAGCGGCATTGTATGACGACTGGTTATCACCGTAGCGACCGTCACGCAGATCGGCGCTGGCGATCATCTCGTTCAACGGCGTGCGTCGCTTGAGTTCCTGGTTCATTGCAGCAAGGTGGCCATAGGTTGGATCTTTCAGGGGAGCCGGGCCGATATACTGTACGTGGGCCTTGGTCTTGCCCCTGCCCCGGAACCCGAGCAGGTCAGCTGAACGCTTGGACATGTCAATGATCCGGTCGTTCACGAACGGACCGCGGTCGTTGACCCGCACAATGACTTCGCGGCCATTTTCAAGGTTTGTGACCTTGGCATAACTCGGCAGTTCCATGGTTGTGTGGGCAGCAGTCATCTGCTCCATATCGAACCATTCGCCATTTGAAGTCATGCGCCTGTTGAATTTTGGACCGTACCACGACGCGACACCCGTCTTGGAATAGTTTGGTTCATGCTTCGGGTGGAACCAGATGTCTGCAACCTGATAGGACTTGCCGACATGACGCCTGCCGCCGCCTTTGGGCATCGGTCCCTTGGCATCATCCCATATGGGTGACCCGACACCGGCAAACGGGTCTTTTTTCGAGGATCCCGAGCATCCTGCGAGCGCGACGGCTACAGCGCACATAACCCCTGCCCCAATGAAATAAAACCGATTGCTCCGGCGGGTTGGCAGCCGCAAATTCTGATCTGTCATGATCACAGTGTTCCCAATTTCAAGTGCCGTACTTTGGCCCGCGATCCCCCGACGGGTTTCGCAAAATGTTTAACGAGCTTGCACCAATGACGGTAAAGGCGAGGTTCAGAAACACGGTTAACAGATACTTGACGGCAACACCTGCCTTACGTTCCCGCTTTCCTGCGGCAGACAGGCAATCTATAGTCCGTCGCATGAACCAGATGCCCTCTCCGGTCGAACTGACCACTTCGCTGACAACGCAATTGAGCGCTGCAATCATGGCGCGTCCCGTATCGAACGACGATCTCACGGCAGCTGCACTGTTCACGCTCGATGCGGTTGCCAACATTGTTGCAGGTCGAAATTCGGTACAGGGGCGCAAGCTTCTGGCCTGGCAAAACTCGATGTCCAATGGCGCCGGGCATCCAGTTGACCGGGCAAGGTTGTCGTTCCTGTACGGTAGTTTGTGCCACATACTTGAAGTCGATGATCTGCACCGGGCGTCTGTGGTACATCCCGGTTGCATAGTCGTTCCCGCCGTGTTCGCAATGGGCGCCGGTTCAAACGGCAAAGCCGCCCTGACGGCCATCCTGCGAGGCTTTGAAGCCTGTTGCAGGGTCGGCATGAGCGTTGGCCCGGAACACTACAAGATCTGGCACAACACCGCGACCTGCGGGCCGTTCGGGTCTGCCATGGCAGTTGCCAGCCTGTTGGAGCTTGATGCTGCGGCATGCGTGAATGCGCTTGGCAATGCCGGATCGCAATCAGCGGGGTTATGGCAATTTCTCGACACAGGTGCTGAAACCAAGCATCTGCATGCCGGACGCGGCGCCGAGGCCGGCCTTGTTGCAGCAACCCTTGCTGAACACGGCTTCACCGGCGCCCCGGAAATCCTTGAAGGTGAGCGCGGGTTTTACCGGGCAACTTGCCCCAACCCCGATGAAACGCTGCTTTTGCCGGCCGACAGTGATCCATGGCAACTGCATCAGACCTCAATCAAGCCCTGGCCGTCATGCCGGCACACCCATCCTGCCATTGAATGCGGGTTGACCCTTCATCGGCAATTGCCGGACGGCATACCCATCCGTGCTGTCCGGGTTTTTGCCTATCAGGCAGCACTTGACCTGTGTGACCGGGTGGAAGCCGACACAGCCTATGCGGGCAAGTTCTCCCTGCAGCACTGCGTGGCAACCGCGTTGCTTGAAGGCGCCGTGTTATTCGAGAATTTTGAAGCTGAGGCACGTGGCGAAGCCCGTGATCTGCGCTCCCGAACCACAGTATCGGTCGTTGACCAGTTTCAGTCCGCCTATCCGCGCCATTGGGGCAGCCGGATAGAGGTTGAACTGGAAGACGGGTCGATGATCTCGCACGAGGTGACTGATGCACGCGGCGACCCGGAACTGCCGTTGTCACACAACGACATGGTGGCGAAGGCGCGTGGTTTGCTGGTTCATGGCCGGCACCCGGACCCGGATGATCTGATAGACTGCATCCTGGCGATGCCGCAGTCAGCTGACGTACCTGACCTGTCAGGCCTGATGGCGGACCGTCAAAATGGCACCCAGTGAATCTTTCCGCGGCGTCTTCTACTGGCCGGCACCAGATTCAATTGGTCGATGATCCGCCGAGAATCTGGGTTTCAGCCGGCGCCGGGTCCGCATCCGGGTCAGGTGTATCACTTGCCTGAGGTGCGGCATCAGTTGACGGGGTTGTCGTGTCCTGATTTTCCTGCTCGGCGGCTTCCGCCTTGGCCGCAACTTCGAGAACGGCCCTGAGGCGCACCATGTTGCTGGCACCGTGGATGTTTCCTGCAGTGGCAGATCTTTGATAGAGCTGGAGGGCTCTGGCGGTGTCCTTCACGGTTCCCCAGCCCATCTCATACATGCCGCCAAGGTTGTTCTGGCCCCAGGAGTTGCCTGACTTCGATGTATCGCTGAACAAGCGGAAAGCGGTTTGCAGATCGCGGTCGACACCTTTGCCCTGAAGGTACATTAGGCCAAGATTGTTCTTGGACGCGACATGCCCGAGATCGGCTGCTTTTTCATAGAACCCGATAGCCTTGATTTCCGCCTTCTTGACACCCTTGCCGTAGTGGTAGGCGTCGGCGGCCCAATATGCTGCTTCGACGTGTCCCTTGTCGGCGGCGCTGGCATACAGGGTCACGGCATTTTTCTCGTTGGCCTTGAGACCCTTGGCCCCTTCGCGCAACAGATTTGCCAACAGGAATTGCGCTTCCGCATTGCCCTTTTTTGATGCTTTGGTCAGCCACCTGGCTGCGTCTACAGGACGTACTGGCGTGTTGTTGTCACCGGACAGGTAGTCCTTGGCCAGTGAAATTTGAATGTCGATGTCGCCCTCGGCGGCCAATTTGAGCTTTTCCTCAAACGTCGGCGGCGTATCTACTGCGTCCTGAGGGGTTTCTATGACGGTATTATCATCACTGGTTTGCGCCCATGACACCGTCGACACCATGCCGGACAGGATTATCGCACCGGCTGCAATTGCGAATTTCGTGATTACTTTCATCATTCTCCCCAAAGCCCCCCTAAAGACATCGCCTTATTACATGCCTGCCTTGAGCTTGGCCAGCCCTGCAGTGGCCCGACCGGTTAGTCAGACGGTTATTGAACCCGTGTCCAGATCTGCGAACCGCACAGGATGACCGCAAAACAGCCTTCGACTTCCATAGTGGTGCGTTGCGGTTTCAGATAAAGGTCATAGATCTTGCCGTCTTCGGCATTGTAAACCAGCCCCTTGAGCTGGGTTTCATCCTCCGGCTGCACGTTGCTGATGATCGTCAGCCCAAGCAATGGCCTGCCTCTTTGCGCTGCGTCGGGGTTGTTGATATCTGTTTTGGGCTGGCCGTTTTCGTTGTTGGGTTCCTTGAGCCAGACAACCCGGCCGCACAGAGAACCGCCGCACCTTGCTATTTCTATATTGGATTTGCCGTCTTCATCCGCCCATATGCCCAATGCACTGTGTGCCGTTTGCGCAACTGCAGCCTGAACGCCAGATGCGAACAATATCAAACCGAACCATATTTTTTTCATTATCGTACCAGCGCCGCTTATAATGCTTATTGTTCAGTCCACTACGATTGATCTGTGGCCACAGTAGGACAATTGTGGTGAACGGATTATGAAAACGACTGTAGGTTGGTTTTAATTC
The DNA here is from genome assembly GCF_900149695.1 of Anderseniella sp. Alg231-50. Taxonomy (NCBI): domain Bacteria; kingdom Pseudomonadati; phylum Pseudomonadota; class Alphaproteobacteria; order Hyphomicrobiales; family Parvibaculaceae; genus Anderseniella; species Anderseniella sp. Alg231-50. The sequence continues at coordinate 65,489 of NZ_LT703005.1, read as the reverse complement.
ACGCAATGGTCTTGCACAGCGGCACCTGGCCGATTAAACCCTTTTTCTGACATTGGACATTATCCATCCATCATCTCATTGCGGAGGGGTGGCAGAGTGGTCGAATGCGGCGGTCTTGAAAACCGTTGGGCTTCACGGTCCCGGGGGTTCGAATCCCTCCCCCTCCGCCAGATTATTTTATTCAAACGACTGATATAGAACAGCAAAGTCTGTCGCGCTCTGTTCAAGCAACACCCTGTGTTCCTATAGTTTTCCACTGAGCGCGTTCAGGCGAAGTCTGGTTTCGTCAATGACGCAGGCACGTGTGTGACAAGCTCTGGACATATTGTTGCGATGCGACCTGGTTGACCGAATTACATGCCCGGATTGAACGATGGGTTTGTAGCCGCAGTATTTCCGGCGACTGCCGGGTTGAAAGCTCCGAGATACAGTGACGAACCAAGCAGCGCGACGACGGCGACAAAGAGTGGGAGCCGAATGCAGTCATTCTCCGCAGCGTCAACGGCGATCGTTGTGGATTTCGTTATCGTCGTCACATATTCCTGTGAAACTGAAAACGATAAACAGCACAATCGAGCCGATAATCAGTTTATAGGGCCAGGCAAGCTGGAACAGGTCAAGCGCAATGATCATCACGCCAACTGCGGTGATGCTGCGAAGTATGGCCTGCAGGTGTTGCTTCAGTAAATTCATGTCCCGATCACAAACACAATCATTGTCTCCGAAACGATCGCCAAGTGCAGCCAATACGCCGGCTGGACGCCACGAACGTGGGAGTCAACCTGCCTCCAAGGTGTTACGATCCGGCAAACCTTGTGCGGCTGCATCAAAACATGCCTTACAGTTTGTAAACTCCGATTGGCGGCGCTTGCGTCAGTAACGGCGTTGCCATCACCAGCCAGTGCGCGCGAACACCCTGCCCGCAGCTTGCATGGCTCCGACATCTACACAGGGTGACTCCAGCATTTGATGCTGCTGTGGCGTTGTGGCTGAACGGAATTGAGGCTTCCAAGCCTAGCGGCGGCGGACCAGGCAATCGCGCTCGCCGGCAGCGATGAGCTTGTTACACAGTTCGGTCGCTGCCTGTTTTGACGACATCGGCCCCATTCCCAGGCGATAGAAGATGCCGCTGGCGCCGAGATTGGTTTGCTGAACTGCCGGTGGCAGGTTGCCGATGATATTGCCGTGTCTTGACCGCAGTTGCTGAAATTGTCCCAGGGCTTCCTGTTCCGACCTGTAGGCAGCAAGCTGCACCACATATCCGGATCCGGTTGGTGCATTGGCTGCCTGGTTCTGACTTGCCGGAGGCGGTGAGAACGACTGCAAGGATTGCTGCGTAATCGGTTGCTGTGGCGCAGGCGCAGGTGTGGGCAGCGGTTGTGGGGTTACAACGGCCTGCTGCTGGAACGTCTGGGGTGTCTGCTGCTGGAACGTCTGCGGAACCTGCTGCTGGAACGTCTGCGGAACCTGCTGAGCAGGCTGGCTTGGCGCATTCAAGGGGGCACGCAAACCGGAAAGTGGATCGTCGTCGCGTGATGCACTGCGAGTTTGCGGTACCGCCGGTGCGGGTGCCGGTGCAGGTATTTGATTGCTTACTGGTGCCTGTACCTGCGGAGCAACGATGGCCGCCTGCTGTTGCAGGTCTACCGGCGCATTCAGTTGCTGTGAGGGAGCCGGAACCGGTGTTGGCTGCAATACCGGCTGGAACTGTGTCGACGGTGCCTGCTGAACAGCGGCAACGAGATTCCGCGGTTTACGGCGTGGAATTGGAGGCTGGCCAATCGACCCTTGCCGCGCTTGCTGCGTCAATACTTGTTGTGTCGGCGCGGGAGGAGCCGGTGTCAAAACGGCAGAAGCCGCCGGTTCGTTCCCCCCGGCGGCCCCCTGATCTTCCTGATTTTCCCGTGCCGTGCTGGCAGTTTGCTGCGCGGGCTCCGGCCCGGCCTCTCCGGGTGTCAGTGAGCCCTGGGTCTGTGGCGGCGGCGGCAGCGGTAATGGAAGCAGATTTCCCTCACCGCTATTGCTGGACGGCGCCTGCGGAGTTTCTTGCCGCGGGACGATTCTCTCCGGCTCAGTGCCGCTACCTGTACCAAGGATACGGTCGTAGATCAGTTTTTTACCTTGTGCCGGTGCCGCAGCGGGAGGATTTGCAGTGGCATCCGGTTGTGCTTTGGTCGGAGTTTCCGGTGCATTGATCACCGGCACTTCCGCTGTTGTGCCGCCAGCCGGGGTTTTTTGCTGGGTATACCAATAAATCAGGCCGGCCGCGATTGTGCCGATAGCCAGCAATGCAATGACGACCATAACCAGCCCGCCCCAGCGGCGGGGCTCGTCCTCTTCGTAATCCTCGTCGTCATACTCGCGATAGGCCTGGGAATAGTCGTTGGCCGTGCGACCGCCATACTCCCGCTGGTCATCAAACGGATCATCAAAATCCGGACGCAGGGGTTCATTGCGCGATGGCGCAGGTCCGGACCGCCCAAGCGGCGCTGCCGGGCGGTAGCCGTTGTCTTCAAACAGATCGTATTCGCTGGACTGCGGCGCAAAGCGCTGTCCCTGGCCGGGCGCAGGCTGTGGAGCCGGTGGACGCGGCGCTGCATATCCGCCACGCCCGTAAGGATCGGCTCCCTGCGGTGGGTATCCCTGCGGTGGATGCTGACGCGGCACGGGTGGCTGCGCATAACCAGGGCCTGCCGGCCTGTAACCTTGCGAAGGTTGCGGCGGCTGCGGCGGTTGGCCGTAAGGAGGCTGGTTGTACGGTGACTGCGGTGGTGGCGCAAATTGTCCGGGCCTTGGCGGGGCACCGGCCACACCTGGCGCGCGAACCGGTTGCAACTGGTTCGAACGGGGCGCAGGAGCAACAGGACGTTGCGCCATCGAGGCAGCGGGCGCCGGAGACGGCGCGGGTGATGATACGGCCGGCTTGGCAGGCGGAGCCGCCGGCCGAGGAGGTTTGGCCGCCGGCCTGCCTGCCGGGGCTGATTCCGCACGAGCGTTTTCGACCTCTTTTTTGGCAAACGAGAATTTGTCCAGGCTCGAAGATGAACTGCGTTTCTTTACAGCCTCTTCAGCGGCGGCACGATGCTGGCGCAAACGTTCGGCAAACGCGTCGTCCTTTGCGCCTCCGGTAGCCTGAGGCCGTTCGGAAGCCGGTTTGGGTTTCCCGGAACCTTGCGGATTTCCGGCAGGAGCGGTTTTTGAACGGACAGGTGCCTTGGCCGCTGAACCCGGACGAGGTGCCATGGGAGCCGGCTTTGCAACCACTTTTGCGTCACCGCGAGCAGCCGGTTTCGCCGGCGCCTCAGCCGGCGTTGATGGCGCTTCCGTCCTGGAAGAGCTGTCGTCGGTTATACCAAGGCGATCGCGCCAGCTGCCGCGATTGCCCGGTTTGCTATTTGATTCCTGATCCATCCGGTTCCCATCAAACCCTTACATCTCATCGACAGGTTTTACGCCCAAGATGCTAAGTCCGCTTACTAAAGTATAGCGGATCATTTGCAACAAGGCGAGACGTGCTTGTGTAAGATGCACTTGTTTCGGCAAAATAAATCTTAATTGCGGCTGATCTTTGCCCTTGTTGTAGTAAGAGTGAAATTCTGCTGCAATTTCATATAGATAGAACGCAAGCCTGTGAGGTTCCCGATTCACAGCGGCCAATTCCACCGCGCGCGGCCACCCGGCAATCAGGCCGATGATTCGTTGTTCGGTCTCGTCAGACAGCAGAAGAAGCGATTCTTCAGGCACATCCGACAGGTCGGCAACGGCTTCACCAACCTCGATTTCGGCCCTGGCAAAAGCCGACCCGATCCGCGCGTGAGCATACTGAACATACCAAACAGGGTTATCGCGTGACTGTTCTGTGACTTTCTGGAAATCGAAGTCCAGTGGCGCGTCATTCTTGCGCGTCAGCATCATGAAACGCAGGACATCGGAACCAACTTCGTCCACAACTTCACGCAGCGTGATGAACTCACCGGCACGTTTGGACATCTTTACCGGCTCGCCCGCCCGGAATAGCCGCACTAACTGGCACAACAGCACATCCGCACTCGCGTTACCTTGCGAAAGCGCCTTGGTAACTGCCTGTAATCGCTTGACATATCCGCCATGATCGGCGCCCAGAATGAACACCAGTTCGGTGAACCCGCGATTTATCTTGTCGCGGGCATAGGCGACGTCGGCGGCAAAATAGGTGAAGGTTCCATCCGATTTCATAAGCGGACGGTCGATGTCATCCCCAAATTCAGTTGCCCGGAACAGGGTCTGCTCGCGGTCTTCCCAGCCTTCCGGCAACTGGCCCTTCGGCGGCGGCAGGCGGCCTTCATAGACCAGACCGGCGTCCCGCATGGTCTGAACTGTTTCGGCTATCTTGCCGTTTTCATGCAGAATTCTCTCAGAGAAGAAAACATCCTGATGAATGTTCAGCCTTGCGAGATCCTCACGGATCATATCCATCATCGCGTCAATCGAGCGATCCTTGACCAGCAATTTACGCTGCGCTTCATCCATGGTCTTGAGTTTGCCGCCAAACTCTCCCGCCAGCTGTTTGCCGACCGGTATGAGATAATCACCCGGGTACAGACCGGCAGGTATTTCGCCAATGTCTTCGCCAAGCGCTTCAAGATAACGCAGGAATACACTGTCGCCGAGTGTGTCGATCTGGCTCCCGGCGTCGTTTGTGTAGTATTCCCGGGTGACATTGTGACCTGTAACTTCAAGCAGGGTGGCCAGCGCATCGCCGAATACGGCACCCCTGCAATGGCCCACATGCAGAGGTCCCGTTGGATTTGCCGAAACATATTCCACATTGACCCTGCGTCCCTGCCCCAGGGTCGAATCTGCAAACTTTTCGCCCGCTGACAGAACCGAACGGATAAATCCTGGCCAAAAGGCTTTTGAAATACGCAGGTTTACAAATCCGGGACCGGCAATTTCCGCCGAAGCGATGTCGGCGTGTTCGGCAAGCACGGTACACAGGCTCGCTGCTATGTCGCGCGGTGATTTTCCGGCCGGCTTGGCGAGCACCATTGCCGCATTCGTAGTCACATCGCCGTGGGCCGGATCACGTGGCGGTTCGACGACGACCCGCGATGCATCCAGCCCATCAGGAAGCGCGCCGTCGCTGGCAAGCCCGGCCAATGCGTCATCGACAATGGTTTTGATATGGCTGAATGGGTTCATGTCATCCGGGTTTTGCTGAGAGTTGTGGTTTGCATCCATTTATCCGGATGTGCCGCGCGGGGCTTAGCGGAAAAGCGGATCGAGGTCAAACAACCGCTTGTGTTCATCAAGGGCATAACGGTCTGTCATGCCGGCTATGAAGTCGCATATCTGCCGGGCCTGTCGGCTGTCTCCACGCGAGTATCCGTGTTCCTGCCAGTCCGTCGGCAATTGCGCAGGATCGGTGCTGTACGCTTCGAACAGATCACTGACTACGCGACGGGCGCGATGCATAATCGCGATAACCTTTTCATGCTGGTACATGTGTTGCGCAAGGAATGCCTGGAGCGCCGCGTTGTCCCCGCTCATTTCTGGCGAGAAACCTACAATTGCCGACCTTGATTTGCGAACAGCGTCCGCGCTGTCGACATTGCTGGACCCGGCATTCGCCCGAGTTTGTTCGATCACGTCAAAAATCATCCAGGAAATGACACGCCTGACGGTTTCATGGATCAGTCGATGTCGATCCAGGCCGGGCCACATTTCTTCGACTTCGCGGATCGCCTTGCCGGCAATCGGCACGTCGAGCAGGGTTTTCACCTCAAATAGCCCTGCCCGCAAGCCGTCATCAATGTCGTGGGCGTTATAGGCTATATCGTCGGAAATGGCGGCAACTTGAGCCTCGGGGGAGGCGTAACTGTCCAGGTGCAGGTCGTGATTTTGCGCAAACTCGACAAATGCATGGGGTAATCCGGATTTTGCGTAACGCCCGGCCGGATTGCCGCCTGCATCCAGAACCGGCCCATTGTGTTTGACCAGGCCTTCCAGTGTCTCCCATGTCAGGTTCAGACCATCAAAACCGGCATAGCGCCGTTCAAGGCTGGTTACTATGCGAAGCGCCTGGGCATTGTGGTCAAAGCCGCCGTGATCGGACATGCACTTGTCCAGTTCGCGTTCGCCGGCATGACCAAACGGTGTGTGGCCAAGATCGTGTGCAAGCGACAGCGCTTCCGTCAGGTCTTCATCCAGCCGCAGCGCCCGTGCCAGCGAGCGCGCGACCTGGGCAACTTCGAGCGAATGGGTCAGGCGTGTGCGATAGTGATCGCCCTCATGGTAGACGAACACCTGGGTCTTGTGTTTCAGGCGCCTGAATGCCGCGGAATGAATGATCCGGTCCCGGTCGCGCTGAAACGGCGACCGCTCCGCTGCATCGTGTTCCGGCACGAACCTGCCTCTCGAGGCAAGTGCATCACTGGCGTACGGCGCTAAATCTGTCATGAACTTTCTTCCATCCGAGACGATTTTAATGTGCGCATTGACAAAGCATCCATCTCAACCAACATTCATAGGTAACAAACACGAGTTTAATCAGGACCGCTTTTGCCATGTCTGCCGCAATTACACTAACTGAAAACGCTGCCCGCCGGATTCGGGAAATTGTTGCCGGCGAAACGGACAAGACCGCCCTGCGGCTGGCCGTTAACGGCGGTGGCTGTTCCGGTTTTTCCTACGAGTTCGAACTCGACGAAAAACCCGGCGACGGCGATGCGGTTATTGAGCGGGACGGCGCTACGCTTCTGATCGATTCGGTTTCTCTGGTTTATGTGCTTGGATCGGAAGTGGATTTCGTTGATGACCTGATGGCTGCGCAGTTTCAGGTCAATAATCCAAACGCCACTGCATCGTGTGGCTGTGGGACAAGTTTTTCAATCTGAATAGTTTTGCCGCCTTATTTGTTGCTGTAAAGCGCCGGAAAAGAACAGATTTGCGGGTTTTGGTCGTTACCGGGCCAATCCATCGCGATGCAAGCCCACAATTGCGCCATGATCGTGCGCAAGATCGTCGCTGAAGGGCTTTTCAGGGACGCAATATTATTCATGCTGAACTCACAATTCTGGCTTCGGCCTTTCTTAACCGCCGTTTTCGGCGTGCTTCTTCTATCGGCACCCGCATCCGCTGCCCGTGACGGATCAACCGACCGTCCAGGGCTCGATTACAAAACCATAGAGCTGTCGGCACCCAACCCCGACTTGTGTGAAAATGCATGCAAGAAGGACGGCCAGTGCCGGGCATGGACATATTCGTGGCCTGGCGCAAAGGGTCCAAAGGCCATGTGTGCGCTGAAAACCGGCGTGCCGCCAAAGCGATCCGATACGTGCTGCATTTCCGGTGTGCTCTCGACAACCAGTCCGGTGACACGGACAGATGATCCGGCCCCTGCCCCTAAAAAACCTGTGGTAACGGCAAAACCCAAGCCAGCCCCCAAAAAGCCAGCTGCAACCGTAAAACCGGCGCCAGCTCCTAAAAAGCCCGTCGTAGCGGCAAAGCCCGAACCAGCCCCTAAAAAGCCTGTTGTTACGGTAAAACCGGAACCGAAACCTGTCCCGGCGCCTGCGCCGAAAAAGCCTGAAGTGGTGGCAAAGCCCGAACCTCAAGAACCCGTTGTGACCGTGAAGCCGGAACCGACCCCGCCACCGGCGCCTGAAAAACCGGTTGAAGAGGTAAAGCCCTTGCCTGAAAAACCTGCAGACAGGGAAATTGTGCAGCCGGTCCCCGCTCCCCTGCCGCCGGTGGAGGAACAGGAAACTGTAACCGTGACGCCTGTACCGAAGCCGGATCTGCGTCCTTTACAGGATGATGAAGCGGATCCGCAGGACGATGATGACACTCCCCGCCGCGAAACACCGCCAGATCCGGCAAAAGTTGCCGCCTGCAACGATTATGCATCGCGCGCTATTGCACAGAACGGGGAAAACAGGCGGTTGAGCTGCGGGCTGTCCGGCAGCCGCTGGGGTTTTGGTCAAAGTGCCTATTTCAGTTTCTGCATGCGCAACCCGTCCTCCGTCTACAATGGCGCCCGTGCGGCGCGTGACCGGGATCTCGATACCTGCAAACGGCAGCTTGCCAGCCGCGATGTGGAACGCGAGGAACCGGTTTTACCGGATCTGCAGGATGCTGAGCCGGATGATATCGTCGTAAGCAATTCCCGGTCGACCCGGTTCTGTCGTAACTTTGCCGGTCAGAGCATACGCCAGGCTCGTCAAGCCCGCCGTTACAGGTGTGGCTTCGGGGGCGAACGCTGGTCACGCAGCCGGGTCCGACAGGCCCAGTTATGCCGTCGCATCGGTCCACGTGCGGCAACCGCCCTGCTGGAAACGAGAACCCGCCAGATTCGCAATTGCCGCGCTGCCGGACGTGATGACGGACCGAAACGCTCGCGGTGTCGCCGCTATGCCCGCGCCGCGGTTACACAGGCCCGGGAAGCAAGGTTCCTTGATTGCGGTTATGGCGGCAGGCGCTGGAGCCGGAGTTATGAACGGCACCTGAGATGGTGCAGTTCGAATTCACGACGCAAGGCGCGCCGGGAATTCAGGCGGCGCGAGCGGTTGCTGGAGCAGTGCCGGTAAGCAACGGGTTTCTGACAGCAGGTATCTCTTGATGGCAAGGAACTGGTGACGACAAGGCTTGCGGCCTTGACGCCACCGGTACCCTGCATCAACTGTAATGAGACAACCGCCGGATAACTTGGGGTGCCCCATGCAGATCGCGACCTGGAACATCAATGGCGTCAAGGCGCGCCTGGAGACAGCCATTGCATGGCTGAACGAGGCCCGCCCTGACGTGGCCTGCCTGCAGGAGATCAAGTCTGTCGATGAAGGGTTTCCCCGCACCGCGTTTGAAGACATAGGCTACAATGTCGTTACGCACGGGCAGAAAGGTTTCAACGGTGTCGCCATCCTGTCGCTGAAGCCGGTTGAAGACGTCGCAAGGCAGCTTCCCGGCGATGACGACGATGAACAGGCCCGGTACATTGAAGCAGTCGTCAGCGGCGACAAGACGGCCTGCAGGGTGGGATGTCTGTACCTTCCAAACGGCAACCCTGTCGACACACCGAAATACCCTTACAAACTCGCATGGATGGATCGGCTGATTGCTCATGCGAAAATAAAACTGCTCCTGGAAGAACCGTTTGTGCTGGCAGGTGACTACAATGTTATTCCACAGCCTCGGGACGCCGCACGGCCGGCAGAGTGGACAGAAGATGCGTTGTTCAGGCTGGAAACTCTCGAGAAATTTCGCGAACTCACCGGGCTCGGTTTTACCGATGCGGTGCGCAGTTTCGATCAGTCAGATGGTGTTTACACGTTTTGGGATTATCAGGCCGGTGCCTGGCAGAAAAACAACGGTATCCGCATAGATCACCTGCTGATGTCAGCTCAGGCAACCGATCGGGCAACCGGCTGCCGGATAGACAAACATGTGCGCAGCTGGGAAAAGCCGTCCGATCATGTCCCGGTCATTGTCGAGTTGGACATCTAGGTTAACAGGCCGGCAAACTCAATTGAGCCCGCCGGTCATGACAAAACAGGCAGGCTTAGTTTTGTGCCTGCCGGGTGCGTACCGGAAAACGCCTGGACCATTTTGTGTAAAGCCGGTTGGCCCTATTCAGCTTTTTCTCACTGAGACCGGAAACCAGGGCCTTGTTTTTCTTGGCTATCTTTCGGTTCAGCGATGCGCCCGCGGTATCAGCGGCAATCTTGTACCAGACCAGCGCGCGTACCTTGTCGCCGCTTTTGTTGTAAATGTCACCCAGCCGGGCAGCCGCCGGAGCATAGCGTTTTTGCGCTGCCGTGCCGAGCCAGCGCATGCCGTAGGAACGGTCCCGTGCAACACCTTCGCCATTCAGATACATAAGGCCAAAGCCGTACTGGGCGCCGGCATGACCGGCTGATGCCGCGGTCTGATAATAATGCAAGGCCTTGTTGACGTTCTTCCTGACACCGGCTTTCTTGCGGCCGGTGCGCAGATAATTGGCCATGCGGGTCAGGCTATCCAATGCGAAATAGCGTTCGTTGCCCAGTACGTGACTTCTCCGGTCGACGTAATCTTCCGCAACTCGGTTGTAATGCTTGAACGCCGTTACCTGGTTGGCAGGCACACCCAGCCCCTTGCGGAACATGTGAGCCAACAGCCAGTTGGCCTGGATGCTGCCTTCACTGGACGGCAGGTCAAGATACGGCAGCGATGTAGAAAAATCCTTGGCCCTGTAAGCCACCAGGGCAGCGTCAAGATTGGCCTGGGCCTGCGATGACAACTGACCAACAGGCGTTTCCTGTTTGCTGGGGGCAAAAGAGTAAAATCCGGGCGGCAATTGTGCTTGCGCCCATGTCTGGCCAGTGGACACTACGGCAAGACCTGCTGCCAGCATCAAGCCGGCGGCAAACCGCAATCTTGTCAGGCCGAAGCCACTGCTGGTCTGCTGACCCATCCCCCCCATGGAGCAACAGTAAGACCGGTGTGGCACCACGCTCTGCGGGCCTCCCGTCAAGTGCCGGCTCGGCAACTTGTCCTTATCTGTTGATCTTGTATTCATCTGGTTTGTTTCGCCCCTGGCGCACCTGTTAGATTCCAAATCACCCGAAAGTACACAGCATTTACTGACTGCTTGGTTTTTGATTTTTGCTACCTTAGCGGGTACTAACCTCTTATAATCCGGATTCAAGCGCGATTAAGGCAGGAAGTTGCCGCCGGTGCAGATTTCTGAAAAGTGTGACATATTTGCAACACCAGTTTTGCTCGTAAATTGGCAGTTGCCGACAAACAAAATTAGGCTAGGCTTGCGCTGATTCCTCACGATTTGAGCGTCTTTCAGACCGAAAAGGACTTCTTCCCAATGTCGCCTACACTATTTGGTAAGCAGTCGGCAGAAAATCCGCCGCATGGTGCTGAGCCCGTTCGAATCGAGTACGTCTCGCATCCGGGATTGGGTTCTATCGCCATCACCAATTTCCTTTTGAACCTGATTACGTTGTCGTTTTACCGATTCTGGGCAAAAACCAGAGTGCGCCGGCATATCTGGTCCAGTGTGCAGTTAAATGGTGAACCGGTCGAATACACCGGGACCGGCAAGGAACTGTTTTTCGGATTTGTTGTGATCATGGTTATTGTGTTCTTGCCGCTGGCGCTGATCGCTACGGGGCTGGCCGCATATTTCGGACCGGAAAGCGCGGCGGTTGTAATCTTTCAACTGGTCATCGCCCTGGCACTCGTCACACTCTACGGCTTTGCGATTTACCGGGCTCGGCGCTATCGGCTGTCCAGGACCGTGTGGCGTGGCATTCGCGGTGCATTGCCCGGGTCAGCGTTGTCCTACAGCGGAAAATATTTCGGTTCGCTGTTGCTCAGCCCGATGACCCTCGGCTGGTCAACACCGGCAATGAACCTGATACTGGCTGAGCACATCACCAACGACATGCGCTTCGGTAATGTGCCGTTCAGTTTCAGTGGTCGGTCCGGACCGCTGTATTCACGGTATGCCTTGTGCTGGTTCGGAACCATACTGGCTTATCTGCTGGTTGGCGGATTTGCGGTAGCGCTGTTTTATTCAGGGGCGTTTGACGGGCTGCAGAATACATTTGAATCCCTCACCGGTGAAACAACGGAATCCAAACGCACCGAAGCCGGCCAGGCCTTGGGCATTTTCGCCGGGCTGATCTTCGTCTATCTGTTTTATGTTGCGATCCGATCCACCATCTGGTCGTTCTATACTGCCCGCGAGTTGAATGTCTTTGCGCGGTACACCAGATTTTCCGGAGCAAGTTTCGAATTCGACGCAACCGCATGGAGCCTCATCACATTGTGGCTCGGCAATATGGCGCTGATCATTTTCACGTTGGGCATCGCACAGCCGTTTGTGGAACAGCGGGTGATGCGGTATTTCGTCGAACGGCTGAGTGTAAACGGGGTGATAGACTTTGCTTCAATACAGCAATCCAAGGCACAGCTTGACAAACGTGGCGAGGGTCTCATTGACGCTCTCGATCTGGATGCATTTTAAACCATGACCACAGCGGCCCATAACGCGGAGTTTTTCGACGGCAAGTCTGCCATGGCCAGGCTGGTCCATGTCCGGGTGGAGCATGATGCCCTGGTGATTGCCATGAACGGTGCACCAAGTGTGCAATGGCCGCTGCGGGATATCGAACTGGTATCGGGCGGTAAACCGGGCCAGGCATTGAGGTTAAAGCTTCACGGCGATCATGGCAGCCGGCTTACGCTGCCCGAAGGCGACGCGGCGGATGCGGTGATTGAGGCGGCGCCATCGATACTCAGAGGTCACAAGCGCCGGTTCTGGAAAGGGGTCGGGATTTCGGTCGCTGTGGTTCTCGGTATTGGCGTCGCCGGTTATGCCACTCTGGCTGTTGCACCACAGGCGCTGGCCCGGTTTATCCCGAACAAGGTTGTCAACTCATTCGCCGACGGGTTGGAGAAATCGGTCATCAAGTCATCCAAACGCTGTGATGCGCCGGCAGGACAAGATGCTCTCAACAAGATCGCGCGCCGAATAGTCTCCGGCGCCGGGGATCCTCCTACGTTCTCTTTGCGGGTGTTCGATATCCGTAAAGGCGGGACGAAAAAACTGGTCAATGCCTTTGCGCTGCCCGGTGGACGAATGGTGTTCAGTGCCGGTCTGATCGAAAACGTCGGCAGCCCGGATGAAATTGCCGGTGTCCTGGCCCACGAACTGGGCCACGTCGCACTGCGCCATCCGGAGGCTGCAATAGTAAGAGTTTACGGATTGCAGATGTTCCTGTCGCTGTTCACAGCCGGTCAAGGGGCGGAGAATCTCGGCAACATTGCTGGTGTGCTGGCGGTGCTTCAATACAGTCGCGTGGCCGAGGAAGAAGCGGATGCCTATGCTGTGCAGGTGATGGAAAAGGCAAATGTAGATCCAAAGGGCCTGCAGACGTTTTTCACCAGATTGCTGAAAAAGAAACTGGGAACCGGGTCAGCGAAAAAAACTGACGACAGTACCTCGCTTCAAAAACGTATCGAACCTTTTACCGATCTTTTTTCAACACACCCTGGTACCGATGACCGCATAGCCCGCATCAAACCGCGCCCTGGCGGAACGCAACCTGCCATTCTGAGTGATGCGGAATGGAGAGCCCTGAAGGCCATCTGCAACTAGGGATGGGCCCCGGCCCGGTCAGGTATGCTTGCGGAGCATTCTGTGGATGCCAACGAGCAACAGGACGGCAATCAATACCAGGCCGGCAATGAACGAAAACAGCCATATGTCCGCACTGGTGAAGTGCTCATAGGTTCTCGCCTGTACCTTAGTGACGCTGTACCAGATACCGCCGCCGACAAGCACCAGTCCGGCAATGCAAAACCAGAGCATTGCCCGCATCACCTTCAGGATCAGCAACAGAAACGGCCGCTGGTTCAAGTCGCCTGACATTGCACCGGTCCTGGCAGCATGATCGGAGGCCTAACTCAGAGTGCCGCGGCAACCTGACCTGGCCCACCGGCGATTATAGGTGTGAAGCTTCAAGGCCGCATTGTAGATTCGTTTTGCATCCGAGCGGCATTTTCCGGACGAACAGCTTTTAGCGGTGACCCGGTAAGCCTTGCGCATTTCGGCCCGCGTCGGCGCGTCGTCGGATTTCAGGCGCTTCAATGTGGAATTGTAGTAATTGGCCAGGGACCGGTTGCGATTGACCACGCGCAGGAACCGGGGTTTGCCCTTACGTTTGAACTCTTTCGCCAGAGAATTGCACGAAGCAGCCTGTGCTGCTGATGAAAACGGGCCGCCTAGCGGCGCAAATACTACCAGCGCTGATGCAATTATGGTCATTGCCATCAGCTTCACAATTTTAGAATCCATGCCAGCCAAAATCCTGCCGTTGAAACCTGCCCCAATCGAATCCGCACCGGCAATATAGAACAAACGTAGGGTCAGTTTCAAATTTTGTTGTCAGTTTTCATGACCACCAGTTGTTTGCCTCGAAGCGGCCAGCCTGATCTTCAATGACCTTGCCGACCTGAAACAGCGTGGCTTCATCGAACGGCCTGCCGATCAACTGCAGGCCCAACGGCAGTCCTTGCGCATCGAGACCGGCGGGAACTGAAATTCCCGGCAGCCCCGCCATGTTCACGGTGACAGTGAATATGTCGTTCAGGTACATCTTTACCGGATCAGCGCTCATGTCCTGGTCGGCAATGCCAAATGCCGCAGACGGAGTTGCCGGGGTCAGGATGGCGTCTACGCCATCTGCGAATGATGTTTCGAAATCGCGCTTGATCAAGGTGCGCACCTTCTGCGCCTTGACGTAATAGGCGTCGTAGTAACCTGCCGACAACACATAGGTGCCGATCATGATGCGGCGGCGTACTTCCGCGCCGAAGCCTTCTGCACGGGTATTCTCATACATGGAGACGATGTCGTCTCCGGGAACGCGCAAACCATAACGTACGCCATCATAGCGGGCCAGGTTTGAAGAGGCTTCCGCGGGCGCAACGATATAATAGGCAGGCAGCGCATATTTTGTATGTGGCAGGGAAATATTGACGATCTCGGCACCTGCATCACGCAGCCAGTCAATGCCCTTCTGCCACAGCGCCTCAATGTCATCCGGCATTCCGTCCATGCGATATTCAGCCGGTATGCCGATTTTCATTCCTTTTATGGAGTTGCCAATGACCGCCTCGTAATCGGGGACTTCGACATCGACGGATGTGGTATCTTTCGGATCGACGCTTGCTATCGATTTCAGCATGATGGCCGCGTCGCGCACATCGCGCGCAATCGGGCCAGCCTGATCGAGCGAGGATGCAAATGCAACGGTTCCCCAACGCGAGACACGACCGTATGTGGGCTTTATGCCGACAGTACCGGTAAAGGCGGCAGGCTGGCGGATTGAGCCGCCGGTGTCGGTTGCTGTGGCACCTGCGCAAATATGTGCTGCGACCGCGGCCGCCGAACCACCGGATGATCCTCCCGGGACCAGATCAACATTGGAACCCTCGGCACGCCAGGGGTTCTTGACCGGCCCATAATAGGACGTTTCGTTGGATGAGCCCATGGCGAACTCGTCCATGTTCAGTTTACCCAGCATGACCGCGCCATCGGCCCACAGGTTTGCCGTTACTGTTGATTCATAGGCCGGTTTGAACTGGTCCAGTATATGGCTGCAGGCCTGGGTATGGACGCCATCGGTGGCAAACAGATCCTTGATACCCAGGGGAATGCCCTCAAGCGGACCGGCTTCGCCCTTGGCGATGCGATCATCGCTTGCTGCTGCCATTTCGCGGGCCTTGTCCGGTGTTTCCACGATATAGGCGTTCAGCGAGCGTGCCGCCTCGACCGCGCTGATATAGGCTTCGGTCAATTCGGTGGCTTTGAATTGTCCCGAGCTCAACGCGTCGCGGGCCTGGGCAATTGTTAGTTTCAAAAGATCGGACATCTGTTTTCCGGAAATCAAAAAGTCTGGCGTGTTGCAATTACGGTCATCGGACGCGGGCGTTACTCGACAACCTTGGGCACCATGAAGAAATTGTCGTCGCTTGCCGGTGCGTTGCCGGTGACCCGGTCTGGATAGCCGCCGTCATTCACCTCGTCCGTGCGAAGACGCATGCTGTTTTCGACGACGGAGGTCATCGGTTCAACGTTATCGGTATCGACTTCTTCCAGCATCTCTATCCAACCGAGGATGTGATTCAACTCGCCTTCAAGTTTCGGCACTTCATTATCCGAAATACGGATGCGGGCGAGTTGGGCAATGCGGCGCACTGTTGCCTGATCGACAGACATGATCTGTAATTCTCCAATTCGGTAGCTGAATTGCCACGCGTGATACCATCGTCACCTTGTGGCTGCAATGGCTGATGGCGGCGAACGAGCCGCAAATCAGATATTCAGGGTTTGCCCGATAAACGGCACCTTGACCTTGCCGGCATCTTCTCCCATTGCCTGCACAAAAGGATCGGCATCGGGCACCAGCAGCGGGAATGTGCCGTAGTGGCAGGGAATGACCGTTTCAAAGTCGAAGAAATTCCGGCAAGCCATGGCCGCCGTAACCGGGTTCATGGTGAACCTGTCGCCGATGGGAACGATGCCGGTCGCGGGCTCATGAATACGGGCTATCAATGCCATATCCCCAAAGATGTCGGTGTCGCCCATATGGTAAAGCGGCTTTTGGGACTTGTTGGGCCGGATGATGATCCCGCACGGATTGCCCAGATAAACCCCGTCTGAGGATGAAGAATGATCAGCCCTCACAAACGTGCAGATGAAATCGGGATGATAGACCGCGCCGCCGGTATTGGTGGGGTCGAAGTTCTCAACTCCCTGGTTGTGTAGATGAACGGCCAGTTCGTAGACGGCAATCAATGTGGCGCCGGTTGCCTTGCAGATGTCTACCGTGTCCCCGATGTGGTCGTCATGGCCATGGGTGAGAATCACATGTGTGCATCCCGACGTGGCGTTCTCCACGCTGCCTTCGAAAGTCGGTGAGCCGGACAGGAACGGATCAATCAGGATTACGGTGTTATCAAATTCAACCCGGAAAGCCGAATGTCCAAACCATGTGATTTTCATGTGTGTTCCCCTTTTCGCATGGCAGATGTGCGTTGAACCGTTTGCACCTGCCGGTTTCAAGCCTTAAGCAGACAAAATGACGAGCATTCTGTCCAGCCCCGATGAACTGCGTGACGTGTTAACCGGTCCGGCGAGCCTCATCGGCCTTGATCTGGGCAGCAAGACAATTGGAGTGGCTGTGTCGGACCGGCTGAGAACCATCGCGTCTCCCCGCCTTACAATCAAGCGAACCAAGTTCAAGGCGGATGCTGCGCAACTGCTGGAGATCGCGGCAGGCGAAGATGCAGCCGGATTTGTGCTGGGACTACCGGTCAACATGGACGGCACTCACGGACCACGGGTTCAGGCAACCCATGCCTTTGCCAGAAACCTGGCCAAACTTACAGACTTGCCAATTGCCCTGTGGGACGAACGACTGTCGACTGCGGCTGTTGAGCGGATGTTGATCGACGCAGACAGATCACGGGCCCGGCGGGCTCAACTCGTCGACAAGCTGGCGGCAGCCTGGATATTGCAGGGCGCCCTTGACCGGCTTGCCGGCTCGGCGCCCGGCGCTCCGGAAGCATAACAGCCATGGATGTCTTTAACAGCATCCTGCCGATCTTCGTGCTTGTGGTTGTGGGAAACATTATCCGGCGCACCGGCATTGTGCCGATGGAGGACTGGAAAGGTGTCGAACTGATCTGCTTCTGGTTGTTCTTCCCGGCCATCCTTTGTTTCACCCTGGCTACCGTAGAACTGAAAAGCCTGCCGATAGGGTCGTTGAGCGTCACCGTACTGGCAGTGACCGGCATAATGTGGACGATCCTGTTCGCACTCAAGCCGGTGTTGCAGTCCAGGAATGCCATGACCAATGCGGAGTTCACCTCGGTCTTTCAGGCAGGCTCGCGGTTTCACGGATTTATCGCCCTGGCCATCGTCCTGAAATTGTATGGTGAAACCGGAGCGGCCTATGTCGCCATCATCATGGCCCTGCTGGTACCGCCCATCAATATCGTGAACATCGTGGTGCTGGCCGCGTTTGGGAAAGGTCAGACGCCCACCCTCGGCAATGTGATGAGAGTTGTAATCAAAAACCCGATCATCTGGGGCGCCACGATCGGTTTGACCATCAACTTTTCCGGCGTTGGCCTGTGGGAACCGGTGCACACCACGCTTGACCTGCTCGGCAGCGCGGCGCTCGGGGCCGGGCTTCTGGCCGTCGGTGCCGGGCTGCGCATAAAGGCCGCCCTGAAACCGAGCCTGCTGGTCTGGACCGGTGTGGTCGCGAGACTGGTTGTAACTCCCCTGCTCGTCGTGCTGCTGGCGTGGGCAACCGGACTCCAGGGCGAGGCATTTGAAGCGGCCATGATCTGTGCTGCCGTACCGACGGCCATGAACGGTTACGTCCTGGCGCGGACCATGGGCGGCGACGCGGAACTGTATGCGGCGACGGCAACGGTACAGACAGTGCTTTCTTTCGCTTCAATTCCGCTCGTCATCTGGTTGGCGCGGCATATGCAGTGGCTGGGCTAGGTACACGGGAAACCGGGCGGTACCGGGTGTCCGGCGAAGTAAGCTGTGCACACGCTAACCAACTTGCACCATTCCTGCTTGCACTTGTTCCAAAGCGTGCCTATAGACACGCTTTTAATGGCCAAGACATCTTCAGCACCCCGCCCGTTTATCAAGAGCGACAACCTGCTCAGCATTGCAGACCTTTCGCCAACCGAGATCGGTGCTCTGCTGGATTTAGCCGACAAGTATGCAGACGACACCCGCAAGGGAAGCAAGCACGGCAAGGTTCTCAAGGGCCTCACCCAGATAAACCTGTTCTTTGAGAACTCGACGCGTACGCAAAGTTCGTTCGAACTTGCGGGCAAGCGCCTGGGGGCAGATGTCCTGAACATGGCCGTCAGCGCCTCTTCGCTCGCCAAGGGTGAGACCGTGCTGGACACGGCGATGACACTCAATGCCATGCGCCCTCACCTGCTCATTGTGCGTCACCAGTCGTCAGGTGCCGTTGAGCTGCTGGCCCAAAAGGTTTCCTGCGCGGTGATCAATGCGGGCGACGGCCAGCATGAACATCCCACCCAGGCATTGCTGGATGCGCTCACCATACGCCGCCACCTGAAACGACTTGAAGGGCTGACAGTAGCCATTTGCGGTGATGTTGCCCACTCCCGCGTCGCACGTTCCAACATTGCCTTGCTGTCAAAGATGAATGTCCGCCTCAGGCTGATTGCACCGCCGACACTGCTGCCGTCGGGCGCGGAAAAACTTGGCACTGAGATTTTCACAGACATGCGCGAAGGCCTGAAAGGCGCCGATGTCGTCATGATGCTGCGGCTTCAGCTTGAGCGCATGAACGGCAGTTACATTCCATCGGCACGCGAGTACTACAGGTTCTTCGGCCTCGATCAGGAGATGCTTGCAATTGCCAACAAGGGCGCACTGGTGATGCACCCGGGCCCGATGAACCGCGGCGTGGAGATAGATTCAATCGTTGCTGACGGGGTTCAGTCGGTCATTCGCGAACAGGTTGAAATGGGCGTGGCGGCGCGCATGGCGGTGCTTGACGGCCTGTCCCGAAATCTCGATGCCTCGAGCAAGGAAGGCGCGTGATGGCCAGGAACCCTGCAAACACCTCCGAACGGCGCGCCTTTGTAAATGCAAGGCTTTTTGATCCGGCCGGCAAGCTGGATCAGACCGGCGGCCTGCTCATCGAAGACGGCGTTATCAAATGGATGGGCGACGCCGTTACCAAGGCCAGCCTGCCGGAAGGCACCAATGTTACCGATGTCAAAGGTTCCCTGCTGATGCCGGGCCTTGTCGATATGCGGGTGTTTACCGGCGAGCCGGGTTCTGAACACCGCGAAACCCTGCAGACCGCCTCGCGGGCAGCCGCTGCAGGCGGGGTCACCTCAATAGTCATTCAACCCAACACGCAGCCGGTCATGGATGATGCGTCCATCATTGACTTCGTCCTGCGCCGGGCACAGGACACCGCCGATGTCCGGGTCTACCCGATGGCTGCCATCACCAAAGACCTGAACGGCGAAAAAATGACCGAGTTTGGTCTGCTTCGGGAAGCCGGGGCAATTGCAGTCACCGATGGCATACACTCCGTCCGCAATTCCAGGGTGTTGAGCCGTGCCATGAAATATGCCGGCAATTTCAACCTGCTGCTGGTGCAGCATGTGGAAGATTATGATCTGGCCGGCGGTGTCATGCATTCAGGCGAGTCAGCAACACGACTGGGATTGCCCGGCATCCCGGCTGCAGCCGAGTTGATCGCTCTTGAGCGGGATATCAGGCTGGTCGAGATGACCGGAGCGCCTTATCACGCGGCGCAGATCTCGTGCGCGGCGTCGCTCGACATCGTCCGCCAGGCGAAAGCCAGGGGTCTGCCGGTGTCATGCGGTGTTTCAATCAACCATCTGACCCTGAATGAGCATGACATCGGTGCCTACCGCACGTTCTTCAAGTTGTCGCCGCCACTGAGACGCGAGGAAGATCGCAAGGCGCTTGTGGCCGGCGTGGCCGACGGCACCATTGACGTGATCGTTTCAAGCCATGATCCCCAGGATGCCGATACGAAAAGAGTGCCCTTTTCCGAGGCTGCTTTCGGCGCCATCGGGCTTGAAACACTGCTGTCAGCCGGATTGTCTCTGGTCCATTCCGATCAGCTGCCACTGGAGCGCCTGATCGAGGCGATGACAGATGCCCCTGCCCGCCTGCTTAACATCAAGGGAGGCCGGCTGGAACAGGGCGGCAACGCTGATCTGGCAATTGTCGACATCACTGCGCCCTGGGTGGTTGACGCCGACCTGCTCAAATCGGCCTCACGGAACACCACTTTCGAGACCCGGGCTTTTGAGGGCCGTGTCTCGGAAACCATTGTCGGCGGCCACAGTGTGTATAAACTGTCTGATCATTGACAGGCACTGTTGGTTGACAGGCACTGTGAATTAAAGAGTGGAGCTCTCGGCAGATGGAAGCTGTTTTCGGAATGAACCCGCAATGGCTTGGCCTGATTTCATTGTGGTTCGGGCTGGGCTATATGTGTGGCTCCATCCCTTTCGGCATTCTGATTGCCAGGATGTTTGGCCTCGGCAATCTCCGCGAAATTGGCTCCGGCAATATCGGGGCCACCAATGTGCTGCGAACCGGAAGCAAACCGGCTGCCGCTGCGACACTGCTTCTTGATGCACTGAAAGGAACACTGCCTGTCTTTGTGGCCAACTATGGATGGCACATTGACATGGCAATCGCAGCGGGTTTTGGAGCTTTCATCGGTCACATCCTGCCGGTCTGGCTGAACTTCAAGGGTGGCAAAGGTGTAGCGACCTATGTGGGTATCCTGTTGGGCTTTGGCTGGCCACTCCTTGCCGTGTTTGCGGTCATATGGCTGACGCTTGCAGCCACGTTGCGATATTCATCTCTGGCGGCGCTCGTCGCATCATTGGCTGTGCCGACTTATGTCTTTGTCTTTGGCGATGGTTATGGCGATTGGAAACTGCCAATGGCACTTCTTGCCATGACAGTCATTGTTTACCTGACCCATCGGGAAAACATCGTTCGACTGTTAAACGGCGAGGAAACACGCATTGGTTCCAAACCCAAACCGTCATGAGCGATACTGCGACACACTCAGACATCTCTGATGAAGAACGGCTGTGCCGCCTGCAGTTGGCCCTGAGTGACAATATCGGACCAGCCACATACCACCAGTTGCTGGAGCTCTACGGTTCCGGCAGCGAGGCTATTGCCGCCCTGCCCGATCTGGCGTCAGGCGCCATCCGGGGGCGCCGTGTCGGACTGTATTCACGTGATCGTGCCCGTCAGCATATCGAAAGAACACACGCGTGTGGCGGGCAGATCATAACCATTGGCGAACCGGGCTTTCCCGACCTGCTGGCACAAACCGTCAATCCGCCGCCAATCCTGTTTGCCGCCGGCAACACCGATCTGCTGCAACAGACCACATGCGCGATCGTGGGGTCGCGCAATTCATCTGCAAACGGAAAACGGTTTGCCCGCGATGTTGCCACGGGACTTGCACAGGCCGGTTGGAAAGTTGCTTCAGGACTGGCGCGAGGCATAGACACCGCGGCTCATGAGGCGTCGCTCGAATACGGAACGGTCGCCGTCATAGCGACCGGCCTTGACGTGATCTATCCGCCGGAAAATTCGGCACTGCAGGCGCGGATACATTCTGATGGCTGTGTCGTTACAGAAATGCCGCCGGGTACAAAACCGCGGGCCGAGCTGTTTCCGCGCCGCAACAGGATAATCGCCGGCCTGGCAGCCGGCGTCGTCGTCATTGAGGCTGCCATGCGGTCGGGCTCCCTGATCACGGCACGGCTGGCCAATGAAATCGGCCGCGACGTGTTTGCCGTGCCCGGGTCGCCGTTTGATCCAAGGTCTGAGGGTACAAACAAGCTGATTCAAGACGGTGCGATGCTGATTACGTCAGCCCGCGACGTCCTTGATGTACTTGAACGCGGCCATTTGTACACATCCAGCGCCGGTGGCGATGTACAGCCGCAGCGGCCAATTGTGTCGGGTGCGAGCAAGCACACTGCAGATAATGAACCACACCCACATGCAATGTCTCGCGACAGCCAGATGGTGGATGACACCCACAGGCAAGCAGTAATGGATCTGCTGGGTCCTGATCCGGTCGAAGTGGATGTTGTTGTACGGGAATCCGAGTTGTCTTCACGGCTTGTGCAGATGGTGATGATGGAGCTTGACCTGACCGGTCGCCTGGAAAGACATCCCGGTCAAAGAGTGTCCCTCATCGTTTAGTCGAGGTTTCTCCGTCGACGGAAGTCAGGCTGGTTCGGTCATTCCGATTGGGGCTGTTTCTGGCAGGTTACTGAAATATCATTGTCCAAGGTTCTTGCGCGAACCGGTCGTTTGGCCCTATGACGCTTGACCTGAAACAACCCCGGCACCATGTGCAGGGTTCGCTTTAAGCACAGGATTATCCGCTTCACCATGAATGTAGTTGTCGTAGAATCGCCCGCAAAAGCAAAGACCATCAACAAATACCTGGGCAGCGACTATCACGTCCTTGCCTCATACGGCCATATCCGCGACCTGCCTGCGAAGGACGGTTCGGTTAAGCCGGATGACGATTTTTCGATGCTCTGGGAAATGGACTCGAAATCGTCCAAACGGCTGGGTGATATCGCAACCGCACTCAAGTCCGCCGACAAACTGATACTCGCAACTGACCCTGATCGCGAAGGTGAAGCTATTTCGTGGCATGTTCTTGAGGTGCTCAACCGTAAGGGTGTTATCAAGGACAAGGGTGTCGAACGGGTTGTGTTCAACGCCATTACCAAGAATGCCGTGCTGGACGCGATGAAGAACCCGCGCGAGATCGACGATGCGCTGGTTGAAGCCTACCTGGCCCGGCGCGCGCTTGATTACCTGGTTGGCTTCAACCTGTCTCCGGTCTTGTGGCGCAAGCTGCCGGGAGCCCGGTCTGCCGGCCGCGTGCAGTCGGTCGCATTGCGCCTGATCTGCGAGCGTGAGCTGGAAATCGAAGCGTTCATCAAGGACGAGTACTGGACTATTGAAGCCGACATGAAGACCGGCGCCGGAAAGGCCTTCGCGGCCCGCCTGCAGTCAATAGACGGCAATAAGCTGAACAAGCTCGACATCGGCAATGAAACAGCTGCGCGCGCCATAGAAGCAGCGTTGAAAGATGCCCGGTTTACGGTCGGTTCGGTGGAAACCAAACCGGCCAAACGGCACCCGTCGCCACCGTTCACGACATCCACCCTGCAGCAGGAAGCATCGCGCAAGCTCGGGTTTTCATCGCAGCGCACCATGCAGGTGGCGCAAAAACTGTATGAGGGCGTCACGCTGAACGGCGAAGTGACAGGCCTCATCACCTACATGCGTACCGATGGTGTGCAGATGGCGAATGAAGCAATTGCAGCAGCGCGCAATGTCATCCAGTCGACCTATGGCGAGCCGTATCTGCCTTCGGCGCCGAGAATATACAAATCCAAGGCCAAGAATGCCCAGGAAGCCCACGAGGCTATCCGTCCGACTGAACTGTCACGCTCACCGGAGGAAGTCCGCAGCGTGCTCGATGCGGACCAGTATGCACTCTACGTTCTGGTGTGGAAACGCACCATGGCAAGCCAGATGGAAAGCGCCGACTTTGAGCGCACCAGTGCCGACATCACCACAACCGGTAATGACGGCAAGCCTTACAGCTTGCGGGCCAATGGTTCGGTTCTGAAATTTGACGGCTTTCTGAAAGTCTACGAAGAAGGCAAGGACGACACCGAGGACGAAGACGACAAACGCCTGCCGCAGCTGAGCAAGGGCGACATTGTCGGCGCACAGAAAATCGAACCTGTGCAGCATTTCACCGAGCCACCGCCGCGCTATTCGGAAGCTTCACTCATCAAGCGGATGGAAGAACTGGGTATCGGGCGCCCGTCGACCTACACCGCCATTCTGACGGTGTTGAAGGATCGCGGCTATGTGCGCATGGACGCCAAGCGGTTGATCCCGGAAGACAAGGGACGGCTGGTCACGGCGTTCCTGGAATCGTTCTTCAAACGCTATGTGCAGTACGAATTTACCGCTGACCTGGAAGAACAGCTCGACCTTGTGTCGGCCGGCGACAAAAACTGGAAACAGCTTTTGAATGATTTCTGGCGGGACTTTTCCAACCAGATCGACGGCACCAAGGAACTGCGGGTTACCCATGTCCTGGATGCTCTGAACGACCTGCTTGAAAACCATGTGTTCCCGGAACGTGAAGACGGCACCCACCGCCGGGCCTGCCCGTCCTGCGAAAATGGCCAGTTGTCGCTTAAACTGGGCAAGTTCGGTGCCTTTGTCGGTTGTTCCAATTATCCCGAGTGCCGTTTCACCAAGCAGCTTGGTACAGCCGGTGAAGGTGATGCGTCACTAGTTCCGGCTGACGGAATTGTGCTGGGACAGGACCCTGAAACCGGGCTTCCGGTCACCCGCCATGACGGGCGCTTCGGGCCCTATGTTCAGTTGGGCAAGGCCGAGGACGGAGAAAAGCCGCCTCGCTCGTCCATCCCGAAGACAATCAAACCCGACGAGATCGATCTGGCGTTTGCCTTGCGGCTGTTGTCACTGCCGCGCGAAGTCGGCCTGCACCCGGAAAGCGGCAAGCCGATAACGGCGGGTCTGGGCCGGTATGGCCCCTTTGTGCTGCATGAAGGCGTTTATGCAAACCTGAGCGATTTCGAGGAAATTTTCAATGTGGGCCTCAATCGCGCGGTTGATCTCATTGCAGAGAAAGTCGCCAGCCGCGGCAAACGCGGCCAGCAGAGCGCCCTGAAAGATCTCGGTGCGCACCCTGACGGTGGTGGCAATGTGCTGGTGATGGACGGCCGGTATGGTCCCTATGTCAAATTTGGCAAGATCAACGCGACCTTGCCGAAAGACGTAACGCCTGAAGATGTCACCATGGAACAGGCAGTCGAACTGATTGCTGCCAAGGGCGGCGCCAAGGCGAAAAAGAAGGCGGCAAAGAAAAAACCTGCCAAGAAGGCCGCCAAGAAGAAGGCCGCCAAGAAATCCGTGACGAAGGCAGAAGGCTGAGATGGCACGAAGCCGCGGCCTGCCGTCGCCCGACCAGATCGCCGAGTTTCTCAAGACGGCGGATTCCAAGGTGGGCAAGCGCGAGATCGCCCGGGCGTTCGGCATCAAGGGCGCGGACCGTGTCGAACTGAAGAAAATCCTGCGCAAGATGGCTGATGACGGCCTGATTGCGACCCGGCGCAAACGCATGTCGGATGCAGCCGGTCTGCCGCCGGTGACAGTGCTGCGCGTCACGGGCATTGATTCCGATGGCGAGATTTTCGGCGAACCGGCGGAGTGGGCACGCGAGGGTGAAGCTCTTCCAAAGGTGATCATTCTGGCGTCCAGCGGACGCAACCGGTCGTCATCGATGAAACCTCCGGGTATCGGTGACCAACTGCTGTGCCGCATTTCGCGCACCAATGACGCCACATACCCCTATGAAGCGCGCATCATACGCAAGTTGCAGGGTGCGAAAGGCCACATAGTCGGGGTCTACCAGTCCTCTTCGCGCGGCAGTGGCCGGGTGATATCAGCCAACCGCAAGGACAAGCTGGAATTCGAAGTGGCACGCGGCGATGACGGCGGCGCACAAAAGGGTGAGCTGGTCCGCGCGGAAATTACCCGTGAGCGTGGACGCGGGTTTGCACAGGTGCGCATAGTAGAACGTCTGGGTGACGCTGCCGATCAGCGCAATATTTCACTGGTGGCCATTCATCAGCACGGTATTCCAGATCAGTTTCCGCAAGACGTGACAGTGGCTGCCGATGCGTTGAAGGAACTCAAGCCGCCGAAAGGCCGCAGGGACCTGAGGGACGTTGCGCTGATTACGATCGATCCACCCGATGCACGCGATCATGATGATGCGGTATGGGCCGCCCCTGACGATGATGCCGCCAACAAGGGCGGCTTCAAGGTGATTGTCGCCATTGCCGATGTCGCCGCCTATGTACGTGCCGGCAGTGTCATCGACAAGGAGGCCAGGGTCCGGGGGAACTCGGTCTACTTCCCCGATCGTGTCGTTCCGATGTTGCCCGAGCGGCTGTCCACGGACCTGTGTTCGTTGCGGGGGTTGGAGAACCGCCCTGCTTTCGCCTGCTTCATGACCTTCGACAAGACTGGCCGGAAGCTGAAACACAGCTTTGACCGTATCTGGATGAAGTCTGCCGCAAAACTTTCCTATGCGCAGGCTCAGGCAGCCATAGACGGCCGCAGTGATGACGTGACGGGTCCATTGCTCGAACCCGTGCTGAAGCCGTTATGGAAGGCTTACAAGGCGTTGAAGAAGGCCCGTGACAAGCGGCAGCCGCTTGAACTGGACCTGCCGGAACGCAAGCTGGTGCTGGATGCGGACGGGCGCATAGAACGGGTCACCACACCGGAGCGGCTTGATGCGCACAAGCTGATCGAAGAATTCATGATCCAGGCCAATGTAGCCGCCGCGGAAGTGCTGGAAAAGAGCAGTACACCTCTGGTATTCAGGGTGCATGAGGCACCGGCTCCGGAAAAGATCGACGCGCTGGCAAAATTCCTGGCGACGCTGGGCCAGTCCGCGCCGAAAGGTGTTGTCATGCAGCCGCAGCACTTCAACCGGATTCTCGAAACAGCCCGGGGTGGGCCAAACGAGCACCTGGTGTCCCAGACCGTACTGAGGTCGCAGGCCCAGGCCGTATACACTCCGGACAATCAGGGGCATTTCGGCCTGAACCTGCGCCGCTATGCCCATTTCACATCGCCGATCCGCCGGTATGCCGATCTGATCGTTCACCGAGCCCTGATCACTGCCCTGAAACTCGGTGATGACGGATTGAGCCATGAAGACCTCACATCCCTTGAAGAACTGGCAGGCATTCTTTGCATGACCGAACGCCGCGCCATGCTGGCTGAACGTGAAACGACCGATCGGCTGATCGCCCACTACCTGTCGGGAAATATTGGCGCGGATTTCAAGGCTCGCATCGGCGGCATGGTCAAGGCCGGGTTGTTCGTGACCCTGGCGGACAGCGGCGCGGACGGTTTCATTCCGGCATCTACGCTGGGGCAGGATTATTTTGTTCATGATGAGACGGCCATGGCCATGGTGGGCGAACGCACCGGTGAAACCTTTCGCATGGGCGACCTCGTGGATGTTCGTCTGCTGGAGGTCACCCCGCTGGCGGGAGGACTTCGGTTCGAGATGCTGTCGAAGGGATCCTCAGGCAAGCCTGCCGGTCGGAGGCCAGCATCCCACAAGCGTGGAAGATCAGGCTCAAAACCGAACAAACCGGGGGCAAGGCGCCGCAAACCGGTCGGCCGGCGGTAGCTGTTGCAGGCCGGATGAATTCCCGGGATCAGGAATGTGGCATCCTGACGCGCGGCGGAAGGCGGGCTGTCCGAGACAACTGAAGCGAATGAATATGGGCACAAACACACACCAGTTGAAATGATTGTGCCGCCTATGGCTTACGAACTCGACCAGAAAACCCTGACGACGCCAATCGATCCCCCATCCGCAGGAACGGGCAGATCGGTCTGGCAGGCAATGTGGAAGGGGTTCAGATGCCGGTGTCCGAGGTGTGATACCGGCAAGCTGTTCTCAAGTTATCTGAAAGTGTCGCAGGAATGTTCTTCGTGCGGCCAGGCGCTGCACCATCATCGCGCCGATGATGCACCGCCCTACTTCACGATGTTTATTGTGGGTCACCTGCTGGTGCCGCTTGTGTTCTGGGTCGAGCGTGTCTGGAAACCCGACTTGAGCGTGCACGCTGCACTGTGGCTGCCTTCGTCGATCCTGCTGACGCTTTGGCTCTTGCCGATGGTCAAGGGCGCCATTATCGGGTTGCAATGGGCGATCGGCATGCATGGTTTTGGTCTGTCGGATGAAGAATCGTCACTGGTTGATCCCAAGGACCTCGAACAGGATGCCGCCAAGCTTGATGGCTGACGGACTCAAATTCCTGACGCTTTGCGATCCTGCAACAACTTGTGAAGTGTCCGGTGCACGCATAACGTGACGCAATGCAAGATATAACCGACAGGCCTCATCCCAGTACCATTCGACCACGTGATGCAGCGACGCTGATTCTGGTCCGGCGCGATTCTGCCGCGCCACGGGTGTTGATGGGAAAGCGTCACGAAGCGCACAAGTTCATGCCGGGGAAGTTTGTTTTTCCCGGAGGACGGGTTGATGCGGGAGACTGCCGTATTACTGCGGAGCATGCGCTTCCCGCCGACGTATCTGCAAAACTTGTAAGTGCCATGAAAGGAAAGCCGTCAAGCGCCCGGGCAACGGGTATAGCGCTGGCCGCGGTGCGCGAAACCTTCGAAGAGGTTGGTCTGATCATCGGGCAGCCCGGTCCGGTTCCGAAAACCCGCAACTCAGCCTGGCAACATTTCTATGCCACCGGGCATGTTCCCGATCTTCGCGGGTTACGAATGCTTGCCAGGGCAATAACCCCTCCCGGCCGCCCACGGCGCTTTGACACCCGGTTTTTCATGGCGGATGCAGCCAGCCTGGCCAATATGGATGCACCTGTAGTGCCGGAAACGGACGAACTTCTGACGCCCCACTGGGTCAGTATTGAAGACGCGTTGCAGCTCGACCTTCCCTGGATCACCGGCCAGATTCTCGGCCGTCTCAGGGACGCTCTGGAAAATCCGGATCCGTTTGGAACACAGCGACCGGTAAGTTATCAGTACAAGCGGGGCAAGAACTGGAAATACGAGACTTTGTGAGCGGCATCTTGTTGTCTTGACAATGCACAACGCTTGGGCGATACCGCGCCCCAAGAGTTTCATCATCTGATGCCACGCATATGCGTCATGCCTGTTTGACCGGGCGTGGGCGTAACAGGAAAGGTCCGGCAATGGCCAAGGCTACCACCATCAAGATCAAACTGCTTTCAACAGCAGACACTGGCTTTTTCTACACAGCCAAGAAGAATTCACGTACCCAGACAGAGAAACTGTCCTTCCGCAAATATGACCCCGTAGCCAAGAAGCACGTGGAATTCAAGGAAGCCAAGATCAAGTAATCCGACAACGGGCCAGCCGGTCCGCCATCAGGTTCCCGACGTTTGACAAAGCGCTGCCCATACCAGGTGGCGCTTTATCTATGGATTGCCTGTTTTGGGGGATAATAGGGTGACCGGCCCGGTGACAAGTTCGAGGAGGCCTCTCAAACAAGGCCGGACCGGTCAAACCCCGCGGTTTTCAGGAGATGCGGCGGACCTGAAGAGCCTCGGGGCAAACTGCTTGATGAACCTGTTTCGGGCGGTTTTTGGCGAAGGCGGTGTTACCGGCTTGCCCTGCCCGTTATTCAGCAATCAGCAATAAACTCCGGTTCAGGTTTGGCTGGGCTTTCCAAGCGAGGTGTTGAGTTCACCCAAATGCCCCTGAACACGTTGTCTAATTTACTTGATCTTAGGGCAAATTCCAATGTCGTCCCGGCCAAAGCAGGGCAAATTCTCTTTTTATCGTATATTGTTATGGTAAACGGCTAAACTGGAATTATACCGGTATGGCGCCGTAATTGGGCTGGCAAGCCGCTCAGGCTGCTTCCGAAACCACACGATTTCGCCCAGACCTTTTTGCCTTGTACAAGGCATCATCAGCGCGTTTCAGGAATATTTCCGGCGTATCGGCGGCAGACTCATAACCGGCCACACCGATCGATACGGTGATTGCCAATGGTCCCGAACTGGCCTGGACATCGAATGGCGTGGCAGCAATTATCCGGCGCAGGCGTTCTGCGACCGTGAACCCGACCTGCAATTCCGTTCCCGGCAGCAGAATGAGGAATTCCTCCCCGCCAATGCGAAAACACAGATCGATCGTGCGTATCTGTTCCTTGAGACGTCTGGCCAGTTCCTTGAGAACCCTGTCACCGACATCGTGACCGTGAGTGTCGTTTATCGGTTTGAAGAAATCGACATCCAGGGTCAGAATGCTCAGCGGGCTTCCCCGCACGCTGGCATTGGCCAGTTGTATCTCCAGCTGGTTGTCCATGTGACGTCGATTGTACAAGCCGGTAAGCGGATCTGTGACGGCCATTTCCATTGACCTTGCCACATTGGTGCGCAGCCGGTCCGTATACCGTTTGCGCTTGATCTGGGTGTTTACGCGAGCTCGCAGCTCCATCCGGTCAACCGGGCGATGCAGGTAATCGTTCACACCCATGTCGAGCGCGCGCATCAGACGCGCCCCGTCTTCCGGGTCAACTACGATCAGCAGCGGCAGCTGACGGGTTTTTTCAAAAGACCGAAGCTGTGAACATAACCGGAGGCCATCGTGATCCAGCAGGTCAAGGCTGACAATAACCAGGTCAAATTCAGTTTCGAGATTCAAGTTTACGGCTTCTGACGGTTCCCTGAGGGTCACCAGATTGTGCAATTTCGAAAGTGACTCTTCGATTCTCTCGGCGACGATGCCGCGGTTGTCGACAATCAGAATATTGGCATTCTTTTCAACTTCAGCCAAGTTAACCGGATTGTCCTGCCCTTCCAGCAAGGCTGAGGTGTCCCGCCCGCGCAATTCGTCGATCAGCATCTTGAGACGGACAAGACTCTTCAATCTGCAAAACAGGGCTGCATCATTGACAGGCTTGGTGATGAAATCGTCTGCGCCGGCCTCCAGACCCTGTACGCGGTCTTCGGGCTGGTCCAGCGCGGTTACCATGATGACCGGGATGTGCTGGGTCTCCGGGTTGGATTTTATGCGTTTGCAAACCTCGATGCCATCGATACCCGGCATCATCACATCCAGCAAAATAATGTCCGGGTTGAAGCTCCCGATCGCTTCAATCGCATCCAGCCCGTTCGAAGCGGTATGAACTTCAAAATACTCGCTCGTCAGCTTGGCTTCCAGCAAGCGGACGTTGGCGAGGATATCATCCACGACAAGCACACGGGCTGTCATGACGGCACCTCGAAGAACCCGTTGATGGTGGACAGGAACGATGCGACCGAAATTGGTTTTGAGATATAGGCCTCACAACCGCCTTCGCGAATTTTCTGCTCGTCGCCCTTCATGGCGAATGCGGTAACCGCCACGACCGGGATTGAGCGCAGGTCGTCATCTTCCTTGAGCCATTTGGTGACTTCAATTCCCGATACTTCTGGCAACTGGATATCCATCAGGATGAGATCTGGCTTGTGCTCGCGCGCAATATCGAGCGCCGACAAACCTTCACGGGTTTGCAGGACACGGTATCCGTGCGCTTCAAGCAGGTCATTGAACAGTTTCATGTTCAATTCATTGTCTTCGACAATAAGAACCGTTTTCACCGCGGAGGCGTCTGATTGTTCAGAAATTTGAGCCATTGCTCATCCGGCCTTCTTAAGTCAGTTTTCCCAGTAGTGGACCAATCACGCCGTTCTTGTAAATTAGGTCGCGTGCCAGCATTCTACCAGTGCTATATGTCTAGGCTGACCAATGTGTCGGAAGAAAGTTACACAGTACTTAAATTTTACACGGCTATAGGTTCCGTCAAACTGACGGTTAAAGCGCGTTGGAGCGATTTGTTAGACTTGTATGTACACGCCTGAACAAGCAGAAATACTGGCAATTCAAGTGCTTGGGTACCTTGCCGGTACCGAGGAAGAGTTGCAGCGCCTGATGATGACAACTGGTATGGATACCGAGGCCTTAAAACTAAGTACACAATCTCGTGCAGGTCTGGCCGGAGTGCTTGATTACATCTGCCAGGACGAATCGATTCTGCTTGGATTCTGCGAAGCGGCGAAAATCCGGCCCGAAGAGCCGATGCAGGCACTGTACGCATTGCAGAAATTCCCTGATACAGGAGCCGCCTGAGACCGTATGGATATTAGCGACACAACCCTGGAACAAATATCACTGCTGAGACTCGACAAAAACCGGCCATTGCTGTTGTGCGATGTCGATGAAGTGGTTGTGCATTTTCTGAAAGGGCTGGAAGGTTGGCTGGACCGAAATGACCTGTGGCTCGATCCTGCCAGTTTCGCGTTGAACGGGAACATCAGACACAAGCATGACAACCGGCCTTTGGAAGAAGAAAAAGTCGGGCCGGCCATCATGAGCTTTTTCGAGGAACTCACGCACTCCCTCGAAGTTATCGAGGGTGCGGTCCCTGCCCTGCACGCACTGTCCAGGCACGCTGATGTCGTCATGCTGAGCAACCTGCCGTCACAGTTCAGATCAGAGCGCGTCGAGAACCTGGCAAGTCATGGACTGAACTTTCCACTGGTGACAAATTCCGGGCCGAAAGGTCCTGCGATATCAGCGATTGCAGCTGATCACACGGCACCGGTGGCGTTTATCGATGATCATACCGGTTACCTGAAATCCGCATCAGAACATATGCCCAGCGTCAATTTGGTTCATTTCATGCAGGACGAACGATTTGGCCGCCATGTGATCCATGAACCCTATATCCATCACCGCACCGACAACTGGCCGGATGCGCATCGCCATATCGAAACGGTTTTCACCGGGATCGAGGCATCAGGCTGATGCGTATCGGCATTGATCTTGGCGGCACAAAAATCGCCGGCATTGCCATCGGTGACAATGACAAGGTGCTCGCCGTGGCCCGGGTGCCCACTCCACGCGGCGACTATTCCGGGTCGATCACGGCCATATCCGCAATGGTCAGCGAACTGGCCGACACAGCCAAATCCGACCATTACAGTGTTGGAATTGGAATGCCCGGTTCCGTTTCGCCGATAACCGGCAAGGTTCAGAACGCCAATTCCACCTGGATCAACGACCGACACTTTCAAACCGACCTGGAAACCGCATTAAATTGCAATGTGCGCATGGCCAACGACGCCAATTGCCTGGCTGTTTCGGAAGCCTATGACGGAGCCGGGCAAGCTGCTGCATCGGTATTTGGCGTCATCCTTGGAACCGGCTGCGGCGGTGGTCTGGTCATCGACGGAACCGCTGTGTCCGGGCGCCACTGTATTGGCGGTGAATGGGGCCACAATCCGCTGCCGTGGGCTGAAGGTTCTGAACTGCCCGGTCCTGCATGCTGGTGCGGGCGCAAAGGCTGTCTGGAAACATGGCTGTCGGGCCCGGGCCTCGCCAATGACCATTATGCCCGGACAGGCATTCAGTTACCTGCGGAGGAAATAGACTTCAATGCAGCAGCGGGAGATAAAGATGCCATCGCAACGCTCAGCCGGCATCTTGACAGATGCGGGCGCGGACTGGCCCATGTCATCAACATTTTTGATCCGGAAGTCATCGTGCTGGGCGGAGGTCTGTCCGGCCTGAACGGACTGGTCGACCGTTTGCCGGCCGCCATAGCGCCGTACGTTTTTGCAGATGCGGTCAGTATTCGTGTAGAAGCCGCTATGCATGGTCCGGAGTCCGGCGTTCGCGGTGCGGCGCGGCTCTGGCCTCAGTGACATAACTTGGAGCACCAAAGTGACAGGATTTGCACACGTCCAGGATTCCAGACTGCTGGGACACTTGTTCTCGACAGTGGCCATGAAGGAGGTCTTTTCCGACACTGCCACCTTGCGATGCTGGCTCGAGGTTGAAGCCGCTCTGGCCAGGGTTCAGTCGGACTTGAAACTGATACCCGAGGCAGCAGCAGACGCAATCTGCACGGCCTGCGCATCTGACAAGTACGATCTTGCGCAGTTGGGTTCCCGGATAGCAGCTGCATCTCACCCGCTGACCCCGGTCATTGCCGCTATTGAAGCCAATTCAGGAGAATACGGCCAGTATGTCCACTTCGGCGCCACAACGCAGGACATTATGGACAGCGGGCTTGTCCTGCAGATGCGGACCGGACTGAACCTGTTGACTGCAAGCCACGAACACCTGCTCGCAGCGTGTGTACTGCAGGCAAGGACATGGCGTGAGCTTCCGATGGCCGGGCGCACGCACGGTCAGCACGCGGTGCCGATTACGCTTGGCTTGAAGTTTGCCCTGCTGGCAAGCGAGGTCAAACGCCATCTGGAGCGGTTGTGTGAATTGGCCGCCATGCTGCCTGTTCAGTTCGCCGGGGCAGCCGGAACACTGGCAACCCTCGGTTTGCAAGGTGCCGGGGTCCGCGAGGCATTGGCAAAGATGCTCGGCCTGGTTGATTCCAAAGAGAGTTGGCATACGGGAAGAGACCTGATTGCCCATATCACAAGCCAGGTGGCGATATCGGCTGCAACCTGCGGTAAAATCGCCAACGAAATCGTAAACCTGCAGCGCACCGAAATCGGTGAACTGGCGGAAGGCGCAGCCCCCGGCACCGGAGGTTCATCCACCATGCCGCAAAAGCGCAATCCCATGCTGGCGCAGAACATTGTGGCGCTGGCCCGGTTGATGGCAGTACGGCCGCCGCTTGCACTGGACGCGATGATGCATGAACACGAACGGGACATGGCGGCGTGGACGATGGAGTGGGCCGTGGTGCCTGAAAGTTTCATTTACGGCCATGCAGCTGTAGAGCAGTGCACGACGTTGGTGGCAAACCTGCAGGTTGACGAGGCCCGGATAGCGCAAAACCTTGCGCATACGGGTGGCCTGATTTGTGCCGAAGCGGTCATGATGGACCTGGCCGGTGACATGGGACGTACACAGGCGCACCACGCGGTCGCCGATCTGATTTCACAAGCCCGCCAGACAGGTGTAAGTTTTGCTGAAGTCCTGAATGACGATACCAGGATAGGTGCGCTGCGATCACCGGAACAGATTGCAACGCTTCTTGATCCGGCCAACTACACAGGTGATGCCGTTCAGACCGTGGACCGGATCGTACGCGAACTGGAATGATCAGATGCAGACCATATGCCGCGACTGCCTGTCGAGCGTTGCAGAGGCCGAGACACGGTGCCCGCAATGCCATGGGCCACGGCTGATCAGCCACCCTCGCCTGCATGAACTGTCAATTGCACATCTGGACTGTGACTCGTTCTACGCGGCCGTTGAAAAACGCGACAACCCGGACCTTGCAGACAAGCCAGTCATCATAGGTGGAGGCACCCGCGGGGTGGTTTCAACTGCCTGTTACGTGGCCCGCATTCACGGGGTCAGGTCGGCCATGCCGATGTTCAAGGCTCTCAAAGCCTGCCCCAAGGCAGTTGTAATCAGGCCGGACATGGCGAAATACGCGAAAGTCGGCAAGCAGGTCAGAGAGTTGATGAAACAGCTCACGCCGCTGGTGGAACCAATATCCATCGACGAGGCTTTCATGGATCTGACCGGCACCGAACGGCTGCATGGAAAGAGCCCGGTGCGGGCGCTATGTGAACTTGCCCTCAAGATAGAGGACGAAATCGGTATCACGGTTTCCATCGGGCTTTCCCACACCAAGTACCTTGCCAAACTGGCGTCGGACATGGACAAGCCGAGGGGAATGTTTGTGATTGGACCTGACGAATGTGTCGAGTTTCTGCGCGACCGGCCGGTCAGTTTCATCTGGGGGGTGGGTGCCGCCATGCAGAAGAAGCTGCACAAGGACGGCATCCGGCTGATTGGGCAATTGCAGCGTATGGAGAAAAACGATTTGATGCGGCAGTACGGGTCCCTGGGGTCTCGGCTCTATCATCTGTCGCGCGGCGAGGATGCCAGATCGGTTCAGGGTCGCAGTGCGTCGAAGAGTATTTCGGCGGAGACCACGTTCAATACCGACATTACCGACTATCCGGAACTCGAAAAGATATTGTGGAGATTGTCTGAAAAAGTGTCCCGGCGCGCCAAGAAGGATCACATGGCCGGCACGACCGTCGTATTGAAACTCAAGACGGATCACTTCAAGACACGAACACGAAACACCTCATTATCGGATCCAACAGCTTTGGCGACACGCATTTTCGATGCTGCAAAACCCATGCTGGAACGCGAGGTTGACGGCAAGACCGCATTCCGGTTGATCGGGGTCGGTATCAGCAACCTTGCCGAACTGGACGCCGATGCCGAGGTTGGCGGGCTTGACCAGCGGGCCGACGCTCATGCCAAGGTGGAGCTGGCCATGGACAAGTTACGCGACAAATTTGGTGCCGCGGCAGTGGAAAAGGGGCGCGGATTGAAAGGCGACAGCCGTTGACACATCACGAGATCAGTTGCTGGCACAACAGGACCTACGAATTTGAACCGGCGTCCACAGCCTTTCTGGCCATCGACATGCAGCGTGATTTCCTCTTCGACGAAGGCGGCCAGCCAAACGAGATGGCGCGGATCATCCCGGCGTTTTCGCGGTTGACTGCCATCATGCGTGATTTGGGGTGCATGATTGTTCATACCAGAGAATCCTACGCTGAAGATCTGTCCGATGTGACGGCACACAAGGCCAGCCAGGGGTATGTCGGCAGGCCGGGGCCCTTCGGCAAGTACCTGATACGCGGGCAACGCGGTTGCGATTTTGTCGATGAGCTCAAACCGCATTCTGCAGAACCGGTCATTGATCAACCGGGTTTCGGCAAAATGCACGGCAGTGGCCTGCACGAAATGCTGCAGGCAAAAAAAGTCACCCACCTGATCCTGGCCGGTGTCACCACACAGTGTTGTGTTCACTCGACATTGCGCGAAGCGGTCGATGCCGGATACTGGTGCCTGACGGTTGCGAATTGCTGCGCGTCACCCAGACAACAGTGGCACGACGCGGCCCTGCAACTGATCGCATCGGAAAGTCACCTGTTCGGCTCGATATGCGACCTGCAGGACCTGGTAAACGGCCGGAACAGCGGCAAGCCGGACGGCAGTTAATTGCACGCAGTCATTTCCAGCAGCTTGATATCCGTCAACTTGGCATCCAGGACGAAGTCACCGTAGTTCAGGCTCATGTCACCGGATACGCCGTTTTCATACAACACCATGCTGACCTGGTATTCAGGGGTTTCCTTGTCCTGATTGTCCGGCTTGTAGTAGGAGATCGACACCGGCCAGCCGGACAGGCCGTTCACGTCCTTCATCTTCGCATCTGTCTGATCCTCGCCGGCATCCTTCTTCGAGCCGATGAAGGTGATCGCGATGGCCGGTTTTGATCCATCGGAACCATCGTACAGCAACGTCTCGTCGCGCGTTTCCCCTGCCTCTGCCGCCTTGACGATCTTCAACTGATGATCAACCGGAAATGTCACGCCCTCCGGTAACGAGAAAATTTCTTCCTTGGGCTTGGTGATGGCGCCGGATCCACCGGTTTTCCCCTCCGCGAGTTTTGCGCGCAGTTCTTTTTCTTCCTGCAGCTTGCTGTCAACGAACTGGCGCTGGACATAGCGCAGCTGATCGCTTTCGCCGGATTCCCACATCGATGACCTGCTGTCCAGAACACGCGACTTGCCGCCGGACAGGAAAAACTGGTTGATCATGCGAAAATTGACCGTCCAGCCTTCGCATCCGCTGCCGCTGAACTCTATGACCATGCGACCCTTGGCGCCGGAAATTCCGGTTCTGTCTTCGGCAGATTTCAGGGAGATGTCATAAACGGCCCGGTGAGCCGCCAATGGCGACGCCGCCAGAGCGGGCAGTGTGAAACACACGCCAGTGGCAACGATTACCGTACCGCTCAGAAAACCGGATAATTTGCTCAAGATCATTCTCCGTCAGTTTTTCCAGATGTCGCAGGTTATTGCTCAAGTTACCAGATTCTTTGCTTGCCCCCCGAAAAAGGCATTTACATGGTCAACGGTCTGGCGCCAGCATTCAGTCTGGGCTTCGAAGCTCGCCCATGCAATATGCGGTGTTATGATGACGTTGGGCCGGTCAGCAGCCTGCATCAACGGATGATCGGGCGCCGGCGGTTCGGTGGTCAGGACATCAAAACCGATGCCGCCGACCAGGCCTTCATCCAGGGCGGCTACAAGATCTGCCTCGTCTACAAGTCCGCCACGGGCGGTGTTGATGATCAGCGGTTGCCGTTTCATTTTCCTGAACTCGGCACTGGCGAGCATGTTGCGGGTACCTGGCATCAGCGGGCAATGCAGGGTAATGACATCCGATCTCTCCAGGACTTCGTCAAACGGCGTATAAAGCGGACCGAGCCCGTCCACTCCCTTGTGGGCGGCAAACAGTACGGTCATGCCGAGTGCGCGCGCAATGTGGGCAACTGACTGCCCGAGATTGCCCTCACCGAAAATTCCGAGCGTCGAACCATTCAGGTCCTTGATGGCGTGTGTGTGGAAGCAGAACTGGCCGGCCTCCTGCCAGTTGCCGGCAACGACATCGTCGGCGTAGGCGGCAATGGCGCGTCGCAGTGCGAAAATCAGCGCAAATGTGTGTTCCGGCACGGTGTTGGCGGCGTAACCGCGGACATTTGAAACCACGACGCCGTGGTCACGACACGCCGGCACGTCAATGACGTCAAAACCGGTTGCAGCCACCGATATCATTTTCAGGTCCGGCAATTGCGCCAGGGTTTCAGCCCGGATCGGAACCTTGTTGGTGATGGCGACTGTTGCCCCCTGGAGTCGATCGACAATCTGTTCCGGCGATGTTGCGGCATGCTCGACCCAGTCATGATCGATGTCCGGGCGCACCAGGTCAATTTCCGGTGCGAAGGTACCCCGGTCCAGAAAAACAATTTTTGTCATCAATACAAACCCCTGATTCAGTTCACCGGCACGCTAGCGTGACCTGCCGGACCATCGCAAGCGGCGACTTTCTGAAACAGCGTCATTTCCGGGCTGGTCAAGTGTCGCATCCCCCCTTAGATCAGTATGGCTTTTGATTGAAACAATCAAAAACCACAAAACTGATCGCTTGCGGAGTGCTAGAGCAATTTTATGGGTTCAATTGAACCCATGTTGCTCTAGATTGCGGCGCAATCGACACGAAACCATTCAGAGGAAATCATCATGGGTACCATCGACGACCGTCTTGCAGAACTGGGCATGGAAATTCCAACTCCGGCGGCACCGGTTGCCAACTATGTCGGCTGGGTTCGCACAGGCAATCTTGTGTTTACAGCCGGTCAGGTGCCGTTGAAAGACGGCGAGTTCATGTATCAGGGCATTGTCGGCGACACGGTATCCGTGGAAGACGCGACGGAGGCGGCAAAATTGTGTGCCATCAATATCATAGCCCAGGTGAAGCAGGCCTGTGACGGCGATCTGGACAAGGTCAAGCGGATTGTCAAACTGGTTGGTTTTGTAAACGGTGTGCCGGGGTTTGGCGACCAGCCGAAAATCATCAATGGTGCATCCGACATGATGGTTGAAGTATTCGGGGATAAGGGCAAGCATGCCCGTTCTGCCGTTGGCGCCGGATCGCTGCCAATCAATCTCTCCGTTGAGATCGAGGCCGTTGTAGAAGTCGAATAGAAGGCTGACGCCGATGTGGCGGCCAACAGATCCCGATTGCGATTGGCTGACGAAGGTCGCCATCGCACATCGCGGGCTGCATGACGTACAAAACGGCGTGGTGGAAAACTCACTGCTCGCCGCCGAGGCGGCGATCGAGCACGACTATGCCATTGAGGTTG
Organism: Anderseniella sp. Alg231-50; assembly: GCF_900149695.1. Lineage (NCBI taxonomy): Bacteria > Pseudomonadati > Pseudomonadota > Alphaproteobacteria > Hyphomicrobiales > Parvibaculaceae > Anderseniella > Anderseniella sp. Alg231-50. The sequence goes on along the minus strand of NZ_LT703005.1, from coordinate 25,995 downwards.
ATGTGCAGCTTTCAAGCGATGGCGAGGCGATGGTGTTTCATGATCACAGCCTGGACCGGCTGACAAATGAAACGGGTTCCATCCATGACTTCAAGGCGGCTGACCTCAGTGAAATTTCCTATGCAAATGGCAGCGGCACCATTCCCACTCTTATGCAATTGCTTGAGCTGGTCGCCGGCAGGGTGGGGCTGGTGGTCGAAGTCAAAAGCCAATGGTCGGGAAACACCGATCTGGTGCGGCGGACCGCTCAGTGCCTGGCGTCTTATGCCGGACATGTTGCTGTGATGTCGTTCGACCCGGTTCAGGTCGGCTGGCTCGCCCATGAAGCTCCTGACATCATCCGGGGTATGGTGGCAGACGGTGCAACACAGGACGATTATCCCTGGCTGCCGCTCTCTACACGGCTTTCGCTGCGGGAATTTCGCCATCTGGATGTAACGCAACCGAACTTCCTGTCGCTGGACAAGCACTGGCTGCCCTGCCCCGTGTCGCGCATGTTTCGGAAAACGCGCACGCCGATGATCTGCTGGACCATCCGTTCCGAACAAGAAGCATCAGATGCGCTAAGATGGTGTGATCAGATTACATTTGAAGGGTATGCGCCCAAGGCCATGGTCTAAGTCCTGAAATGACGACACCGGAAAAAGACCAGTTTTCCATGGAGGTTCATCAATCCATTTCGGGCATTGATGCCGACACCTGGGACATGTGCGCCAATCCGCCATGGCGTCCCTACAACCCGTTTGTGCGCCATGCATTCCTGAAAGCGCTGGAGACTTCAGGCTCGGCTGTCGCGGAAACCGGGTGGCTCGGCCAGCACATGCAGTTGAAGTCCGGTGACGGACAGACCATCGCGGTGATGCCGTGCTATCTGAAAAATCACTCGCAAGGCGAGTATGTGTTTGACTATGGCTGGGCGGAGGCTATCCAGCGGGCCGGTGGGCAGTATTATCCAAAGCTGCAGATTTCGGTTCCGTTCACCCCCGCATCCGGCCCGAAAGTCCTTGTGACGCAAGCTGACAAGCTCAGACAGTGCCGTGCAGCCATGGCGGATGCGTCGAGCCAACTGGCGGGCCGGCTTGGCGCGTCGTCTGCCCACATGACGTTTATCGCCGAGGACGAATACAAGGATTTCGGCGATTTCGGCTGGTTGCAGCGCAACGATACGCAATTTCATTGGCACAATGAGGATTTTTCCTCTTTTGATCAGTTTCTTGCCGCACTTTCTTCGCGCAAGCGCAAGAATATCCGCAAGGAACGCAAGACCGTGGCCGGAAGCGGGCTGGACATCCAGGTGCTGACCGGCGAGGACATCACCGAAGACCACTGGGACCACTTCTTCCACTTCTACATGGACACAGGCGATCGTAAATGGGGAACCCCTTACCTGACCCGTGAGTTCTTTTCATCGGTTGGCGAGAACATGTCCGACGACATTGCCCTGATCATGGTGCGCAATAACGGGCGCTGGATCGCCGGTGCCATAAATTTCATCGGTGGCGATGCACTCTATGGCCGCAACTGGGGATGCATCGAACACCATGACTGCCTGCATTTCGAGGTCTGCTACTACACGGCCATCGAGTTTGCCATCTCCCGTGGTCTGAAGCGGGTGGAAGCCGGCGCGCAAGGTCCGCACAAGCTGGCGCGCGGATACCTGCCCGTGACCACACGGTCCGTCCACATGATCCAGGACCCGCGCCTGCATTCGGCCGTGGCCGACTATCTTGAACAGGAGCGCAGGGCCGTGGCGCGTGACAACAAGCTGATTGAAGAACACCACTCGCCATTCAGACGGGGAGAAAGAGAAGAGGATTTTTGAGGGTTGGCGTTGCTCAACTTCTGAGTTAGTCAATTGCAACAACCGCAAACCGGGAAATTCTAAATGACCACTTATGATGACAGCAATATTTTCGCCAAAATCCTGCGCAGCGAGTTACCCAGCCACAAAGTCTATGAAGACGACAACACCATTGTAATCATGGATATCATGCCCCGTGCCGACGGGCATTGTCTGGTTATTCCCAAGGCCGCGTCGCGAAACATGCTTGATATCGCGAGCGATGACCTCAACGCGGTGATGGCAACCGTCCAGAAAATGGCGCATGCGGTGGTCAAGGCATTTGATGCCGACGGAGTGACCATCCAGCAGTTTAACGAAAGTGCTGGTGGCCAGGTTGTCTTTCATACCCACGTGCACGTGATTCCGCGCCATGAAGGTATCAAGATGCGGCCGCCGGCAGGCGATATGGCCGATCAGGACGATCTTGCCGAATTGGCTGAAAAGCTGCGGTCTGTGTTGGCGGATTAGAGGCGCTCAACTGCGACACCAGTTTATCCCAGCATCAAGTTCAACAGGACCAACGCAATGACCGTTGCGAAGGTGGCGATTTGTGTCGAACGAGACGCGGCATAAAACACCCCTACTCCGATGGCGACTGCCGCGAACCGGTGTTCCAGCGCTATGGTGGACAGTACACCTGACGGTGCGATGATCATGCGCATGACCAGGGCAGCGACGAGCGCCGTGGAGACCGCCCTCACCCACAGCAGCAAATCGCTTTCCGGATTGATACGGGTGACTGCAACCACGGCGAGTGCCCGCCACAGATAGGTTGCGATGAAGCCAGCCGGAATCATGGCCGCCAGAATGAGTGCAAGCTGGCTCATTTCAGCAGCCCCTTGCGGCGCGGACGAAGAAGAATGAAGGCAACAGTGCCGCCGCCAACACCGGCGATCAACAGGTCGAATTCCGGCGCGTAATAACGCGCGATCGGCAACAGGATGCAGCCAAGGGCAATGGCGCCGTAATCGAACCGCCAGATGGCGCCTGAAAACAGCGACAGCAGGAAGAAGGCGGGCGTGAAAAACACCAGTGCCGCAGCCAGTGTCGATGGCAGGCCATCGGCAAGGTAATATCCCAGCGGCACAACCAGCATCATCAGTCCCATCAAGGCTGTGCCAAGGCCAACCAGCCACGGTAACTGCCTTTGGGGGGACACATCATGCAAGCTGGTCAGCGACAGGACCCAAATGGTAACCGCCGTGAAATGCCCGAGCAGGAATTCCGGCAACCGGGATGCCTGCTTCAGCCGAACCTGAGCCAGCACACCGATGGTCATGGGCAAAAGGCGGACGGCGGTCAGGGATACCGCTGCTGCTATCAGCGGCAGCGCAACACCCGACTGCCACATGGTCACGAACAACACCTGGCCGGGCAAAGCCCATATCAGCGGGATGGTCGCGACACCGGCAAGTAGCGGAAAACCGACATCGTGGATCAGGGCACCGAAGCCGATGAACGAACACGCCATGACCAGGCCAGGCAGGGAAAATGCCGCCCGGATGCCGCCGGACATGCCGGTCCAGTCATATCCGGTAACATCGGTTTCCTGATTGGAATGCGCGGTCTGCCCCATGGGTTGCATGTTTACCGGTACAGCAGCACAGGCCGCAACCCGCACAACCGCATGGTCTGCATGCGAAAACGCCGGACCTGAACAGGCCCGGCGTAAAAGTCACATTTGTGGTTACGGGTTTGGACGGTTACTTGCTACTTGACCTTTTCGGTACGTCCTGGTGTTCCGCCACCGCCCTTTTTCTTTTTCGGTGCAGCCTTTGATGCGGGCGACGGTGTCCGCGGCTTCTTGGCAGTAGTTTTCTTGTTGCGCGGCAGAGACTTACGCTCCACCGGTTTCGGCAGGGCTTTTTCCTGATCACGCGACAGGAACTTGAACTTCAATTCGTCGAGCCCCTGATCATCCTTGCCCAGCAGGACGCTTACCGTGCCGCCCTTGACCAGCTTGCCGAACAGTACCTCATCAGCCAGAGGCTGCTTGATGTACTTCTGAATCACACGCGACAATGGCCGTGCGCCCATTTGTTCGTCATAGCCTTCGCGAGCCAGCCAGTCGGCCGCGTCGTCTGACAGTTCGATATTGATCTGGCGTTCGTCCAGTTGCGCTTCCAGCTGCAGCACGAATTTCTGCACCACCATGCGCACCACTTCCGGCGGCAAGTGCCCGAACCCGATCACCGAATCGAGCCGGTTGCGGAACTCCGGCGTGAACATCTTGGTAATGGCTTCGCCGTCGTCGCCTTCACGCTTGGAACGGGTGAAGCCAAATGCCGATTTGGCAAGATCAGCCGCGCCGGCATTGGTGGTCATGATCAGGATCACATTGCGGAAATCAATCGACTTGCCGTTGTGATCAGTTAGCTTGCCGTGGTCCATGACCTGCAGCAGGATATTGAACAGGTCCGGGTGAGCTTTTTCGATCTCGTCGAGCAGCAACACGCTGTACGGGTTCTGATCAATGCCGTCGGTCAGCAGGCCGCCCTGGTCGAAACCGACATAGCCCGGAGGCGCACCGATCAGCCGGGAGACCGAATGGCGCTCCATGTACTCCGACATGTCAAAGCGCAGCAATTCAACACCCAGAACGGCAGCCAATTGCTTGGCCACTTCGGTCTTGCCGACACCGGTCGGACCGGAGAACAGATAACACCCAATAGGCTTTTCCGGTTCGCGCAGTCCGGCGCGCGACAACTTGATGGCAGACGACAATGCACTGATGGCATCATCCTGGCCGAACACGACACGTTTCAGTTCCGTATCCAGGTCCTTGAGCAGTTCCTGGTCGTTCTTGGAAACGGATTTCGGCGGGATGCGGGCCATGGTCGCAATGACATCCTCGATATCCTTGACGTCGATGGTCTTCTTGCGCTTGCTTTCCGCGAGCAGCATCTGCGACGCGCCGCTTTCATCGATCACGTCGATTGCCTTGTCAGGCAGTTTGCGATCATTGATGTAGCGGCTGGACAATTCCACGGCAGACTTGATGGCGTCATTGGTATAACGCACCTTGTGGAACTCCTCGAAGTACGGTTTCAGCCCGGTCAGGATCTTGACTGCATCCGGCACCGACGGCTCCTTGATATCAATCTTCTGGAACCGGCGCACCAGCGCCCGGTCTTTTTCGAAATGCTGGCGGTACTCTTTATAAGTGGTCGATCCCATGCAGCGCAGGGACCCTGCTGACAAGGCAGGCTTGAGCAGGTTTGAGGCATCCATGGCACCACCGGAAGTGGCCCCTGCTCCGATGACGGTATGGATTTCATCGATGAACATGATGGCGCCTTCATATTCCTCGATTTCCTTAATCACCGCCTTGAGGCGTTCTTCGAAATCGCCGCGATAGCGTGTGCCGGCCAGCAGGACACCCATGTCGAGCTGGAAGATGGTGCATTCTTTCAGAACTTCCGGTACTTCACCCTTGACGATCTTTCGGGCCAGACCTTCTGCGATGGCGGTCTTGCCGACACCGGGGTCTCCGACAAACAGCGGATTGTTCTTGGACCTGCGGCACAGCACCTGGATGGTCCGGTTGACCTCGAATTCGCGGCCGATCAACGGATCGATCTTGCCGTCGGTGGCTTTCTGGTTGAGGTTGATGCAGAAGTTGTCCAGCGCGTCACCGGACTTTTCGCCGTCAATTACGTCCTCGCCCTCATCGCCTTCTTCATCGGATGAAGCGCCCTGCACCGAACGGCTTTCCGAAAGTCCGGGCTTCTTGGCTATGCCGTGGGAGATGAAATTGACAGCGTCGTAGCGCGTCATGTCCTGTTCCTGCAGGAAGTAGGCAGCATGACTTTCACGTTCGGCGAAAATGGCAACAAGCACATTGGCACCGGTTACTTCTTCGCGTCCCGATGACTGCACATGGATAACGGCGCGCTGTATGACCCGCTGGAAACCGGCAGTCGGCTTGGCGTCATCGCCTGTTGCCATCACCAGGCTGGCGAGATCGTTATCGACATAGTTCTCCAGGCTGCGGCGCAACTGGTCAACGTCGACACTGCAAGCGCGCATCACAGATGCGGCGTCCTTGTCATCGACAAGGGCGAGCAGCAAATGCTCCAGCGTTGCATACTCGTGACTGCGATCGCTGGCCAAAGCCAGCGCCCTGTGCAGCGCCTGTTCGAGACTACGAGAAAATGTGGGCACGTGAGGCTCCTATTCCTTTTCCATGGTGCATTGCAGCGGATGTGAGTGCTGCCGGGCGAAATCCATGACTTGAGTAACTTTTGTTTCAGCAATTTCGTAGGTGTAGACACCACATACACCGACACCCTTTTGATGCACATGTAACATTACGACGGTAGCCTCTTCCCGGTTTTTACCGAAGAACCGTTCCAGTACGTGCACCACGAACTCCATGGGCGTGTAATCATCGTTCAACAGAAGCACCTTGTACATGCTGGGCTTCTTGGTTTTGGTCTGTTCACGCGTGATGACACCGGTCTGGCCTTCGCCACCGCCGTCTTCACCATCCTTGTTGTCTTTGTCAGACAGATAAATAGACATCGAAAAACCATACACGATTAGAAAGGCCATACACGACTATACAGGACACCCATCCGGGATAGTTGTCGCGACCGTCGGACAAAGCAATCATCCATGCCCTAGCATATAGGCGTCAATGGGTGAGTTACGAGGGTTTGCCGTAAACTTTCCTGTGTAGAGAAATAATATAGCCAAAATCAGACACAAAAAACCGCCTGACACATGGTGTCAGACGGCTCTTATTTGCAGATCAGACTGGGAGAAGGCTCCCCCCAGATAATGCGTACGACTTACTTGGTTGCCTTTGGAGCGAACTTTTCGATCTCAGCTTCGAACGGCTTGTAGGCGTCCTTGGCGGCATCCATGTAGAACTGGTTCATTTTGGTGGCCTGCGCCATGAAGCCTTCATAAGACTTGGTGACGTGTGCCTGCTGCAGTTCTACAGCCTTTTCGACAGACTTGGAGGCAACAACCTTCTCGGTCAGTGCAACGGTGTCTTCGAAAGACTTCTTGGTGAATTCAGCAGCTTCGGTTGCCAGTGTCTGGAAACCCTTGTTGAAAGCATTTGCGCTGGCGATGTAAGCTTCAAAACCCTGTTTGCCTGCAGCCTGCATCTCTTCGAATGACTTGAACATGTTAAAATCCTTGGTTTGTGTGACCCCGAACTCTTCGGATGACGGTGATATATGCACTGCACCATTTATTGTCAAGTAATTTTGTGCACTGCACCATAAAAAGTTTTCACCGCAAAGAAACACTGCCCGATGGTTGCCCCGTTTACCGGTTAGTAAGGCTCATCCTTCATGATTTGTTCGTGATGAGATGGGGATCACCGGGTCACTCAGGCAGGGGTTTGCCTGACAACCCGGAAAATGCGGGCGCGTAATTGTCCGAACTGTTAGTAAGTGTCAGGTTTTGTTCGCCGGCATATTGACCGGTATCAAGGTTCCTTATTTCTTACAGTTCCATAACGCGCATGAGAGTTGCAGCTTTGTCGATTCGGTGACGAATCAGCTAAGTGTCTTAATCAGGCGTTTCGCGGCAGGTGTAACGCCAAACTCGATGGATAGTGGGTGTCATGGGTATTTCATTAGCCGGTAAGTTCAAATCACAGACGGGCTTTGACAAGGGCCGGTCAGTCGTGATGGTCCTTATCCTGTCTCTGGTTCTGATTGCGGGCGCAAATCGCCCTGCAATGGCACGGCCGGCATTCAGTGCTGTTACGGTAGATGCCTCGACCGGAAAGATCATCTACAGCAAGAACCTTGATGCAAAGCGCTATCCGGCTTCGCTGACCAAGGTCATGACGCTGTACCTGATGTTTCAGGAAATTGATGCCGGACGCATGTCATTCTCTACGCCCATGAAAGTATCCAAGCGCGCCGCAGCCCAGCAACCGTCAAAGCTGGGCTTGAGAGTTGGTTCCACCATCACTGCGCGTAATGCCATGTTTGCGCTCATAACCAAATCCGCCAATGACGCGGCAATGGTTGTTGCCGAGCACATTGGTGGTTCGCAGAAAGGATTTGCCAAGCGCATGACGCGCCAGGCCCGCGCTCTGGGCATGACGCGCACCAAATTCACCAACCCGAACGGTTTACCGGACAAGCGCCAGGTTACGACCGCAAGGGACATGGCGACACTTGGTTTGCGCATCCAGCGCGATTTTCCAAAATACTACAAGCATTTCGCAACGCGCTCGTTCAAATACGGCAAGCGCAAGTACCGCAATCACAATCGGCTGCTCGGCAAGCTGAAGGGCGTTGACGGCATCAAAACCGGCTACACCCGCGCCTCCGGTTTCAACCTGCTGTCATCACGGACACTCGGCACCCGCAGCCTTGTCGCAGTTGTCATGGGCGGTCGCAGCGGACGTTCGCGCAATGCCTTCATGACCAAGATCCTGAAGCGTGACCTGCGAAAGGCATCACGTGGCAGCAAAAAGATCGCCATGGTTGCCGGTACTCCGCCCGGTTACAGTGCCGCAGCTGCGGCCCGTGCTTCGAAAATCAACAAGGCAAAGTCCGCAAACCCTTCCGATACTGATTCCAGGTTTGCACCGATCCCGCGCGAAAAGCCCAGCCTGAAGCAAACCGACACCGCAAAACTCGCCAAGTTGGCTTCTGCCTATCAGCACACCGTACCTGCATCCGATCCGGTGGGCGCTCTGTTGGCGCTGAATGCGCAACCGGCAAATACGCAACAGCCCGAAACCACCCTGCCCGCAAATGGCGTCACTTTCACATCGGTTGTCGTTCCATCAACCGCGGCCAAGGGCGATAGCCTGGCGGTAGCCGACGCCATGTCACAACTGGCGATACCTGCAGCACCGCAAAAAGACCAATCCCGGATTGTTGCGTCGGCCCGGCAGCCGTCTCCGGCAGCTCTACAAATCAAGCCCACGTCGACAGACCGGGCCGCTGCGGCGTCAGCTCAAAACCAAGCGGGAAAAGCGCAGGAAACCACAATCCATCAAGCCTCATGGAACATACAAATTGGCGCATTCCCGACGCGTGAAGGCGCCCGAGACAGGCTCGCCTCTGCGAAAACCAGAAAAGTTGCGGCTCTGAAGAAGGCAACACCATTCCTCATGCCGGTGGCCAAGAACGGAAACACGCTTTATCGCGCACGGTTTTCTGGATTGAGCAGAAAACAGGCGACACGTGCCTGCCGCCAGCTTAAACGCGCAGGCGTCGGTTGTTTTCCCCTGGCACCCACCAGCTAAACCAGTCTCATCAATCATTTGGGTCCGCCCGGTTACTGGTACCCGGGCGGGTTTTTAATGTTCGCCGCCGGTCAGCACGTCATTTGCTTCGTTGATGCGCGCTGCCAGATAGGCCGATCCACCGTTGTCGGGGTGGTGTTTTTTCATCATCTTTCGATAAGCCGTGCGAATGTCCTTTTCACTGGCGCCTTCCTTGAGGCCGAGGACATCGAGCGCATCTTCCCGGCTCATCGATCCGGTAGAACTGCTGCCACCTGCCGAACCAGCCTGCTCGCGCCATTGCGGATGAACACGATCCAGATAAGCCATCAGCAAGGCTTCGCTCTGATCTCCGGCCGAAACGCATTCGCCCAGCAATTGCAGTAACTCTGCCAGCTCCAGCTCCGACAATTGCCTGCCGGTGTATGCGCCGGACAAGATGACCGCATCCATGCTGCCGTCATCATGGTTCAACCACATATCGAGCACAGACGTGCGGACGCTGGATCTCTGGCCCGGCGACTTGCTGGTGCGGTTAAAACCTCTCTGTGCGCCGAGGAGGAACAGGCCAAACAGGAAAAGCGGTATCGCGATGGGTAGAAGGCCACGAAGGGCGAAAAACACGGCAGCGGCAAAGATTACACCTGAGGATGTGCTTCGTGCCGCACGTGCTATTGTCGCTGGGTTTGCATTGACCAGGCGTGGAAGAAACAAGGTCGCAACAACAAACAATGCGATGGCTGCGATTGCGTATGGCATCAGTTCAGTTGCTCCAGCAGTCCGCGCGGCCCTTTTCCCCTGGCGCCCGAGAAGTTTTCAAGCGCCTGCCTGCCACCTGCCGCATAAACGGCTACAGCCGACAGCAGTTCGCGCAGATGATCCGCCGAGCCTGAATCGAAACGACTGTAGGCGCCTCCCGTCAGTCGGGCTATTTCCCTGAAGGCATTCAGCGCGATCGCGTCATTTCCTTCCTGAAACATGAACATGCGGACGCCGAGCAATCCGATTTCACCGGCCTGTTGACATAGCAGGTCAATGTTCTCCTCCATGCAGTCACCCACATAGACGACCGCATTGACCCTGCCTGACTGGGCTTCCTTGCGAACGTGCTTCAGCACCTTTTCAATTTGTGTATTACCGCCCCGGCAGTCCACTGTTGTCATCAGCCGGGCCAGGCCATCTGCATCCGACACCCACTTTGATGCCCTGCACTCGCCAAATCCCCGGAAATAGATCAACTGGACATCAAGACCGCCGATGCGACCGGCCTCACGGAACATTTCCGCCTGGGTCTGCAGGGCCGCGTCCCAACTGGGCTGGCGGCTCATGGTTGCGTCCATGGCGAACACCAGTTTGCCGTTTCCGGACTGTGCCGGAACCGGTGTTGCCTTCAACTGTGCCAGAAAGCCGTCTACATCTTCGTTCACAGCAGGTGCGTTCGCCGATTGCTGTTCGACAACCGGTTTTGTACCTGATTTGCTGCGTTCGTTCCTGGCCAAATGCAATTCCCCCGAAAAACGTTGTTTTCAAAGAGATAGGTATTTTCACATCAAATTCAAATGACACTGCTGTGCCGTGCCATCGCTCATGCCGATGGCGGCACGAGATATTCCTCGTCCGTTACGTGTTCCAGCCAGTTCGCGTGAGTGCCGTCAAGTGCTTCCTGGAACGCGATGTGAACCATGCCGTTTTCCGGCGTCGCGCCATGCCAGTGCTTCTCGTTGGGTGATATCCACATCACGTCACCCGGTTTCAACGTGGTGACAGGCCCGCCCTCGCTCTGAAACAGCCCAAGACCCGACTGGACGACCAGTGTCTGTCCCAGCGGGTGAGTGTGCCAGGCCGTGCGAGCGCCGGGCTCGAAAGTGACGCGCAAGGCACGAATTCGGGCCGGATCGGGCGCTTCCACAATAGGGTCCTGCCATACGGTTCCGGTGAAGTAGCTGGCTGGCGCCTGTTTGGTTGGCCGTGAACCCGCCTTGTAATGCTGCATTTGCTTGTATCCCTGGTTCCGCTCTGGTTGTCTTGTTTGCCGAGCCTAGTTCAATCCGGAGTTTGAATACCAGACCATGAGCACTTTAATGCGAGAATTTCCACCTGCCGCCGAAAATCAGGTCACACTTTCCAACTGGCGGACTGCACCGTTCAGTTCATGGGCCTTCTCCCATGTTCGCGAGATCATTCAGACAGCCGACATCCCCAACAACCCGGCTGACATCTGGGACCTGCAGTCCGCCCCGCACGACCTTTCCGGTCTGCCGGTTGACTACGACCTTGACCTTAATGGCTACCTGGACGCCACCTACACCGACGCATTCACGGTCATTCACAAGGGCAAAATCATTGTCGAGGAGTACCGCAATGCTTCCGGGCGGCGCACGCCTCACATCCTTATGTCTGTTTCCAAGTCCATGCTGGGTGCGCTGTCAGGCATACTTGCAGACAAGGGCGTGCTCGATACAGCAGCTCTGGTGACCGACTATGTGCCGGAAATTGCCGGCACGTCCTGGAGCGGCGCCAGTGTCCAGAATGTGCTGGACATGCGCGCCGGCATTCGTTTCGACGAAGATTATGAGGCAACAGGCGGAGCCATCATTGAATACCGTAAATCAACCGGATGGAACCCGCTCGAGCCCGGTGAAAGTGCGTCTGACTTGCGCAGTTTCTTCAATCAGATTTCCGACACCGACGGCCCGCACCTGGGACGGTTTCACTATGTATCGCCAAACACTGACCTGATGGCCTGGATTATCGAACGCGCTGCCGGTATCCGCTATGCCGACCTGATGGCGGAGCACCTGTGGCAGCCGATGGGTGCTGAAACACCGGCCTACATTACGGTGGACAGGCTGGGTGCGCCACGCGCTGCGGGAGGTATGTGCGTCAGCCTGCGCGACCTCGCCAGGGTGGGTATGCTGGTCGCAAACCGGGGAAAAAGGGGTGCTGCCCAGGTATTGCCGGAAGCCTGGATCGACGACGTGTTGAACAATGGCGACCGGGAAGCCTGGGACCAGGGCGATTTTGCCGGGTATTTTCCCGGCAAGGCCATGCATTACCGCAACAAGTGGTACGTGGAACGTGGTGAGAACCCGATGATGTTTTGTATCGGTATCCACGGCCAGAACCTGTATGTCATGCCCGGGCAACAACTGGTGGTGGCGAAAATGTCGTCACGCCCCAAGCCTCTCGATCCACAGGTAAGCCAACTCAACCTGAAAATGATATCCGCCCTCAAGCAGCACTTCGATGCCGGGTGATCAGCGCGCCGGCCCCATGCTCATCAAGGCCGCATTGCCACCTGAAGCTGTGGTGTCAACCGACACAACCCGTTCAGTGGCAAATTGTGAGAGGTAGTGTGGCCCACCGGCCTTCGGCCCGGTGCCGGACAAACCTTCGCCGCCAAATGGCTGCGAACCGACGACGGCGCCGATCTGGTTGCGATTGACATACATATTGCCGACTCTGACCTGGCGCTGGATCTGTTCGATTGTGTCTTCGACCCGTGAATGCACACCAAGGGTCAATCCGTAACCGGTTTTGTTGAGCTCCTGGCATACCTGGTCGAGTTTGTCCGCCTGGTATTTCACGACGTGCAGGCAAGGTCCAAACACCTCCTCATGCAAAGGAGCCAGCGACGCCAGTTCATAAATGGCCGGCGTGACAAAGGTGCCCGCCTCGCACTCCGCAGGCAGCGGCAGGTCGATCAGCATTTTTGCCTCGCTTGCCATTCGCGCCTTGTGAGCGTCCAGTCGCTCACGGGCGTCGTCATCGATAACCGGTCCGACATCGGTTGAGTAGTCAAGCGGATCGCCGATTTTCAACTCGCTGGCCGCACCGCACAGCATGTCGATTGTCCGTTTCGCGGCATCTTCCTGCACAAACAGCAGGCGGGCTGCGGAACAACGCTGACCGGCAGAATCAAAGGCTGACATGATCAGGTCGCGAACGGCCTGCTCCGGCAAGGCGGATGAGTCGACGATCATCGCGTTCATTCCGCCCGTTTCGGCAATCAGCGGCAGGATTGCGCCATCTCGTTCAGCTAGCCTGCGATTGATGATGTGTGCGGTCTGGGTGGAGCCGGTGAAGGCAACACCGCCCAACGCGGCATGCTGCAACACCTGTCCGCCGATGCGGGCCCCGTCTCCGGGCAGCAGGGACAACACTTCGGGTGGAACACCTGCATCGTGCAACAGTTTCACTGCCTCATACGCGACCAGCGGTGTCTGTTCCGCCGGTTTCGCCAGCACAGTGTTTCCGGCTGCAAGTGCCGCAGACATCTGGCCTGTGAAAATGGCCAACGGGAAATTCCACGGTGCGATGCAGGCGAAAACACCGCGGCCACGCAGATACATTTCATTTGTTTCACCGGTTGGTCCCGGCAGTTGGCATGGCGCTTCAAACTTGGCGCGGGCCTCGCTGGCATAATACCTCAGGAAGTCAACCGCTTCGCGCAAGTCGGCCTGTGCATTGTCCAAATTCTTGCCGGCCTCCCGGATCAACAGGGCAAACAGACTGGCCGCATTGGCTTCATAAAGGTCGGCGGCCCGCTCAAGACAGTCAGCGCGATACCCCCCACCCCGGGCGTCCCAGCTTTCCTGGGCAGCAGCTGCGTGGGTGATTGCCGCTTCAATCTGCGCATTGGAGGCTTCAGAGATTTCGCCTACCACAACTGAGCGATCATGTGGCGAGGTTATCTCACGCACGGCCTCACCGGATGCTTTGCCGGGCACGAGAGCAGTGGCCTTCACCGATGTTTCAAGAGCTTTTTGTATTTGCGCCTGCAACGGTAGGCGGGTGGCGTCGTCCCATAATGGCAGGCCGGCGGAATTGCGGCGTGGTTTGAACACATCACCCGGCGGTGCAATACGCGGGTGAGGCAATTCATCAAGCCGCCGGACGACTGCCACCGGGTCTTCGACAATCTCGTCGATGGGCGCTTCATCGTCTGCCAGGCGGTTGACGAACGAAGTGTTTGCGCCATTCTCCAGCAACCGGCGTACAAGATATGCCAGCAGGTCTTCGTGGCTGCCAACAGGTGCATATATTCGGCACGGCTGGGCTATGCCCTCTGCCGCCGTTACAGCGTCATACAGCGCCTGGCCCATGCCATGCAGCCGCTGGAATTCAAACTCGCGATCATTGCCGGCCATGACCGATACAGCTGCAACCGTGTGCGCATTGTGGGTGGCGAACTGAGGATAGAAGACGTCGCGCCGCCGCAGCAGATAGCGGGCACAGGCCAAATAAGACACGTCGGTGGACACCTTGCGGGTAAACAGTGGAAAATTTTCAAACCCGGCGATCTGGGCCAGCTTGATTTCGGTGTCCCAGTAAGCTCCTTTAACAAGCCGTACCGGAAACCTTCGTTTGGTATTCTCCGCCAGTTCGGCCAGCCATTCCAGGGCTGGCATGGCGCGGCGCGAATAGGCCTGGACAGCCAGTCCCAGTCCGTTCCAGTCTTTCAGTTTCGGATCATGGGCCAGCTTTCCAAACACCCGCAAAGACAGTTCCAGCCGGTCGACCTCTTCGGCATCTATGGTCAGGGCAATGCCACCATCGCGAGCCTGCAGACATAGCTTCTGGATCTGCGGGTAAAGCTCGTTCATTACCCTTGTTTCGGTTCTTGCCTCATAGCGCGGATGCAGTGCCGACAATTTCACGGAAATCGATGGCAATTCGTGGATCGGACGCTGCGGTCCGGATTTTTCACTTTCGGCAATGGCGGCGATGGCATCGCTGTAGGATTGCCAGTATCGTTCGGCGTCATTCATTGTCCGGGCCGCTTCGCCCAGCATGTCGTATGAAAACCTGTAGCCTTGCGTCTTGAACGGCGAAGACACATCGAGTGCTTCCGCAATGGTGCGGCCTAGCACGAACTGCTTGCCCATGATGCGCATGGCATGACGCATGGCCTGACGCACGATCGGTTCGCCGGATCGTTTCACGATTTTGGAGAAATAGCTTGCCGGGTCCTGCGTGGCTTCCCCACCCAGGCCGACGAACTTGCCGGTCAGCATCAGGCCCCACGTGGACGCATTCACAAACAGTGATTCAGATGCACCGACATGGCTATGCCAGTCACGGCCACCTATCTTGTCGGCAATCAGTTTATCGGCCGTGTGATCGTCAGGTATCCGGAGCAATGCTTCGGCGAGGCACATCAGCACCACGCCCTCCTCGCTTGACAGCGAGTATTCCTGCATGAATTCGTCTACACCGCCCTTTTGCTTGCGACCCTTTCGGACGGCGGAGACAAGTTGCCTTGCCAGTTTCTGGGTCTCGTCAGCGGCATCTCCGTCCAATTCCGCCTGAGACGCCAGTCTCCGCACCAGTGCGGTCTCATCGCTGAAGAGGTGGCTGGATAATTTTTCCATTGCGGGAAGAGATGAAGCGGTCATGAAGCACGGTCCTTCTTGAAAACATCTTCTGGCTATGTAATTAATCTTGCCTAGTGTTTTTCACTTATATTTGTATGTTTCGCAGGTTTTTTCCCTGCTTTTCATGATTGGTTCAGCTATGCAACTCGATATGCACGATCTGAAAATACTGGAAGTTTTGCAAACCGATGGCCGCATCAGTGTCAGCGATCTTGCGCGCCGGATCAATTTATCTTCCACCCCCTGTGCGCAGCGCCTGCGCAAGCTTGAAATGCGTGGCTTCATTTCCGGTTACAAGGCAATTGTTGATCCCAATGCCGTCAAGCTCGACCTGCTGGTATTCATCCAGGTCACCCTGAAAGAAACCGACGAAAACACACTGCAGTCTTTCAATTCTGCGATTGGACGGGTTCCGAATGTTCTGGAGTGCCATATGGTAGGCGGCGACTTCGATTACCTGCTGAAAGCGCGCGTTACGGGGATGAATGAGTACCGGAAACTTCTGGGCGGTGAGATCGGTTCCCTGCCCATGGTTCAGGGAACGCATTCTTACTTTGTGATGGAAGAAGTGAAGGATGGAACTGCCCTGCCCCTGAAGCCTGTGCGAGTGGATGGAAAAAAATGATAGGGTTGGTCGCTGCGAAACAAGTTGATTCCTGACAGATGCCGGACAAACTCAAAACAGTTCGAACCGTCGAGACCCTGAGAGCACAGGTATCTCAATGGCGAAGACGGGACATGCGAACAGCCCTGGTGCCCACCATGGGCGCGTTGCACAACGGGCATCTGCGTCTCGTGGAGATGGGCTTGCGTACCGCCGACCGGGTTGTGGTCACGATATTCGTGAATCCACAACAGTTTGCGCCGAGTGAAGACCTGGACGCCTACCCCCGGACCGAAAAGGCCGATGTTGAAAAGCTGCGTGCCGCCGGCGCGCACCTGGTTTATGCGCCGGCCTTGCTGGAAATGTATCCGGAAGGTTTTTGTACGTCGGTCTCCCTGGCCGGGCCCGCCAAGGCAGGGCTGGAAGACAAACACCGCCCGCATTTCTTCGATGGTGTTGCGACGGTTGTTGCCAAGCTTTTCATAGCGGCCGGCTGCGACTACGCCATGTTTGGCGAGAAGGATTTCCAGCAGTTGAAAGTCGTCACCAAGATGGCACGCGACTTGTCGATTCCGACCGGCGTCATCGGAGTTCCAACGGTGCGTGCAGATGACGGACTGGCGCTGTCGTCGCGCAATGAGTACCTGTCCGACGCGGAACGGGCGACTGCGCCACTACTGCACCAGACGCTACAGGAAGTGGCCGCAGATGTCCGTGCCGGCAAAAGTATCACGCGTTCGTGCTCTGCCGGCAAGAAACAGTTGAAGCAGGCAGGGTTCAAAACCGACTACCTTGAAGTGCGAGTTGCAGAAACGCTTGCTCCGGTAAAGTCGAAGTCGGAAACGGAATTGAGAATTCTGGCGGCCAGCTGGCTGGGCAAGACACGGTTGATAGACAACATCGCGGTTTAGAGCAGACCAAGTTCCGCCAGTTCATTGCGCATTTTTTCCGGCATGTCGTGTGCAACTGCTCCCTTTGGCAGATCCAGGGGCGCATCTTCGTCCTTCAGGTACCGCCAGCCCTGAAACGGCCGCCGGGGTTGAGGCCGCACAGGCACCAGTTCCTCGTCGAAAATGAACTTGCAGCGCGATATGCCTTCGTCGTCCTGAAACTGCTCGATTTCGACGATGCGCTGGCGAACTGCGACCATGCCCTTTATGACCCAGTAAAGCGAACCATTGACAACAATCTCGTCGGCCCGTTTCGGCATCATCCGGGTGATGTGCCAGATCTTGCCGACCGTGCGCATGCGCATTTCCTGCCATTCGGCAAGTTGCGGGATGTCTTCCACGCCGACACACAATTTCAGAATGTGCAAAGCCATGAGGCCTACCTTCCGCGTCCATCTGGCAACAGGCAATGTCGAACCGTCAAGTGTACACAGAATTCAATTGCTTAAACCCGGCCAATGTCAGCCGGTCAGACCGCAAATGAGCAGGCGCGTCAGTCTGCCGGCTATTTTTTCTCGTGCGGAATTATCGGCGCATCAGCGTCTCGCCATGCTCCAAATCCACCAATCAGATTATAGGCCGGTTTCAGGCCCATCCGCTGGGCTATCTGGGTTGCCAGCGCGGAACGCAAACCGCCTGCGCACATGAAAATGAACGGGCGATCCTCGGTGAAAATTTCCTTGTGATAGGGACTGTCCGGTGCAATCCAGAATTCGACCATGCCGCGCGGCACATGCCGGGAGTCCGGCACCTTCCCGTCACGCCACAGTTCACGGACATCGCGAATGTCGACCAGCAAGGCGTTGCTGTTATCAATCAGATCGCGTGCAGCTGCCACGTCAACCTCCGATATCTCGGCCTTGGCCTCTTCGAGCAGGTCTTTGATACCGGTCGTTATTTCCTGAGGCATGTGTACGCTTTCCGATGCTGCTGATCTGGAACCAATAAGAATATCACCGCAGTTTCATATTGTTACGTCAAGGGGGTCAAGGTCCGATTCCAACACCTGACCCGAACTGCAACGTTTCGTTAGTCAAAACCTCGTAACCTGTCTCCCATAAAGTCATTTCAGTTGTTCGGGATCGGCAGAACATGGGTGAAAGTCTCTTCGGTAAATTGCGGGACGTATTGTCGCGTGAAAAAACGTCTGACATTGTGACTCCGGTCAGTGTTACAGGCTCTCCCGCCAACCTTGCGCGCATCGGACTTGCCACGAGAAGTCCGGCAGGAACAGAGTTGCCAGGCGGAAATCTGCCCGCTCCCGGAATGCCAACAGACCCGCTTCAACAAGCGGCCCCGTCATCAGGTGTTGCTCCGGTCGACATACAATTTTTTGCCGAAGTTCCCTCGCAGCAGTGCGCCGAGGAGATTGTGTCGATTTCACAAGGCGCAACCAATTGCCAGTCAGCGCAAGCACAACCAATAAGCGACACTGTCTGGACTGTGGCTGTCACTCTTTGCATGGCTCCGGTTCCACAGGAAATCCACGCAATAGAGACGGTGTTTCAGACCTGGGCACAAAAGCTCGGCGGTGCGTCAAAAGGCTGGGGTCTCAGCCAGAACCAGGCTGCCTGAAGCCGCTCAGGCGGTATCCCATCGAGGACGTACACTTTCCGGGTCCACCAGCCGGAGATCACGCGCAGTCAGCGCGCCGATTTCCGCCATCTCGTCTTCACTCAAAGAAATCCGCATCGCTTTCAGGTTGTCGGCAAGCCGTTCCGGCCTGGATGAGCGCGGAATGGATATGACATCGCCGTGGCCGGCAAGCCAGGCAAGCGCTATCTGGGCCGGACTGGCATCATGGCGAAGCGCAATGTCACGCATCACTGGTTCATCAGCGACCTGATTGCGGGCAATCGGGCAATAGGCAGTAACCGCCAGTCCGTGACGGGCACAGGCCGCGCGGACTTTGTCCTGATTGATCAGCGGATGATACTCAATCTGATTACAGACCAGGGGTTCATCCGAGAGTGCGACCGCCTCTTCTACCTGCTGCACCGTGAAGTTGGAGATGCCTATGTGGCGCGCAAGCCCTGTCCGTTTTGCCTTGTTCAGTCCGGCGACAGCCTCAGCCATGCTGACTGCCTGCGGTGGCCAATGCAGCAACAACAGATCGAGTGTACCGCAGTCCAGGAATTCAAGGCGTTCGTCCGCGGCCCGGGCAAAATCATCCGTAGCGTAATTCTCCGGCCAGATTTTCGTGGTCACAAACAGATTGTCGCGGTTCATGCCGGACGCCCGGATGCCGGCTCCGACTTCGCGCTCGTTCTGATACATCTGTGCAGTGTCAATATGGGTGTATCCGCCTTGCAATGCGGTCTCAACGAGTTGCGTGCACTGCTCGCCACGCAGTTCCCAGGTGCCAAGACCGATGGCGGGAATATCTGCTCCATTTGCGGATACGATTTTCATGCGCGTTCATGCCTCTTTGCGATTTGCCTGTTGGTGATGGCATCTTGACTGGGAAATCTCAAAGAAAGCAACTGAGAATGGTTGAGAAATCCCCCAACACCCTGCCCTGGCCGCCGATGATTTTCGGGGGACTGGTCATTGCCGGATTGCTGCTGCAACAGGTGCAACCCCTCAAGTTGACAGAGGCATTGACCTGGCCAGGTTACGCCGTGCTGGCAGCAGGTATCATGCTCGACATCTGGGCAATGGCTACAATGACAAAGTCACGTACCAACATCCTCCCTCACCGCGCCGCCGACAAGCTGGTCACGTCCGGTCCCTTCGCGCACATGCGCAACCCGATTTACGTCGGCAATACGATTGCGACCCTTGGCCTGGGACTGGCCCTGCAAAACGGCTGGTTGCTGATTGCGACACCCCTGGCCGCAATAGCAACCCATAAACTGGCTGTAGTGCGCGAACAGGCTCACCTCCGCAGCAAGTTCGGTGAGGCGTGGTCGGACTATGCCGGCAAGGTAAGAGCCTGGTGGATTATCTAGGAGATTACGAAAACCGGCGACAGCCGGCAGGACGGCGTCAGCAGCGATTACAGTAACCACCACGCCGCCAGCCCGAGGAAGGCAAAGAAGCCGACAACATCCGTGACAGTGGTGACAAACACGCCGGATGCGACTGCAGGGTCTATTTCAAAGCGCTCTAGTGCCAGTGGAATGAGAATACCGGCCAAAGCTGCTGCGAACATGTTGATGATCATCGCGGCTCCGATCACCAGGCCCAGCTGATCCGACCCAAACCACCACCAGGCGAACAATCCCATGATGATCGCAAAAGCCACGCCGTTGAGCACACCGACCGTGCTTTCACGCACGACGACGCGCACCGCATTCACCGGACCAAGATTTCTTTGTGCAATGGCGCGCACCGCAACGGTCATGGTCTGGGTACCCGCATTACCGCCCATGGACGCCACAATGGGCATCAAGATTGCCAGTGCAACCATTTGCTCAATCGACGCATCAAACAGCGAGATGACCCACGATGCCAGAACGGCAGTTGCCAGATTGAGGACCAGCCAGCCAAAGCGTGACTGGGTTGTCGACCAGATTGTGTCTGTGATTTCCTCATCGCCCACGCCGCCGAGCCGCAAGATGTCCTCACTGGCCTCTTCCTGGATAACATCCACGATATCGTCAATGGTGATCGACCCGACGAGACGCTGGTTCTCATCCACCACGGCTGCTGAGCCCAGATGGTATTGTTCAAACTTGTATGCGACATCGTCCTGCTCATCCGTCACCGTGAAAACGACGTCATGTTCGCGCATGATCTCCGAGATCTGCTGCGGCCGGGGATGGCGCAATACCAGGCTGACCGGGACGAAACCAACCGTGTGATATGCGGGATCAACAATATAGATCTCGATAAAATCTTCCGGCAAATCTTCTTCATTGCGCATGTAGTCGATGGTCTGCCCCACCGACCAGAATGACGGTACAGCCACGAAACTGGTCTGCATGAGACGGCCGGCCGAGTATTCCGGATACTCAAGTCCCCGGGTCAACGCAGTGCGGTCCTCGCGGGACACCTTGGCGAGGATTTCCTGCTGGTCCTCCTCATCCATGTCTTCGATGAGGTAAAGCGCATCATCGGTGTCCAGCTTCCGCACCGCGGATGAAATGAACTGGTTGGGCAATGCATCCATGAGCCCGTCACGAACGGACTCATCCAGTTCCGGCAGCACTTCAAAATCGAAAGTCCTGCCCTGCAATTCGATAAACCGTATCCGGTCCTCGGACGGCAGGAACTCGATCAGGTCAGCTATGTCGGCGACATGCAGTTCCTTGATGAGCTTGCGAAGCTGGCGGGCATCATCCTGTTGGAGTGTGTCGGCAACCGCACGAACGTACTCGGCGCGCAAGGCGCCATCGTCGTCGTGAATTCCCAATTCGTCCACCAGTTCCGGCATGGCGATTTCGCGTCCCGAAAGAATCTGCTGTCATGATACATAACACGCACAGGTTACCGGACAATCAGCGAATTTAGTGTGACGGATTGCGGGCGTGGAAATTCGCTACAAACGGCGGCCCCTGAGCCATTGATAGGCAAGACGCTGCGCCTTGTTGATCTGGGCGGTGGTCATGCCGCGTGCCACCAGGCTCAAATGCTTCGTCATCAACCTGTTGCCCTGCAGGTCTGCAATTTTCAGCCACATATAGGCCTGTACATGATCGCGCGGCAGCCCTTTGCCTTGATAGTACAAGAACGCCAGATCATGCTGAGCAAATCCGTGTTCCTGCATGGCTGCCTTTTTATACCAATACGCCGCCCGGGTGTGGTTTTGCGCAACACCCCAACCGTTTTCGTGCAGGACGCCCAGCCGGTATTGCGCGGCGGCAACATTTTTCGCCGCCGCCTTGAGATACCAGCTCGCTGCCATTGCATCGTTTTGTGCATAACCGCGGGCATATTCAAACATCGTACCCATTTGATACTGAGCCTCGCCGTGTCCGGTCTCAGCCAGTGGGCGCAACTCCTTGCGAGCCTTGGAAAATTCACCCGCCTGCAGAGCGGCAATACCCGCGTCGTAGTCTTGCGCCTGCGCGATGCCTGACATTGCCAGTAGCGAGATAAAGACGAAGAGGCATCGAAAGTTATGTATCCGCATAGTATAGCCGCTCCATAGCCAGTCTGTTCCGGATCGTCTGGTGATGATATCGCCGGGATTGATGTTTGAACAGCTGTCGTGTGCCAAACCATTTGCAGCGAGGACGAGCGTGCATTGAGACCTCGACACATCTGGGGAAATCAGGTTGCGTTGTTTTGGCCATTGAAGAGCCCCTGGCACCTTATTAAGATGCATTCCAAATACATGTTATAGCAGAGCGTTCAAGTAAGGACTCATGGACAAATCCGGCAGTCGCAAAATCAACCATCACCTTGTCGAGTTTGACGACGACGGTCCCGTCGTCAATGCCGTTCTGGTCGGGGACTTGCTCAACATTCCCGCAGATCAGGTTCCACACCACATCAGGCAAGGCTCCATCACCACGTTATGCGAAGCAGGTATAGATGAACACGATGGGGAATTTCGATTGAGCTTTTTCCACGGCAATCGCCGTGCACAAATTGAAGTCAACAGCAAGGGTCTGCTCTCCAACCGCACGGTGATAGATTTTGGAGACAAGCCCCTGCCCGCCTCCCTACGCGGCGTTCAGGTAACGCAGGCACCCAAAAAAGAAAGCTAACAGATAACCTTGCGCGCTGAGTTTACTGACCGCGATCTAGATTGTTGCAGCCAGAAAATCGCTGACAACGCCAATGTTGAGAAACCACACGAATGTGACCGTCAGCCCGAGAGCCAGTACAGGCCGGTAGAGCGCCTCGGCAAAATTTTCGACCGGCATACTCCCGGCCGAATGCCTCAGTTCTTCGCGGGTCCTTGCGATGAGATACTGCTCCGCTGATTCAATAGCGTGCAACTTGGCAACCGCAACTCTTTCCTGTGTGTTCTTCATCTCGCCGTGTCTCCTGTCACTTGCCAGTGTGCAGGAGAGATGGAAACAATCGGTGGGGACCAACAGTCGGTTTTGCGTATCGCTATTAAGGTCTAGGAAACCATGGAAGTGTCGATAATCTTGATGTCGGCAGCACCGGTAACACCGTCAAGCACGGCCAGATCAACATAACCGTCATCTGTTCCGGCACCGTCCGCATCAAACTGAACCGTCGTATTGGTTCCATCATCGACAAACTGGACGTAGTCCTCGATTGAACTGCTGCCGGAAACATAGCCGGCGTTCGCCAGAAGAATAGACAGGTCCAGCGCATCTTCAGTCGGCGTGAAACTCTCAATGGTGTAGGCTTCTCCAGGTGGTGAGACATCATCCAGGGCAAAGAACGGAAGCTCAAACACATCACTTGCTCCCGACGTGCCGGGTTCAAATACCCCATCAATTTCGAGCAGCAGATAGGACGTATCCAGTATGCCGTTGTCCAGAAAGTCGATGTCATCGTATGTGACAACACTGGCGACAGGACCCGTTGTGTCATCGGATCCGGTGATCCCGATGTTAATGGTGGATACCACCGAATCACCCGCATCCGGTCCGTTTGCAATAGTATAGTTGAAGCTGTCTGTGACAGTCTGACCGTCAGTCAGTGCCTCGGTATCGGCATCTGCGTCATCCAGCACATAGCGATACGTGCCGTCTGCCTTGATGAACAAGGACCCGTAGGTGCCGGTGACTTCGGCCTCGCCGGTCACACCGTCGAATGTGAGGCCAGACTGTGCGTCTGCACCCGCTGAGCCTTGTGTGACGGCAAGCAACGCCGCTTCACCCTGATCTGCATCATTCCATGTACCTGATACATCGCCGGAGACTTCGGCGACACCCGCGACACCCGTTCCTGCCTCGACTATACCGGAGGCATTTTCGGCAGCGGAGATGACCGGTGCGTCATTGGTGCCGGTGATATCCACGGTGATGGTGGATATCGCTGCATCTCCTGCATCGGTTCCGTTGGCGATGGTGTAGTTGAAACTGTCTGTAACCGACTGACCGTCGGTCAGGGCCTGTGTGTCTGCGTCAGCATTGTCGAGCACATAGCGATAGGTGCCGTCTGCCTTGATGAACAATGACCCGTAAGTACCTGTCACTTCGGCCTCGCCGGTCACTCCGTCGAACGTGAGGGCAGTTTGTGCATCCACGCCTGCAGATCCTTCAGTCACCGCAAGCAGTGCCGTTTCGTCCTGATCAATATCGCTCCAGGTGCCGGACACGTCACCGGCAACCTCGTCAACTCCGGCCACGCCGAAGCCTGCTTCAATCAGACCTGTTCCATTGACCTCGGCAGCGGAGATGATCGGTTGGTCGTTGGTGCCGGTGATATCCACGGTGATGGTGGATATCGCGGCATCTCCTGCATCGGGTCCGTTGGCGATGGTGTAGTTGAAACTGTCGGTGACGGACTGGCCATCCGTCAGGGCCTGTGTATCTGCGTCAGCATTGTCGAGCACATAGCGATAGGTGCCGTCTGCCTTGATGAACAATGACCCGTAAGTACCTGTCACTTCGGCCTCGCCGGTCACTCCGTCGAACGTGAGGGCAGTTTGCGCATCCCCGCCTGCAGATCCTTCAGTCACCGCAAGCAGTGCCGTTTCGTCCTGGTCAATATCGCTCCAGGTGCCGGACACGTCACCGGCAACCTCGTCAACTCCGGCCACGCCGAAGCCTGCTTCAATCAGACCTGTTCCATTGACCTCGGCAGCGGAGATGACCGGTGCGTCATTGGTGCCGGTGATATCCACGGTGATGGTGGATATCGCGGCATCTCCTGCATCGGGTCCGTTGGCGATGGTGTAGTTGAAACTGTCGGTGACGGACTGGCCATCCGTCAGGGCCTGTGTATCTGCATCAGCATTGTCGAGCACATAGCGATAGGTGCCGTCTGCCTTGATGAACAACGACCCGTAAGTGCCTGTCACTTCGGCCTCGCCGGTAACCCCGTCGAAGGTGAGGTCCGATTGTACATCTGCGGCCGCCGAGCCTTGTGTGACGGC
Source organism: Anderseniella sp. Alg231-50 (assembly GCF_900149695.1). Taxonomy (NCBI): domain Bacteria; kingdom Pseudomonadati; phylum Pseudomonadota; class Alphaproteobacteria; order Hyphomicrobiales; family Parvibaculaceae; genus Anderseniella; species Anderseniella sp. Alg231-50. Next base: position 1,042 of record NZ_LT703005.1, on the reverse strand, counting down.
CAGAAGCCCTGCTTCGACCTGGTCAACATCACTCCAGGTGCCGGACACGTCACCGGAGACTTCATCAACACCGGCCACACCGAAGCCCGCCTCGATCAATCCTGTAGCATTTACCTCGGCAGCAGAGATGACCGGTTGGTCGTTGGTGCCATTGATCGTCACCACCACGTTCTGCGTGGTGCTGCCGCCATTGCCGTCACTGATGGTGACGACATAGGTCAGCTCGACACTGTCGCCTTCACCGAGGAAGTCGATATCGGCATTGGCCACGTCATAGGTCCAGCCGGTGGAGCCGGTGCCGTCGGTCTGCGAGAAATTGCCCAATGCCGGATCATCGAGGCTGAACGCTGCCTTGAGGGCTGCTTCCTGCGGGCCGGTCAGCGTGTAACCGTTGGCCAGCGTGCTGGCGCTCACCGTACCGCCGTCATGGCCGGCGGACGGATTGTCGCTCAAATCCACATCGGTAAAGCTGATGGTGCCGGTCGCATCGTCAGGATCGGCGTCGGTGCCGCTGGGCACATCCGCTGTCTCAGTCACCGTACCGGCTTGCGCGGCCGAGGTGATGACAGGCTCATCATTGGTGCCGTTTACGGTGACCACCACGTTCTGCGTGGTGCTGCCGCCATTGCCGTCACTGATGGTGACGACGTAGGTCAGCTCGACACTGTCGCCTTCACCGAGGAAGTCGATATCGGCATTGGCCACGTCATAGGTCCAGCCGGTGGAACCGGTGCCGTCGGTCTGCGAGAAATTGCCCAATGCCGGATCATCGAGGCTGAACGCTGCCTTGAGGGCTGCTTCCTGCGGGCCGGTCAGCGTGTAACCGTTGGCCAGCGTGCTGGCGCTCACCGTACCGCCGTCATGGCCGGCGGACGGATTGTCGCTCAAATCCACATCGGTAAAGCTGATGGTGCCGGTCGCATCGTCAGGATCGGCGTCGGTGCCGCTGGGCACATCCGCTGTCTCAGTCACCGTACCGGCTTGCGCGGCCGAAGTGATGACAGGCCCATCCTTGCTGCCGGTGACAGTGMTGMTGACCGTC